>CAZVVD010000018.1:0-38981 GCA_964630555.1 uncultured Verrucomicrobiota bacterium | reverse complement strand
ACTGGTATGCGTGGTTTTCCGGCTCCGGCTATGGCCGGGGTGGGCCGTTCGCAGTAAAGGCGCCGTAACAAGGTCGGTTTGGTATTCGAATAAGTCTGTGGGAGCATGTTTTGAAGGGTATAACCACAAAGTGGAAATCAAAGCCGTCTCTGCGCTGAACGATGAACATAGGGCTCAAGTGATCAATGCTCAAATCATGTAAACATTCGCGTTGATTGGCGTGATTCGCGGGCAACTCCGGGGTCCGAATTATTTTGAAATGCTGCGGTTGTGAGCGATTCAATATCTAAACTGCTGGCTGAGCGGGACCGCATCGCCGCGCGGCTGGCCCGCGGGCGGGGGCGGGTGCACCTGGTGGGCGTCTGCGGGGTGGGGATGGCCGGGGTGGCGTTCCACCTGAAACGGCGCGGGTTCCAGGTCTCCGGGTGCGACCGCGCGCCCGGCGCGCTCGCCGCCTGGCTGGAAGCGCGCGGCATTCCCGTGGCCGCCGGACACGACCCTGCCCACGCCGCGAACGCCGACTGGCTCGTGCGCACGACCGCGGTGCCCCCGGACCACCCCGAGCCGGCCGCCGCCGCCGCGCGCGGCGCGCCCGTCTTTCGCCGGGGCCTCGTCATGGCCGCGCTGCTTTCCGGTGCGAACTCCGTGATCGTCAGCGGCGCGCACGGCAAGACCACGACGACCTCGATGATCGTCCAGGCCCTGCGCGGCTGCGGGCATGCGCCCGCGTTCTGCATTGGCGGGGAAGCCGCCGGGCTGGGCGGGGTGGCCGGGGCGGGCGGGTCGGAAAATATCTTGGTGGCGGAGGCCGACGAGAGCGACGGCACCCTGGCGGCCTACGCGCCGGAGGTCGCGGTGATCACGAACATCGAGTTCGACCACGCCGAGCATTTCGCCGACCTGGCCGCCCTGCGCGCCTGCTACGCCGCGCTGGCCCGCCACGTCCGGCGTCGGCTGGTCTACTGCGCCGACGACCCCGAGGCGCGGCGGCTGTGCGCCGGGCACGCCCGGTCGGTTTCCTACGGATTTTCGCCCGGGGCCGACTGGCGGGCCGCGCGGGTCGCGGAGGCCGGCGGGTCCGTGGCGTTCGACGTCTGGCGCCGCGGGCGTCAACTGGGCCGACTGGTCCTGCCGGTCCCCGGCCGTCACAACGCGCTCAACGCCCTGGCGGCCTGCGCGGTGGCCGACGAATGGGGCGCTGCTTTCGCGAAGGTCAGCCGGGCCCTGGGCCGGTTTGAGCCGGTCCGCCGGCGGTTCGAGCGGGTGATCGAGAAGGACGGCGTGCTCGTGATTTCGGACTACGCGCACCACCCGTCGGAGGTTGGGGCGGTCCTGCGGAACCTGAAACCCCTCCGGCGCAAACGCTGGCTGGCGGTGTTCCAGCCGCACCGCTTCAGCCGGACCCGCGCCCTGGGCAGGGACTTTGCCGGGGTGTTCGCGGGGCTCGACGAGCTGATCCTGCTGCCGGTCTACGCGGCGTCGGAGCCGGAAGTGGCGGGGGGAACCGCCTGGGACCTGTATGCGCGCCTGCGGCAGGCGGGGAAGGTCCGGACGCTCCTGGCGTCCTCGCCGGCCCACGCCTGGGGCTATTTGCGCGGGCGCCTGGCGCGGGGCGACGGCCTGCTGATCCTCGGCGCCGGCGACGTGGGCCGGATGGCGGACTGGGCCAAGTCCGGCTTGGCGCGCTCCGGGCTTGCCGGCTTGGACCCGGCGGGCGCCTGGCTCGCCGGGCTCGCCGGGCTGCGACTCAAGACGACGACCGTCCGCGCCGGCGTCGCGCTGGATCGCAAGACGACCTTGCATGTTGGCGGCAAGGCTGATATTTATGCGGAGGTGAATTCGCCGGCCGAGCTCGCGAAGATCCTCCGGTGGGCGCAAAAATCCGGCGCGCCCTGGCGGGTGCTGGGGGCGGGGAGCAACATCCTGGCCGGCGATCTCGGGGTTCGCGGACTGCTGCTGCGCCTGACAGGCAAACAGTTCCGCGGCATCCGGGCCGAGGGCCCGGACCGGCTGGTGGCGGGAGCGGGGGCGTCCTTGCAGGCCTTGGCGGCCTGGGCGGCGCGGGCAGGCCGGACCGGGCTGGAGTTTTTGACCGGCATCCCGGGGACGGTCGGCGGCGCCCTGCGGATGAACGCCGGCGCCTGGGGCCGCGAGATCGGCCCAGCCGTGGCCTGGGTGCGCTGCCTGGACCGCCGGGGGAAGGAACAGGTGCTCGCCGCGCGCGATTTGTGTTTTACCTACCGGCGGGGCGGCGGGCTCGAGGACAAAATCATCCTCGAGGCGGCCCTGGCGACGGAGGCCGGCGAGCCGGCCGCCATCCGCGAGCGCATGCTCGAAATCGCGGAGCGCCGGGGCTGGATGAAGGGGCTGCGTTCGGCGGGCTCGGTGTTCCGCAACCCGGAGGGGGCTTTCGCGGGGCGCCTGATCGAGGAAGCGGGCATGAAGGGCTTTCGGATCGGCGGGGCGCGCTTTTCGGAACGCCACGCCAACGTGATCGTGACGGAGCGGGGGGCCGCGGCCTCGGACGTGTGGGCGCTGCTGGAGCTCGCGCGCCGGGCCGTGCGCGCGCGGACCCGGGTGGCATTGGAAGAGGAGATCGCTTGTCTTGAATAAGCGCAAGGTTGAGCATATCGCCGTTTTCAAGGGCGGGTTTTCGAGCGAGCGGGAGGTCTCGTTGCGGTCGGGCGCGGCCGTGGCCAAAGGCCTGCGGGAAAACGGCTACCGGGTCACCGAGGTGGACGTCCGCAGCCGCGAGATCGAGCTGCCGGCGGAAACCGACGTGGTCTTCATCGCCCTGCACGGCGAGTTCGGCGAGGATGGGGAAATCCAGGCCCTGCTCCAACGCCGCGGGGTGCCCTACACGGGCGCCGGCCCCGAGGCCAGCAAGCTGGCGTTCGACAAGGCGCGTTCCAAGCGCGCGCTGATCGAGAAGGGAGTGACGACCCCGCCGTTCGAGGTCCTGCGGTCCGGCGGGCGGCGCGGCCTGCCCCTGCCGGTGGTGGTCAAGCCGGTGCGCCAGGGGTCCAGCTATGGCGTGCACAAGGTTTTGCGGGAGGACGAGTGGGCGGCGGCCCTGGCCGACGCGCTGTCCTACAACGGGGAAGTCATCGTCGAAGCCTATATTGCCGGCAAGGAGCTGACCGTCGGGCTGGTCGGCGACGACGCGCTGCCGGTGATTGAAATCCTGGCGCCGGACAACAATTACGACTATCGGGCCAAGTACACCCGGGGCATGACGGAGTACCAGGTCCCGGCGAAGTTGAGCCGGGCGGAAACGGAGCTGTGCCAGGGCCTGGCCCTGGCCACCTACCGCGCGTTGGGCGGGCGGGGGATGGGGCGGGTGGACCTGCGGCTGGCGCCGGACGGCGCCCTGCACGTGCTCGAGCTGAACACGGTCCCCGGGTTCACCGAGACCAGCCTGCTGCCGAAGGCGGCGGCGGCGGCCGGGTATTCCTTCGCGGCCTTGTGCGGGCGCATTGTCGAACTGGCCGCTCTGTAATTACTGCCAAGTTCCAGGCTCCGAATTCCAAAGAAAAGCCCGCCATTGAGGCAATGAAAAAAACGACAGCAACATCCGGATTTTTATGGTATAGATAACTGTGGACTTTCAGTCGTCCCTGAACTTTGGATTGGGTTGCTTGGAATTTGAAGGTTTGTTCCACCCGCGTCACCGCGCTGTCTGACGCCGGCTAGGAGTGGCATGTGGTTTCGTAAATCCAGGGCGCAGCGCGGCCGGCGGGCGGCGGCGTTGTTCGACGAACGCCGCTCGACCCAGTTGCGCGTCCAGGCGCGCGCCGCGTTGGACGCGAAGGCCCGGGCGCGCTGGGCGGGCCGCTTTGCGGTCCTGTTCGTCGGCCTGCTGGCCCTGGCGGCCGTGCTCTGGGTGGGCTGGCAGTTCTTCTACCGGCACGCCCTGGAGCGCAACGACGCCTTCCATATCCGGGATTTCAAGATTCAGTGCGTCGGCGAGGTCATCACCCCGAAGCATGTCATGGACTACGCCGAATTGACGGGGATCAGGAACCTGTTTGCCCTGGACCTCGCCGCCAAACGGGATTTTCTGAAGAGCAAAGTGCCCCGGGTCAAGGAGGTAACCATCTCGCGGCGTTTGCCGGGCGAACTGGTGATCGAGGTCCAGGAGCGGGTCTCCGCCGCCCGCCTGGACATGGGCGGTTATTTCCTGACGGTGGACCGCGAGGGGTGTGTGCTGGGTCCGGCCGGCCCCGCTTCGCAGTTGCCGGCGATCAGCGGGCATTGCCTGGCCGGGTTGCGGCCCGGCTCGCGCCTGGGCGGCACATCCGTCATGAACGCCCTGGCGGTGATTGACGTCTGCGAATCCACCCAGGTCCGCGGCCTGTTCAAGGTCGTGCGCATCGACGTGCGCAGCCGGGAGGCGCTGGAGCTGTTCCTGGCCGGCGGCGAGCGGGTGCAGCTGGCCTGGCAGCGGATGGGTACGGGGGATGCCCTGGAGCGGGACCAGCTGGAGCAGAAACTCCTCAAGCTGGCGGAAATCCTCAAGGCCGCGGCGGCGCAGGGGCGCCGGCTGGCCTCGCTCGACATGACCCTGGAGAACAATTTTCCAGCGCCCGAATACTATTAAATTCCGAACTTCAAGTTCCAAATTCCAGGGGAATCAATCTAATGAAGGCAAAGCAACAAATGTGAAAACTTGATTGTATTTTGTCCTGATTGGAATTTGAATATTCCTTGGAATTTGGATTTTGGAACTTGGAATTTCTGGGATTGCGGAACCGCTCCGCGCTGAGAAGGAATAATGTCATGGCAATGGCTCCGATAGTGGCCCTGGAGATCGGCACCTCCAAGGTCTGCGCCCTGGTCGGGGAGTCCCGCGAGGACGGCCCGGTCATGGTCACGGGCATCGGCCAATGCCCGTCCTGCGGCGTGCGCAAGGGGGTCATCGTTGACCTGGCGAACGTCGAAACCTGCGTGCGCGCGGCGATCCAGGGCGCCGAGCAGAGCGGGAACGTGGAAATCCGCCAGGTCTATCTGGCGCTATCGGGCGGCCACGTCCAGTGCATGGTCAACCCGGGCAGCGTGCCGATCTACGATCCGCGCCGCGGGGTGACCCGGGAGGACGTGGAAGAGGTGATGGAGATCGCGCGGGCCATTCATTTGCCCCACGATGTCGAGGTCATGCACACCGTGCCCCAGCTGTACGCGGTGGACGGCCAGGGGGGGGTGTCCAATCCCGAGGGCATGCAGGGGGGCAAGCTGTCCCTGGACATGCTGATCATCCATGGCGCGCGCAACCCGCGCCAGAACGCTGAAAAGGCCGTCCGCAACGTGGGCCTGGACATCGCCGATGTCGCCTTCGGCGGGCTGTGCTCGGCCCTGGCCGTGCTGACCCCGGAGCAGAAGGAATGCGGGGTGGCCCTGATCGACCTGGGCGGCGGCGTCACCAGCATGGCCGCTTACGCCGGCGGCACCCTTGCGTACGCCGGCGGGCTGGCGGTGGGCGGCGACCACATCACCAATGACATCGCCCAGGGCTTCGCGATTTCCCTCAAGCGCGCCGAGACCCTCAAGCAGGAATCGGGCTCGGCCATTGTGGACACCGGCGCGCATTTTCAGCGCATCGCCATTCCGCCGGAGGTCGGGTTCGCCCCGGGCTCGGTCGCGGTTTCCGACCTGAACCTGGTGATCAGCGCCCGGGTGGACGAGCTGTTCGGCATGCTCCGCCGCGAGCTGGAGCGCCGGCGCCTGCTGGTCAAGCTGGGCGCCGGGATCGTGCTGACCGGCGGCGGGGCGCGTCTGCGGGGCGTGGCGATGGCGGCGGAGCGCATGTTCGAAATGCCCTGCGCGGTGGGAAAACCAAGGAATTTCAGCGGCCTGTCCACGGCCCACGAGGGGCCGGAATACGCTACCTTGCTGGGGCTGATCCGCTACGCGGTGCTGAGCGAGAGCGGCGAGAAAGACAAGTCGCTGACGTTTATCGAAATGCTGGGCAACCTGTTCAACCGGAGGGTGTGAGGTGGCCGCGGAAAACGCGTCGGAAGCTAAGACGTCCGATTGCCGCCTGCTGGTCGTCGGCGTTGGCAACGGGGCCGGCCGGGCCGTGGCCGAGCTGGCCCGGCAGGGGCCGGACGGCCCGCTGCTGGCGGTCGTCAACACCGAGGCCGCCGGCGAGGCCGTCCCGGGCGGGCGGGTCAAGACGATTCAGTTCGGAGCGCAGGTCATCAAGGGCCTGGGCACGGGGGGGGATCCCCGCGTGGGCCGCCGCGCCGCGGCGGAGGACGCCGAAACCTTGCGCGCTTTGTTCCGTGATGTCAACTGGGTGATCCTGGTGGTGGGGTTGGGAGGCGGCACCGGCACCGGCGCCGCCCCACTGGTGGCGGAGGAGGCCCGCAAGGCGGGCGTCCTGGTCCTGGCCCTGGCCATGCTGCCGTTCGAGTTCGAGGGCCGCCGCCGCATGGAGCACGCCCGCCAGGGCCTGCTGGCGCTGCAAGAGGCCGCCGATGGCGTCATCTGCCTGCCCAACCAGCGCCTGCTGGAACTGGTTGAAGACCGCGCCAACCTCGCCCAGGCGTTTCAGCAGGCCGACACCATGGTGGCCCGCGGCGTCTGCTCCCTCTGGCGGGTGCTGTGCCGCAAGGGCGTGATCCACCTCGATTTTAGCGCCGTGCGGACTCTGCTCCGGGAGGGCGGGGGGCCGTGCGTTTTCGGCTGCGCCGAGGGGGAGGGGCCGGACCGGATCAACCAGGTGCTCCGGGCGCTCGGCAGCGACCCGCTGCTGAAGCGCGGGCAGACGCTGGCCCAGGCGTCGTCCTATCTCGTCAGCATCAGCGGCGGGGAGGACCTGACGCTGAAGGAGGTGGACGCCCTGGCGCGGGGCGTCGCGGCGGCGGCCAAGGAGGATGCCCTGGCCATGGTGGGGGTCAGCTGCGATCCCGCCCTGCGGGAACGGGTGCTGGTCACCGTGCTCGCGGTCGAGCCCGGCGGCGACCGGCCGGCCCGGCCCGCGCCGGCCGAGGCGGCCCCGCCATCCGCGGCGCCATCCGGGAGCGAGCTGACCCAGGGGAATTTGTTCGAAACGGCGGGGCAGGGGCGGTTCAAGGATGTCGATCCCACGATCATCGAGGGGGACAACCTGGATATTCCCACCTTCATTCGCCGCCGGATCATGATCCAAAAAGTCCGGGACAATCGTTTCTGAATTTTTCCTGCCAGCAAGGAAAAATCAAAGGTCATTTCTCCTTTATGCGGCTGGTATTTTTTGTAAGCCACCATGGATCTCTCGATTATCGTGCCGGCTTTCAACGAGGAAGCGCGCCTGGGGCGCATGCTGGAGGCCTACCTGCCGTATTTTGCCGGCCGCTACGGCGGCGGGGTGGAAATCATCGTGGTCGTCAACGGATCGCGCGACCGGACGGCGGCGGTGGCCCAGGGGTTCGAGGGGAAGTTTTCCCAGCTCCGGGTGATCGTCGAGCCGCGCCCGGTGGGCAAAGGCGGGGCCGTCCTGATCGGCCTGGCCCGGGCCACGGGGGACAAGGTGGGCTTCGTGGACGCCGACGGCGCGACGCCGCCGGAGGCCTTCCAGCAGCTGGCCGAGCGCCTGGGGTCGGCCGGGGCGATCATCGCCTCGCGCTGGATTCCGGGGGCCGAGGTCAGCCCCCGCCAGCCCCTGTCCCGCCGGGTGGCGTCGCGCTGCTTCAACCGGCTGGTCCGGATCCTGTTCGGCTTGCGGATCACGGACACCCAGTGCGGGGCCAAGCTGATGAGCCGCGAGGCCGTCCGCGCCGTCTTGCCGCGGGTCGGGATCACCCGCTGGGCGTTCGACGTGGACCTCCTGTTCCAACTGCACCGGGCCGGGTTCGCGATCGTCGAAATCCCGACGGTCTGGCACGATGTGACCGGCTCGCGCCTGAGGGTGGTGCGCGCCTCGCTGGAGATGCTGCTGGCCATGACCCGCTTGCGCCTGATCTATTCGCCGTTCAAGTGGATCGTGACTCTTTACGACGCCACGGTATCGCGGGTGTTCCAGCCGGGGGTGTGAAGCGCAGGCGTCGCGTTGGCGTGTCCATTCGTCCATGGGAATTTTGTAGGGCGGGCATGTCCGTCGGCTGACGGATTGCCCGCCGCTCTTGGCGGTCCGGCGGGAAATCCGTCAGCCGACGGACGTTCCCGCCTACAGCCCAACATGTTCCCGGCCGCGGGGCCGGTGGTGATGCCATGAATTTAGAGAACAAGGTTGCGTTGGTCACCGGGGGCGCGGTGCGGATCGGCCGCGCGATCTGCGAGGCCCTGGCCGCTTCCGGCTGCCGGGTGGTCATTCACTGCCGCCGCTCGGGGCGCGAGGCCGGGATCCTGGCGCGGCGTCTGCGCCGCGCCGGCGCGCAGGCCTGGGTCGTGCGGGCCGACCTGACGGCGCCGGGGGCCTGCGAGCGGGTCATGGCCCGCGCCTGCCGCCTGGCCGGCGGGGTGGATATCCTGGTCAACAACGCCGCCGTGTTTCACAAGCATACCCTGCGGACCACGACCCCCGCCGCCCTGCGGAGCGAGTGGGCGGCCAACCTGGCGGCGCCCCTCTTCCTGGTGCGGGCGTTTGCGAGCCGGACCCGCCGGGGCAAGATCGTCAACCTGCTCGATCGCCGGATCGTCTCCAGCCGGCCTGACGCCGTGCCCTACGCGCTTTCCAAGAAGGCCCTGGCCGAGCTTACCCGCCTGGCGGCCCGGGAGCTGGCCCCCGGCATTGCCGTCAACGGTGTGGCCCCGGGGGCGGTGCTGGCTGCGGCGGGTTCCGGCAATGCCCGGGAGAAGGCCGGGCCGCGCCTGCTGGGGCGGCGCCCAGCGCCGGCCGACGTGGCCGAGGCCGTGCTGTTCCTCCTGCGCGCCGACGCGATCACCGGCCAGGTGATCTTCGTCGACGGCGGCCGGCACCTGCTGGGGGAGTGAACCTGGATTCTAGCCTGAATAATTCGCACGCAGCGAATTATTCACCGCTCCGCGGCCGCCACGTGAGTCACGTTCCACGTGCCAACGTGGTCACGTGATGATTGTGGCGGTTTTACCGCCACAAAACGGGGTTTGCCACGTTTGGGCATCGCCGCAGCGATGCCCATCACGTCTCTGGCGCAATATGTTGCGCCAGAGTGACCTATTCAACAACTTGAAAAGTTGATGAATAGGTCAGGCTACCAGGTGGACTCTATCCCGTAGCGGCGCAGGCCGTCGCGGAACTCCTGTTCCCGGGCGGCGGGTCCCGAGGCGATCAGGCAAAGGCCGCGGGCGTCGCCCAGCTTCGCGGTTAGGCGGTCGAGCGTGCCGAGGTCGCCGAAGATCTGGACCAATTTGCCGGCTTTCCTGATTTTCCGGTAGACCTCCGGCCAGTATTCGTAGTCCGGCTGGCCCGCGCCGGGAATCCACTGCACGCCCTTCAGCTCGGGGATCGAGAGCAGGGAATCCAGGTGCGGCAGCTGGCCGGGTCCGTCCAGGTGGTAGAAGGAGTTGCCCAGCCGGCGGCAGGAGGCCTGGAGTTCGGGCTTGACGAACTCCTCGAACATCGCCGGGCCGATCATGTAGCAGAAGTCGCACTGCAGCATGTAGTAAGGCGTTTCGGAATAGATCGGGGTCCAGGCGGTGGAGCCGGGATTGACGGGGCGCAGCAGGGCGCTGAAGGCGTCGAAAGCGCGCCACCAGCACTCGTGCGCTTCCCAGGTCAGGCGTTTGACTTCCCCGGGGTGGTCGTAGAGGTCAAGGAGCAGTTGCTCGCTGGGCCGGAAGGTCGAGAGGATATCCAGGTTGCCGCCCAGGTCGGTCATGCCCATCTGGACCCGCCCCTGCCAGCGGTCCAGGCCGGCGCGGTAAATGTCGGCGATGCGCCGGAACCAGCGGCTGGCCGGATCATGGCGGAAGCGGAGATCCCCGATCTCCGCTTCGCCGGGAGGCTGGAACCAGACGGTCTGGGCGACCGGGTCCTTTTTAAGGGTTGCGCCCAGGAAGGCCGCGAGCACGCCGGCTCCGAAGTTGGGCCAGAGCGAGGGGAAGGCGTCTCCCAGGAAGCGCTGGGTGGAGAACTCGTAATCCCAGCGATCCACGATGGCCTCGGCGGAAACCGCGTCGTCATGGAAGGCGGTGAAGCCCTGGCCGCGCAGGGGCGGCTCCGGCCGGTCCGCCGGGAACCCCCAGAGGACGACCTGGATCAGGGGGCGGTCCAGTTCGCCGGCCCACCAGGCGCGGGCGTCGGCCTTGATCTGGTTCCAGCGTTCCGGGCGGAAGGCGATGCTCATGGCGGCTCCTGTTAACCCTCTGGCGGCGGTTGGGGACTCGGGGGCTCCGGCGGCGCACCATAACGGGCTGCGGGAGCGGCTGTCAAGCGTGTCGTGCCGGGGTCTGAAATTCGGGATAGATTTTTTGCGCGGGGCGATCTATCTTGGGGCGCGTGCGCTTTCTTCTCTACAACGTCAGGTATTGCACCGGCGCCGGCGGGCGTCTGCACCTGCCCTGGAGCGGCTACCTGGCGCCCACCTTCGACAACCTGCAGCGGATTGCCGGTTTTATCCATTCCTGCCATCCCGACATCGTCGGGTTGCTGGAGGTCGATGCCGGTTCCTACCGTTCCCGGCGCACGAACCAGGCGGCGGCGATCGCCAAGGTCCTGGGGCATTACCACCTCTACGAGTCCAAGTACGCCAAGCCATCCCTGGCCCGCGCCCTGCCGGTGGTCAATAAGCAGGTGAACGCCTTTCTCTGCCGCGACGTCATCCGGGGGGGGCGGTTCCATTACTTCGACCGGGGCATTAAGCGGTTGGTCATCGAACTGGATTTGAAGGACCTGACGGTGTTCCTGGTGCACCTCTCGATCCGTTCCTGGATCCGGCGGCGCCAGCTCGACGATCTCTACGCCTTGGTTAAGGACGTCAACCGGCCCTGCATCGTGGCCGGGGATTTCAACGCCTTCCGAGGCCAGCGCGAGATGCGCCTGTTCCTGGCGGCCACCGGGCTGAGCAGCGCCGCCGGGGAGGGCGCGGCCTCGTTTCCGAGCTGGGCGCCCAAGCGGCAGCTGGATTTCATCCTGCACAACCGGGGCATCGAGGTCCGGAAGTTCCAGGCGCCGCCGGTCCTTTTTTCGGATCACCTGCCGTTGCTCTGCGATTTCGACATCAAGGCCTAGCGGTCATGCGCAGGACATTACAGCTGATGCGGATCGGCCTCCTCCTCGCGGGGGGCTGGGGCCTCCAGGCCGGGGAGGGGGGCGCCGCCACCAACAGGCCGGCGGCGATCGCCCTGGAAAAGCCGCTGGCAATCGAAAAGGAGGAGGCTCCCGGGCCGACGGTGTCCGCCGACGTGTCCCTGCGCTCCGCCTACCTTTCTCGAGGCCAGGTTTGCAGCGATCACCCCGTGGTTCAGCCGCAGGTCGTGGTCTCGAAGTTCGGATTCAACGCCGGGTTCTGGGCCAACAGCGAGCTGACCGACCGTTCCATCGGGCGGACGGGGGTTTCGGAAATCGACCTGAGCCTGAACTACGAGCTGCCGGTGCAGCCGGTGGACGTGTTTATCGGCCTGATCGAGTACCTCTATCCCGGCGACTTCACGGCGGCCGGCGACGACGGAACCGAGGCCGAGGTCTCGATCCCCGCCACCCGGGAGGTGTTCGTGGCCGCCGAGTGGGCCAATCCTTGGGTGACGCCCGGGCTGGACATTTACTACGATTTCGGCCGGGCGGATGGCTTCTATCTCAGGGCGACGCTTCAGCAGGGCTTTGGCCTGGCGCCGGGATTGACCTTGTGGCCCGGCCTGTCGGCCGGCTGGGGCTCCCGGGGGTTCAACGAGTATTTTTACGGGGCGGACATGGACGCCCTGAACGACGGCAATCTGTTTGCCAAGCTGGAATACGCTTGGCGCAACGGGGTGAAACTCGGAGCCGATCTTGTCTATACCTGGCTGTGGGACGGTGAAATCCGGGAGCGCGCCGGGGAGATTTACCGGGGCCAGCGCCAGTTGCACGGGGGGGTCACCCTGGCCTACGAGTTTTAGGTTTGCCCGCTGAAGGGCTGGCAAACAACAGGGTAACGTGTGGGTCCGGGCCGGCGGCTTGGCGCCGGCGCCACGCCGCTTCAGGAGACTTCGCATGCGCCGTGATGTCATCCGCGTTTCAGAGGCCGACCGGTCCATCCTCCGCCGGCTGGGAGAGCGGATCGGGAGCATCGCCGCGAGCCCCGTCAACGCCGAGCGCCGCCGGGCCTGGTACGCCCTGGACGAGGGGCAAGCCGACCGGGTGATGATCCTGGCCGAAATCTGGGGGGTGCGCGACCCGGTGCACCCGCTCCCGGAAAGCGTCTGCGAATGCGCGGGCGAATGGGCCAGGGGGGTGGAATACGGATTGCGCGTGGCGATCTGGCAGTTCGAGGCGCTGCGGGACGACCACGTCGTCGAGCCGGTGATCAATACGAACTGGAAGGTGTCGGCCAGCAACTACAGCGTGGAAACGGTCATGCATTACAGCGACAGCGGCACCCCCCTCGGCGCCCGCCGCTGGGATGCGCCTATCCGGGACCTGGACGCGGATTTCGAAAAGCTGCGCCCGCGCACCTTCGCCGTCGACCGCCAGGCGACGCTGGACGAGCAGGCGCGGCTGGAATCCGTTTTCAAAGGCGTCCTGCCCGTGCGGATGCGCGGGGCCTTCTTCTGGACGATGGGCCTGACCTGGCCGGCGATCGAGCTGATCGGCCTGGAAGGCCTGATGCTGGCCATGTACGACAATCCCGCCGGCCTGCACCGCCTGATGGCCTTCCTGCGGGACGACCACCTCGCCTTCACCGACTGGTTGGAGCGCGAGGGGCTGTACTCGTTGAACAACGAAAACGAATACCTCGGGTCCGGCAGCGTGGGTTACACGCGCGCCCTGCCGCAGCCGGACTGGAAGCCCGGCCGTCCCGTGCGCCGGCGCGACCTGTGGATGCTGAGCGAGTCGCAGGAGACCGTCGGGGTGGGGCCCGAGCAGTTCGCGGAGTTCATATTTCCGTACCAGCGGGAGCTGGTCGAACGGTTCGGCCGGTGCTACTACGGCTGCTGCGAGCCGGTCCATAACCGCTGGCATGTTCTCAAGCGCTTGCCCAACCTGGCGCGGGTCTCGGTCTCGCCCTGGGCGGACCAGGCGTTCATGGCCGAAGCCCTGGGCCGGCAGTATGTGTTTTCGCGCAAACCCAATCCCACCTTGATCAGCACGAGCGTGTTCAACGAGGATGCCATCCGCGCCGATCTCCGGCAGACGCTCGACGCGGCGCGGGGCTGCCGCCTGGAGATCATCATGAAAGACGTCCACACGCTCCACAACGAGCCCGGCCGCCTGGCGCGCTGGGTCCAACTGGCCCGCGAGGAAGCCGCCCGGCAGGGGCGGGGCTGAACCGGGATGCTCGACGTATGCAAACAAAGACCGATCAGAATATTAACCGCAGAGAACGCAAAGAACACATAGATATGAATTTCAGAAAATGAAAAGATGAACCGACTTAGGATTATAACATCGAGGCCCATGATTATCTTGACCCGCGGCGGGTTTCGGCATCATGACCCCGACTGTTAATACTGCTCTTTCTATGCGATCTTTGTGATCTTTGCGGTTAAACCCGAACCCTGAACCCGAACCCCTCGAAACGCGGGGCAAGCCCTGAACCCTAAGAAGAGAGGATCCCCCATGACCAAGCGTGAACGGTTCCTGGCCTTCGCGACCTTCGAGCCCGTGGATCGGATTCCGCGGCACGCCAGCTTCATTCCCGAACTCGGCGAGCGGGTCGCGGCCAAGGCGGGCACGCAGGACCTGGCCGGCCATTTCGACATGGATCTGCCCGGCGGCGGCGGCCTGACCCCGCCACCCGGATTCAAGTATCCTGATTATGCCGGCTACCATCCCGGCAAGACGCACGGCCGGGACGGGTTCACGATCGACGGCAACGGCTGCGGGCACCAGCAGGGCGGCTTCCACCATTTTACGGAGTACCTCAGCCCCCTGCGCAACGCCGAGCGCTTCGAGGAGCTCGAGGGCTATCCCCTCGTCAGCAACGCGGGCTGGTCCGACGCCGCCCTGGTCCGCGGCGTCCAGGAGGCGAAGGCCAAGGGGCTGGCGGCGAATCTCTGGATCGGCCACATGTACGAGAACGCCTGGCAGGTGCGCGGCTACGAGCCGTTCCTGGAGGATTTGCTTTTGCGGCGGGAGTGGGCGGAGCTGCTGCTGGACCGCTTCTGCGACAACAACCGGCGCGCGGCGATCGCGGCCGCCCGGGCCGGCTGCGATTACATCAGCACCGGCGACGACGTGGCCAACCAGAACGCCCTGATGTTCGCGCCGGACCTGTGGCGCGCCGTGATGAAGCCCCGCTGGGCCAAGGTCATCGCCGCCGCGCGGGCGATCAAGCCCGACCTGCACGTGTGGTACCATTCCGACGGCAACATTTCCGCCATCCTGGACGACCTCGTCGAGATCGGGATCACCATCCTCAACCCGGTCCAGCCGGAGTGCATGGATCCCCTGGCCATCCGCAAGCGCTTCGGCCAGCGCCTGGCCTTCGACGGCTGCGTGGGAACGCAGACCACCTTCCCCTTCGGTACGCCGGACGACATGCGGCGGGTCGTGCGCGGACTGGCCGCGGACCTGCGGGCCGAGCGGGGCGGGCTGATGCTGTCGCCCACCCACGTTCTCGAGCCCGAGGTGCCGATCGCCAACATCGAGGCGTTCTTCGAGGCCTGCGACCGGGCCTCGGCGGAACGCTGCGGCAAGGGGCGGAAGATCGAGAAGAATGGTTGATGGGTGATGGTTGATGGTTGATGGGCAGGCGGGGAACAGGCCGAAGGCCGACCGTTCCATCATTAACCATCAACCATGGTCCTACCTGAATTTTGCGCCGAACTGGCGCAAAATTCACCCGAAGGGCCGTGATGGCCGCGAAAACGCGGCCAAACGGGGTTTAACCACGTTAGTTTTGCAGATAACCGGATAGGTTATCTGCAAAACTTCACGTCTTTTGCCAGCGGGCAATGCCCGCTTAGGCAAAAGTGAATATTGCACGATCATCGTGCAATATTCAGGTCCTATGAACCGCCGAACCGTGAACCCTGCCGCCATGCGGCGGGATCACCAGCTGGCGTTGACGATCGGAAGGAACGGGGTCACGTTGGCCGGCGCGATGTTGATCACGCCGAACTGGATGCCGTCGAGCTCGGCGGCGTAGTTGATCACGCCGAACTGGAAGCCGGTCATTTTCCCGGAGACGATGTTGACGCCCGACCACTGAAGACCCTCGAGCTCGCCCGCGTAGTTGGCGCCCAGCAGGATCAGGACCGCCTGGGCGCCGCTGACGCTGCCCATGCCCAGGTTGATGCCGGCCAGGCCGAGAAGCTGGGCGCCGTTGACGTCGCCGTTGGCGAAATCGATGCCAATGGCGTTGACCTGTCCGCCGTTCACCTGCTCCAGCGCCGCGTTCACGCCGATGCCGACCACCTGGGCCATGGCGGAATCGCCGGCCCAGTTGATGCCGATGGCGTCGAACTGGGCGCCGCTGACGGTGGTGTCCGCGTAGTTCACGCCGATCCCGCAGATCTGCTTGTCGGCGGCGTCCAGGGTGACGTTGGCGCCGATGCACGAGAGCTGGCCGGCGTCGGTATTGCCCAGGGTCAGGTTGACGCCGACGGCGTTGATTTGCAGCGAGGCGTCGTCCCCGGCGGCGTTCAGGCCGGCCGCCACCCACTGGCCGTTGACCTTGGCGTAGGCCCAGTTAAGGCCGGCGGCCGACAGCTGGTTGTCGCCGTCCCCTCCGGCGAAGTTCGCGCCGAACACGTTCATCTGTCCGCCGGCCTGGTTCCCCAGGGTCAGGTTGGCCCCGGCGCCCGCCAGCTGCCAGCCCGCCGAGTCGACGTTGACGAAGTTCACGCCCACCGGCGCCAGCTGGATGCCCTGGAATTCAAGCCCGATCAAGTTGACGAGCCCCAGCTGCAGGGCCTTGCCCGTGCCGTCGGCGTTGTTGACCAGGCCGATCTGGGCGCCGTGCAGGTTGCCGGTCAAGTCGTTGCCCAGCCCGAGGTCCAGTCCCTTGAGGTTGTCGTTGCGGCCGTAGAGCAGGTTGATGCGCAGCCCGTGGATGGAGCGCTCGGCCTGCTGGATCTGGATCGGGGTCACCAGGGAAAGCTGGAAATTGCCGGCATCCTCAGGCGTGGCCGATTCCTTTTGCCGGGGCACATCGCCCCAGGCCGCGAGCCCGACCAACGCCAACCCTGCCGCTGCCATGTTTCTGGCGATCATGACGACTTCCTCCCGAAAACGATGTTGTTGCTCGAAAGCCACCCGACCCTAACTTGTGGCATGAAACCGGAATGGCTTCAAGTTTTATTATCGCGGAAAGCGCGACAAACAAGAAATGACGGACCCAACGCAGCGCATCCCTCCCGGGTGCGAATTCCGCTTGGCGGAGGGTGGCCGCCTTGTTTTCCAGCGCCGTACTCGAGAAGAACATCGTTGTCAAGGCAAAGCGAATCTACTGGCCATATACGCGGAGTCACGCGCTGGAAGCGAAATAAGGGCAACCTGACGCAAAGGCTCGGGACGGTTTGGCCGCCCGAGCGTCTCAAGCGTTCGGAGGGTGGACGGGGATTCGCCACGGGTTCCGCCGCCGCGCCAGCCGGGCGGCCAGCGCGATCGCGGCAACCATACTGCCGGGATCGGCGATCCCCAGGCCGGCGATGTCAAAGGCGGTGCCGTGGTCCGGCGAGGTCCGCAGGATCGGCAGGCCGAGGGTCAGGTTGATGCCCCGCTCAAAGGCGAGCATCTTGAGCGGACCCAGCCCCTGGTCGTGGTACATGGCCAGGATCGCCCCGTAGCGCCCGCGCAGGGCCTGGTGAAAGATCACATCGGCCGGAATCGGTCCCTGGATTTTGAGCCCGCGTCGCTGTAAAGCCCGGACGGTCGGGATGATCGTGGTGATTTCCTCGCGTCCCAGCATGCCCCCGTCGCCGGCGTGGGGGTTGAGAGCGCAGACGCCGATCTCCCGGTTCTTCACGCCAAGCCAGTCCAGGCCCCGGGCGGTCAGCTCCGCGGCCTCGGCGATGGCGGGGCGGGTCACGGCGGCCGGGACGCGGGCCAGGGGCAAATGGCGCGTGACGAGCGCCACCCGCAGCGGGCCGCCCAGGAGCAGCATGGCGAAGCGCTTCGTGCGCGTGAGGGCGGCCAGGTACTCGGTGTGGCCGGGGAAGGGCAGACCGGCCAGCCTGAGGCTCTGCTTGCAGACCGGTCCGGTGACCATCCCGTCGAAGAGGCCGGCCAGGCACCCCGCGACCGCGGCGTTGATCCAGCGCACGGCGGCCTGGCCCTGGGACCGGCCACAGGCGCCCGGCCGCCAGGGCGGACGGGAACGCCGGCGGCCCGGGTTGGCCTCCGGTTCCCAGTTGACGACCGGGTGCGCCAGGGCCGGGCGCCGCTCCATCGGCAGCGCCGGCGGGAGCGGCAGGCGGAGCCGCCGCGCTTCGCGCGCCAGCAGGGCGCGGGAGCCGATCAGCACCAGGCGCAGGCAACGCGGCCAGCGGAGTCCGCAGGCGGCCTTGAGGGCGACTTCCGGGCCGATGCCGCCCGGGTCGCCCAGGGTGATGGCGAGAACGGTTGGTTTCATGGCGCTATTGACCACGGACGCGGATTTCACGGATATCACCCATCAACCCCCTTCCGGGAAGGGGATCGGGATGGGTTTTGCAGGCAGGAGGATGGAGGACTTGTCCCGCCGGCGGGGCACAGTCCGACAGCCTCCCTCAGTGCTTTTTGATAAAAGCGTTTTTCTTCAGACGCGCGATCCAGGCGTCATAGAGGCGGCGGGCCTCGTCCTTTTCCAGGGTTTCGCGGATTGTTTCCTGAACCTTCTCGAACGGAATTTCCGTCCCCTTCTTGCGGCCCCCGATCTGCAGGATATAAAAACTGTCCCCGGCCGGGATGACATCGCTGATCTCGCCGGGATCCAGGTCCGCGATGGCGTCGGCCAGTTCGCTGCGCCGAGTGGCGGGATCGATCCAGCCCACGTAGCCGCCCTCGGCCGCCCGGGGTCCTTCGGAAACCTGCTTGGCCAGCTCGTCGAAGCGCTCGCCCGCCAGCAGGCGCCGGCAGATGTCCACGGCCTGCTTGCGCTTGAACGCGTTTTCCTCGGGCGTGCCGCCCCGGTGGATCACGATCATCCGCAGCTCGACCTGTTCCGGAACGCGATAGGCCTCGGCGGCCTTCTGGTAGGCCTCGAAGACCGCCTGGGGCGAAACCGAGACCTTGCCGTCCACCTCGCGCTCGCGCATCAGGGAGACGATGATCGAGGCCCGCAGGTTCTTTTTCCACTCGTCCAGGGTCAGGCCCTCGGCCTGGAGGGCCTTGTTGAATTCCGCCAGGTTATTGCCGAATTTGTTGCGGATGATTTCCTCGACCCGGGCGTTGACGTAGGTGTCCGGCAGGGCCAGGTCCTTGCGGCGGTCGAATTCGTTGAGGATCAGGGCGCGTTCGATGAGCGAGTCCAGGGCGGCGTCGTAGGCTTCGCTCAGTTTCCGGGTCAGCTCGTCGCCGTGGTAAGCCAGGCGCAGCTGGCGTTCGACCGGCGCCATCGCCGCCATGATGTCCGCGACCGTGACGACCTGGCCATCCACGGTCGCGGCATAGCCGTCCACCGGCAGCGGCCGGTCCGCGGGGGCGGCCGCAAGCAGCGCCAGGGCCAGCAACCCGCCCGGGGTCAGAGCGCGGAACGCCGGCAACTCCGGCCGGCCTGCGGATATGCGGGGTTTCATCATGGGGATAGGGTGTTACGCTTGATTTGTTTCCGTGTTTCTGCGCTTCGACGCGAGACCTTCCGGATTCTGCCGCGTCATGTTGTCCGAACAAAGCGCCAGTTGCCAAGCACTATGCCACACTCCCTCGGCCGCCTGCAATCCGAAAACCTGGATTTTGCACTCCAGCGTGCAAAATCCACCCGAAGGGCCGCCACGTGAGTCACGTTCCACGTGCCAACGTGGTCACGTGATGATGGTCGCGTACAACGCGGCGCAAACGGGGTTTCCGCCATAAGCGGATCCGCAGGCAGCGGAAACCACGTTAGTTTTGCAGATAACCAGATGGGTTATCTGTAAAACTTCACGTCTTTCACCAGCGGGCAAGGCCCGCTTAGGCGAAAGTGAATATTGCACGATGATCGTGCAATATTCAGGGAAAAGAAGTTGACGCCCGGGAGCCGTAATCCCAGAATCCGCCTTGCGTTCCAGGATTCCATGATTCCGCATCCCACGGGGATGCCATAGCCCCTCATCCTCCAGAAACCGCTATAACTAAAGGGATGTTTTTAAGCTAACGCGGCGGGCAACCCCGTTGGTCGCGGGTGTCTGCCGGCAAGGGGTCAACTTCGGTTGCGGCCATGGCGCCGCGTTTGGGAAGGAAAGCACTATGGACTCGATTGCCCTCATGCCGTGCTTGGACATGAAGAACGGGCGGGTCGTCAAGGGCGTCCGCTTCGTGGACATCAAGGACGCCGGCGATCCCGTCGAGAATGCGGCGTTCTACGAACGCGAGGGCGCCGACGAGCTCGCCATGCTGGACATCGCCGCCACCGTGGAGAATCGCAAGACGCGCCTGGAATGGGTCCGGAATGTCGCCGCCGTGATCCGCATTCCCCTGACCGTGGGCGGCGGCATCGGTTCGCTCAAGGATATCGAGGACGTGCTGGCCGCCGGCGCGAGCCGGGCGTCCATGAACAGCGCGGCGGTGAAAAATCCGGACCTGGTCCGGCAGTCCTCGCGGACGTTCGGTCCGGAAAAGGTCACCGTGGCGATCGACGCCCGGCGCAACCCGGCCATGCCGTCCGGGTTCGAGCTGGTCGTCTCCGGCGGCGCCCGGCCGGTGGGCAAGGACGCGGTTGCCTGGGCCCGGCAATGCCAGGGCCTGGGCGCCGGGGTGATCCTGCCGACCAGCATGGACGGCGACGGCACGCAGGCCGGCTACGACCTGGAATACACCCGGGCGATCTCGTCGGCCGTCAGCGTGCCGGTGGTGGCCTCGGGCGGCGCAGGCACGCTGGAGCATTTTTACGACGGCGCGGTCCGGGGCGGGGCGCAAATTCTCTTGGCGGCATCGGTCTTCCATTTCCGGATCCTCTCCATCCGCCAGGTCAAGGACTACCTGCGCGGGCGCGGGCTGAACGTGCGGCTGTAAGGCGGCGCTGCTCGCCTGGCAGCGGCGCACGGCGCCAGGGGTCCGTGAACGGATGGTCGCCCGCCGGTTCTGGCGGGGTCTGCTCTGGACCGCGATCTTGGGCCAGGCGCTCTGCGTGATCGTCACGGCCATGAAGTTGAAAGGCGTTTTCAGGGAAGCCAGTACGCCGGGGGTACAAACCCGGCAGATCATGAAAAACCGATCGCTTTTCATAACCTTGCTGCTGCTGGCGGGGGTTGCCTTCGCCGCCGGTGCGCCGGAGAACGCGGCGCTGCCCTACGCGACGCTTCACCGGCTGCTGACCGTAGACCTGAAAAGCGCGGCGGTCCTGACCAACCAGGAGGTCCGGCTGACCATCCGGAGCCGGAACCCGGCGGTGGCTTCCGCGGAGATCCGCCTGCGGATCGAATCCACAAACGGCCCGATCAGCGTCCCTGTCGCCACGGACGGAACGTTCGACCTGCCGCTCTCGAAGGCCCTGCTGGAGGAAAATCCCAGGGTTGTGGTCAACCAGCCCAAGGGCAGCATGCAGCTCGGCGGCACGATCACGCTCCGGGGCGCCAGCGCGTGGGCCGCCGGCAACCGCCAGCGCTATAACAGCCTGTTCTTCCTGCAGGATTTCAAAAAGCGCCTGGCACAGGCCGATTTCGGGGAACTGAAAATGGGCGACGCCATGGACCGGGCGACGGTGGTGGTCAGGCTCGTTCCCCGGTCCGACGCGCACAACGCCGGCGTTGTCATTGCATCCACCAATGGCAACCTGGCGCTGCCGAGGGAGGCTGACGGCGGCTTCCGCCTGCGCTATGATCCCGCGCTGGCCCTGGAAAACCCCTGGGTGGCCATGTCCACGAATTGCCGGTGGAAAGTCATGACGGAGCTCCGCGAGGAGGCGAACCCGGCGGCGGGCGGGGAACGCCGGGTGCGCGCCGAACCGGCGGCAGCGCCGATGCCTTGAGGGTCAAGGGGTCCTGCCGGATGAAGGGATTACAGGAAAGAGGACGAGCAGCCTCCCGGCGGGGCGGCCGGGGTCCGTTCCGCAGGCCCGGGGGATGACGGGATGAACAAGCCGAACTTCATCATCTTCCTGACGGACGACCAGGGCTACGGGGATTTGGCGTGCCTGGGCGCAACCGACCTCCGCACCCCGCACGTGGACGCCCTGGCGGCGGGCGGCGCGCGGTTTAGCCACTGGTATTCCAACAGCCCGGTGTGCAGCCCGTCCCGGGCCGCGCTCCTCACGGGACGCTATCCCGGGAACGCCGGGGTCAGGGCGATCCTGGCCGGACACCGCACCGCCGCGGGCCTACCGCCCGGCGTGCCGACCCTGGCAGGGGCGCTCAAAACACTCGGCTACCGGACCTGCCTGGCGGGCAAATGGCACCTCGGCATGAACGAGGCCTCCCGCCCGCACCGCTGCGGGTTTGACCGCTGGTTCGGGTTCCTCGCCGGCTGCATTGACTATTACTCGCACATCTTCTACTGGGGCATGAACTGCCCCGGCCCGGGCGTCAACCCGGTCCACGATCTCTGGGAGGACGGCCGGGAGACCTGGGACAACGGCCGCTATTTCACCGAGGCGATCGCCGCCAAGGCCGTCGCCTACCTCCGGGAAGCGGCGGCCGACGGCAAGCCCTTCTTCCTCTACGTGCCTTTTAACGCTCCGCACTATCCCCTGCACGCGCCCGCGCGCACCCTGGAGCGCTTCGCGCATCTCGCCCCGGACCGGCAGGCCATGGCCGCGATGCTTGCCGCCATGGACGACGCCGTGGGCGCGATCATGGCCGAAGTGAAGACCCTCGGGCTGGCCGAGAATACCTGCACGCTCTTCACCTCCGACAACGGACCGTCCCGCGAATCGCGGAATTGGCTGGACGGCACGCTGGATCCCTACTACGGGGGCACCACGGGGGGGCTCAAGGGCCACAAGTTCAGCCTCTACGAGGGCGGGATCCGCGTTCCCGGCATCCTGCACTGGCCCTCCCGGATTCCCCCGGGCCGGGTGCTCGAGGCCCCCTGCGCCTCGATGGATGTTTTCCCCACCTTCCTGGAGGCTGCCGGCGGCGATCCCTCCGGCTATGAGCTCGACGGGCGGACACTGTTGCCCTATGTTGTCGGCGGCCGGGCGCCGGCCGAACGGTGCCTGTTCTGGGAAATGGGGAACCAGACGGCCGTCCGGCGCGGACCCTGGAAACTGGTGCTCGACGGCGTGCTCGTCGAGGGGGCGCCGGCGGACGATGCCGTCCACCTGTCCGATCTCCGCGGGGATCCGGGCGAGCGGGTGAATCTCAGGGAGCGCCAGGCCGGGTTGACCGTGGAACTGGAGGCCGCGGCCCGGACGTGGCGCGCCGGGATCGAAAAAAGATGGCGGGCGGAGTTTTCGCCGGAAACCCAGGGGACCGTGACGCACCCGTCCCGGCCGCCGGCGCGATGAACGCTTTTCCTTGAAGATCAAGAGCGGTGAAGAAAAGATTTACCACGGAGACACGGAGGCACAGAGATCGATCTGTCGGCGCGATCTCCTACCATCTCCCCACAGAGGGTGGTTCGCATTTTTCGCAGGGCTTTGCGCCCTGCGCAAAATGCGAACAACGGTGGATCGGGAGGGGAATCGTGCAAAGATTCTTTCTCCCTGGCCGGGCTCGGGTAGGCCGTGTCTCCAGCGAAGCGGGTGGTGAACCTCATCGTTTCGGGCGTCAGCCCGCTTTGGGATGAAGAGGACTGCCAGATGGCCAAGTTGAGAATCGCCGTGGTTGGCGCCGGCCTGATTGGCCGCTGCCATATCGAGCTGATCCGGACCAGCCGATCCTGCGAGCTGGCGGGGATCGCGGACCCCTCGCCGGCGGCGGCGCCGATCGCGCGCCGCGCGGGCGCGCCGCTTTACCCGACGCTCGCCGCCCTGCTGGCGGCGGAGCGGCCGGACGGCATTATCCTCGCCACGCCGAATCGACTCCACGTGCCGCAGGCGCTCGAGTGCCTGGCTGCCGGGGCCGCCGTCCTGGTCGAGAAGCCGCTGGCGCATTCCGTGGCGGAGGGCCGGCGTCTGTGCGCGGCCGCCGAACGGCCGGGGGCGCGCGTTCTGGTGGGGCACCACCGCCGCCACAGCCCGATCCTGGCGCGGGCCCGCGCGATCGTGCGGCGGGGAACCCTGGGCCGGGTCGTGGCGGTGCAGGGCAGCGCCATGTTCTTCAAGCCGGACGCCTATTTCGAGGAGGCGCCCTGGCGCCGCCGGCCCGGAGGCGGGCCGATCCTGATCAACCTCATCCACGAGATCGACAGCCTCCGCTTCCTCTGCGGCGAGATCGAGGCGGTGCAGGCCTTCGCCTCGAACGCCGCGCGCGGGTTCCCGGTCGAGGACACCTGCGCCATCAGCCTGCGCTTCGCCGGCGGGGCCCTGGGCGCGTTCCTGCTCTCGGATACCGCGGCGTCCCCGAAGAGCTGGGAGCAGACCTCGCGGGAAAACCCGATCTACGCGGCCTACCCGGACGAGGAGTGCTACGTCATCGCCGGAACGCGTGGGTCGCTGGCGGTGCCGACCCTGCGGCTGATGACCTATCCGGGCGGCGCGGTGCGCTCGTGGCGGACGCCGTTCCGCCTGGGCGCGGTCAAGGTCGAGCGGGCCGACCCCCTCCGGCGCCAGCTGGAGCATTTCTGCGCCGTGATCCGCGGCCGGGCCCGGCCGCTCGTGACTGCGCGCGACGCCCTGCAGAATTTGCGGGTGACCGAGGCCATCGTCGCAGCCGCGCGCGGTGGCCGCAGCGTGGCCCTCCGCCAGGGACGAAGAAAGCCCACAAGGCTTGACCGGCCGGATGGGCGGGCGCGCTGCCCTTCGCGCCCCCGGCCGGCGAACCGGAAGGTGGCCACCCCGGCATGAAAAATGATGAGATGCCCAATATCGGGTCGCGGCTCGAACTGTTCGTGGACCGCACCCTGGCCGACAGGCTCGAAGGAGCGGACTTCAAGCTGCATGCGCCGCAGCGGGCCCCGCTGTGCCATCGCTGGTCCAGGGACAAGATCGAGGAGTCCGTTGCCTGGAAAGGCGGCGGTTTGAAAGGGCTGGCCGGCCGGTGCGCTTGCGGTTTGCGCTCATCGAGGCCGACGTGTATTCTTTCCGTTTCAGGTAGGAGGCTGTTCTGAAAGACGTTGAGGACAAGAAATTCAGATGTTCGCCCCGCGAATTCGGGACAACCACGAAGGGGACAGAGCAAGCATTCTCCAAGGCTAAAAATCATTCTGAAAGATGGATTTGGGAAGGAAGCCCCCCCGCCGTGCGGCTCTCCCTGGTCATCCACAGGCTTCCTTCGTGGTTGTCCTGAATTCGTGGGAGGATATTCTTCGCTGGGTTGCGGGCGCAGTCCCGCTTTGGGAGAACAGGCGATATGAACAAACCGCGCATCTACGTTCACCGGCTGGGTTCGTTTTACCCCCTTTACATGGACGCCGCCAACGAGTCCCTGCTGCTTTCGTTCGCGGACGCCGTGCTCGAACGCGGCCGGGAGGAGCCGTTTGCGGCCGACGAACTGGTGGAGCGGATGCGCGGGTGTTCGGCCATCCTCTCGCTCAACGGCATGGGCGCCGGCGAGATCACGGCCGAGGTGCTCCGGCGCGTGGGGACGGTGAAGCTGATCTGCATCGCGCATTACTGGGAGCATTTCACCGAGACCGCCCGGCAGGCCGGGATCGCCTGCATTGAGGGTTCCAACGCCAATACCCTGGCCGTAGCGGAATGGACCCTGGCCGCCATCCTCATGGGGGTCCGCAGGCTCCATGGCTTTGACCGGGCGCTCAAGGCCGGCTCGCCCTGGGGCGAGCCGCGGCGCGGCGCCGCCGGCCTGCTCCGCGAAAGGATTGTTGGACTGATCGGGCTGGGCCGGATCGGCTGGTACGTGGCCCAATGCCTCAAGCCCATGGGCGTGCGGATCATCGTCTTCGACCAGGACCGCACCAAAATCGAGAACCTTGGCCTGGAGGCCGTCGGGCTGGACGAGCTGCTGTCCACGGCCGACGTGGTGTCGCTGCACCTGCCGGTGACGCCGGCGACGAAGGGGTTGCTCGGCGCCCGGGAGTTTGCCCGGCTGAAGGACGGCGCGGTTTTCATCAACTCCGCGCGCGCCGCGCTCACCGACGAGCCCGCGCTGGTCGCTGAGCTGAAGAAGAACCGGTTCTCGGCCTTCCTGGACGTGTTCGCGGCCGAGCCGCTGCCGCCGGACCATCCGTTCCGGTCCATGGACAACGTCGTTATCACCCCCCACATCGCCGGGGACAATGCGGCCATGTTCCTGCGCTGCGGGCGCGAGGCCATTCTGACCCTCAAGGATTTTGTCGAAGGCAAGGGCGCCGTGAACCGACAATACACGTTTCCTTGAACTGTGCGAAAGAACGGGCGCTATCATTCCCTATCGGACGTGGCCTGAATCATACGGCAGGCGCAGGGCTGGGGAAGGCAGAGCTGACGTAGGATGCGCCGTGCGCGGCGCTTTCGGAAGGAAACATCCTGCCGCTCGTAGCGCGGCAGGTACTCCGGAGAGTAGGCGCCGGGCTATGAACGGCGCCGTCCGGGGCAGGGGGGCGCGGATTCCGCATGCGGGACCCCTCCCCAAAAAACGCAGGCATCATTCGCCAGGGGAGGGCGGGCGTGCCGCCCGCCAAGGACGTTTCAGCCGCAGATCGCCGATGCGGAGGAAAGCGCAATGCGATCCAGAACAGCAACGAGATCCATTGTGTTTCTGTCCGGCCTGCTGGCAGCCGGTGGAACATGGGCGAATAATCTGACAGTGACGAAGACGGCGTTGGCCGCTCCGGCGGATGGAAAGGTGGCGGTGCGGTTCGACATCGCCTGGGACAACTCCTGGCGGGACGGGGTCAACTGGGACGCCGCCTGGGTGTTCGTGAAGTACTCCATCGACGGGGGGAGCACGTGGAGCCATGCCACGCTCTACGGGAGCGGGACGAACCCGGCGGGCTACACCAACGGGACGGGAACGAACCTAGACATTGTGGTGCCGGGGGACAGGAAGGGGGCGTTCATCCAGCGCTCGACCCACGGGGTCGGGGCAGTGGCGAATAGAGGGGTGACCTTGTGGTGGGACTTCGCGACTGACGGGGTCTCGCGCACGAAAAGCGCGTTGGCAAAAGCGTTTGCCCTCGAAATGGTCTATATTCCGGAGGGGGCGTTCTGGGTGGGGAACACGAACGGGGTTGTCGAGTCCAGCTTCCGCCATAAGGACGACGTTAATTCCCCATTCTATATCGATTCCACCAACACCTTCACGATCTATTGGGGGACGGGTGGCGGCAGCAGCGCGTCAGTGTCCAGCACGTTTCCCAACGGCTACGCCGCATTCTACCTGATGAAGACGGAAGTCTCGCAGAGGCAATATTGCGATTTTCTTAACACGCTGACACCTTTCCAGCAAGGTACCCGGCACGACGCGGCGCTGAATTATAGTAGCGGCACCCGCAACTGGATCAAAAAGACGGTATGGAATCCGCTCACGAAAGCGTATTTTGGCTGCGACGCCAACGGCAACGCCGGGCCGGCGACGGCGGTGACGAACATTTCCCGGCTGAACGAAACTAACGACGGCGAATGGGTGGCATGCAATTATTTCTCTTGGGCGGACCTGGCGGCCTACGCTGACTGGTCGGGCTTGCGCCCGATCACGGAGCTGGAATTCGAGAAGGCGTGCAGGGGGCCACTGGCGCCGGTGCAGAATGAATACGCGTGGGGCGACGCGGTGCTGGAGGCGGCGACATCGTCGTTGAGCAACCAATGCACGGGGGCTGAGACGCCGAACCAGGGGAATTGCAATTACAGTGCGTGCTGGCCGGATGGGCCGTACAGGTGCGGGAGCTACTCGGATGCCAGTTCCGGACGGTCCCAGGCGGGGGCCGGCTATTACGGTGTCTTGGACCTGTCGGGGAACATGTGGGAACGTGCCGTGACGGTGGGGGGGGCTACAGGGCGGGCCTTTACAGGGGAGCATGGTGATGGGGGTCTGGATGCGGAGGGAAACGCAAGTGTGGCATTATGGCCCGGTGTAGACGCCAGCGGAGTCGGGTGCCGAGGCGGCTCATCCTACGTATGCCATTCGAGTACGGATATATACGTATCGGATCGTTACTATGCTTCAAGTTATATATCTGGAAGGAAGGACGGTTTTTTTTATGGCGGCGGCCGGGCCGCGCGCTCGGCGCCTTAGCAGAAAACGGCGCACGGGATAGGCGCCGGGCTATGAACGGCGCCGTCCGGGGCAGGGGAGCGGCTCCCGTATGCAAGATCCCTCCCGGGGAGCAGACCGAGGCCATTCGTAAGGGAAGGGCTGCGTCCCGGCGGTTTTTGTCCTTTCGTTGATGTGAAATAAGACGGCCGATCGGCCTTCTTATATGAGTGGGCAGGGGCTATGTCCTGCCGTCAGAGGTATACAGTGGCTCATCGCAAACATTTCCGGCTGGGCCTGGAAACCTTTAGCTACCACCTGGCTCTGGGCCGGGGCCGGATGGATATCCCGGGCTTCATTTCGCGCTGCGCGGAGCTGGGGCTGGCCGGGGCGCAACTCAACACGCGTTACCTTGAGCCGTTCCTGGAAGCCGACCCCGCCGGCGCGCGCAAGGTGCGCGAGCGGGCGGCCGCGCTGGGCCTGTTCGTCGAGGTTGACAGCCGGGGCACGGATCCCGTCCATTTGACCCGGATGCTCAGGCTCTGCCAGAGCATCGGCGCGGATGTCCTGCGGACGTACGTCAGCTGCGGCGGCGACCTGGCGCTGGAACTGGCCCGGGCGCCGGGACACTTGCGGGCGGTGGTTCCCCTCTGCCGGGAGCTGGGCGTCCGGATCGCGGTCGAGAATCACGAGCACGAGACCTCGGCGGACATCCTGAAGATCGTGCGCGAGACCGACAGCGAGTGGGTCGGCGCCCACGTGGATACGGGCAACTCGATGATGGTCTGGGAAGATCCGCTGGCCGCCGTGCGGGCCCTGGCGCCCCTGGCGGTGTCGTCGCATATCAAGGA
This sequence comes from uncultured Verrucomicrobiota bacterium, assembly GCA_964630555.1. Lineage (GTDB taxonomy): Bacteria > Verrucomicrobiota > Kiritimatiellia > JAAZAB01 > JAAZAB01 > JAHIJO01. The sequence goes on along the minus strand of CAZVVD010000018.1, from coordinate 10,803 downwards.
TCACGTGGTCATCGTGGAGGACGGCGTGCCGCTGGTGGTTGGCGTAACCCTGGGAACGGGGAGCAGCGATTGCGCCGGCTGTTTTCACGTCCTGGCCGAAACCTCGCCGCTGGAGCGCCTGGTGATCGAGGTGTGCTACGCCTACAGCACCCCGTTCCGGCGTCCGCAGCAGCGCGGGGCCGGCGGCCGGCTGGGGGAGGGCGCGTTTCGCGTCGTCGAGGGCCCGCTGGATCCGGCCTGGGTCATGCCGCATCCCGAACGGGCGTCCCCGGCGGAACTGGACCGGTTGCTCGCCTGGCAGGAGGAGTCCGTCGCGCAAAGCGTGGCCCTTGTGAAAAAGATGAATGACACGTTGGCATGATTGGGCGCCAGGACATGTTGGGGTATGGGTCGTTTTTATGGGACCTGAATATTGCACGCTGGCGTGCAAAATCCAGGTGGGAGGATGCTATTGCCCATATGGCCTGCGCCTCCTGCCGCCTTGTGCGGCAGGGGCAATAGATTGGCTGGAAAAGCGCACCTTTCCAGCCAATCTCTTTACCCGCGACGCAAGGTCGCGGGGGTCTAAAGGCCATCATGCGAATTGCTGGCTGAAGGCGCGATTAAGATGCTGGCACACTGCGTTGCGGGCGAGACGATGTTGCCGCTATGATAACAACGCCGCTCAACCATAACTGGAAAGTCACCGATACGGCCCCCGGGGCGGGAGCCGCGGCGGCCTTTTCGCGGCCCGGCCTGGACACCTCCGTCTGGCTCGCCATTCCCGTGCCCGGCGACGTCAACGCGGCCCTCGTCGCCGCCGGCCGGATGCCGGATCCGCATTTCGGCGACAACGCCCGCCGCTGCTACTGGGTGACCGCCCGCGACTGGTGGTACCGCCTGGAGTTCCGGGAGCCAACCCCGGCCCCCGGCTTGCGCCGCGAGCTTTGCCTCGACGGCGTGGACGGCTTTGCCGATCTGTGGCTGAACGGCGAAAAAATCGCGCGGCTGGAAAACGCGTTCCGTCCGTACCGAATCGAGGTCGGCGACCGGCTCAAGGCGGGAGAGCCGAATGTGCTGCTCCTGCGCTTCCAGTCGGTGGACTCGGTCCTGGGCGGCCCGCGCGAGGACGAGTTGGGCGGGTGGGGCGCGCGCCGCACGCGCATGCGCAAGCCGCAGTTTTCCTTCGGCTGGGACTGGAGCCTGCCGCTGCCCTCCCTCGGCCTCGCCGGCGGCGCGCGGATCGAGCGCCATGCCGGGCCGCGCCTGCTGGATGTCTCCGCGCGGACCTTCGCTTCCGGCCGGGTGGATTTTTCCTTCCGGGTCAACACGGCGGCGCGGGACGCCGGCGGCCGGGTGCGGCTCCGGATCACGGGGCCCGGGTTCAGCCGCGAGGAAGTGATCGAGCGGCCCGGACGGGTCAACAGCTACACGACGGTGCGCATCCCGAACCCGAAGCTCTGGTGGCCGAACGGCCTGGGAAAAGCCGCGCTCTACGACTACGAAGCGCTCCTCGAGATCGGTGGGAGCCTCGCGGACCGGCGCGCGGGCCGGTTCGGCCTGCGGGAGTCCCGGATCGTGGAGGAGCCCTTCACGCCGGCGGCGGGGCCGGGGTTCTCCTTCTGGCTGGAGCTCAACGGCCGGCGCGTGTTCTGCAAGGGCGCCAACTGGGTGCCGCTCGGGATCTGGCCCGGCGCGGTCGGCGACGAGCCTTACCGCTTCTACCTCCGCAAGGCCGCGGAGGCCGGCTTCAACATGCTCCGTGTCTGGGGCGGGGGCATCTACGAGCGGGACCTGTTCTACGACCTCTGCGACGAGCTGGGAATCATGGTCTGGCAGGATTTTATGTTCGCCAGCGCGGCCTATCCGCTGGAGCGCCTGCGGGACGAGATCATCGCGGAGGCCGAACACCAAATCCGGCGCCTGCGCAGCCGCCCGTGCCTCGCCCTCTGGTGCGGGTGCAACGAGGACACCTTTTCCTGGGCCCTGCTGGACGAGCAGGCGGGGGCCTCGGCTGACACCGGCGTCTACAGCGACGCCGATCCGGACGCCGAGCGCCGGCGCTGGCGGGACGACCCCCAGCTTTACTCGATGATCCTGCGCGGACTGGTCGGCCGGCACGGGTTGGGCGCGCCCTACGTCGAGAGCAGTCCGCAATCCCGCGAGGACGCCGGCAATATGCCCGAGAGCGGGAACTGCCACATCTCCTGCTGGAAATACGGCCTGTTCGAGACCGGGTGGGATCAATCGCAGCCGAATCTTTCGATCTGGGAGCGGTTCCAGCAAGGCTCCATTCACCCGGAAAAGTTCCGCGGGCATTTCGAGAAGACCTGCTCCTTCGACTCCGAGTTCTGCATCCAGGGTCCGTGCGCGGTCCGGTCGCTGGAGCAGTTCCTGCCGCCGGAACACCGCTGGCCGCCGGACGACCTCTGGACCTTCCACATCCAGCGCGGACACGCCCACGCCCCGCACCACGAGCAGACCCTGGCCTTCGCCGAGGCGCTCTTCGGTCCGGTCAACAGCCTGCGGGACTACGTCAAGTTCGGCCAGGCCGTCCACGCCGAGATGATGCGCGCGGAGTTCGAGAGCGCCCGGCGCGACCGGCCCAACAACGGCGGTACGATGATGTGGATGTTTAACGACTGCTGGCCCACGAGCAACTGGTCGATCATTGATTATTACCGCCGACCCAAGCCGGCTTACTACGCTGCCAAGCGCGCCTGTGCCGCGCTCCTGCCGATCGTCTTCGAGCGCGGCGGCCGGATCGAGTTTTTCCTCTCCAACGACGGCCCGGCGCCCTGTCGGGCCGAAGTGCGCTTCGGCCAGGCCGGACTGGACGGCGCCGTCTGCTGGGAGCGACGGCAGGAGGTGCGGGCCGGCGCCGGCGACACGGTCCGCTTCCACGCAATTCCGCGGACCGAGTGGCAGGGCGCTCCCGGCGAGCATCTCTTCATCGAGGCGACGCCGGAGGACGCGGCGCCGCTGCCGCGCGTCTATTATTTTCCCGGCCTGTGGAAGGATATTGCCTGGCCCGAGCCCGGAATCCGGGTTGAGCTCGTGAGCCAGGCCCCGGGAGACGCCGGCTGGCGGACGGAACTGGACGTGTGCGCCAAGGCCTATGCCCGGTTCTGCCATGTGCTGCCGCCGGACGAGGCCGGCTTCTGGTGGGCCGACGACAATTTCTTCGACCTGGGCGCGGGGGGACGACGACGGGTGACGATCCGGTCGGAGCGTTCTTTTGGCGCGGACGCGGTTGCCCCCGGCCACTGGCTCACCGACTGGCCGTGAAGGGGAGTCGATTGCCCGGGGCGGATCCGGCAAGGTTCGGATCCGGTGGGCGCCGCGTTATGAGCGGCGCTTGCGGCTGGAGGTCAGGATGGGTGCCGCTCGTAGCGCGGCACGTATAGGAACGATGAGCGAAGTTGAGGGTTGAGCTTGCGATATTCTGCCGGGCCAGAACTTCATCCGAGTTGATCAAAAGGGCTTGCCTCGTTGTCGACGCAACGGCGTAAGGGTTCGAGCAGCAACCAGCAGAATGATCATCCGGTGGAAGCGACGCCCTCGTCGCTTTGACCGTCCTGATCGAGCAGCATGAGATGAAATGGTTAGAAATAGGATTTGGTCTTATTCTGGTGCTGGTCGCCCATGCCGGCGCCATCTTTTTTGGGTGGAGCTTCAAACTCTATTTCGCTCTCCTCATTGTCGCCCTCTTCATCGCATCGCATGTCCTTGTCCAATGGCTTCAGACAAGGCTTGCCCGCAAACTTGCCAATTGCACACCCGAGGAGATCGAAGGCATTCTGGCAGACATGGATTCGCAGGGCCGCCGGAGAGTTCTTGCATGAATCGAAAGAGAAAAGGCTCGAACCAGCGCCTCCAGTTTGCGGTTGCGCCGCAGCGGCAAAACCGAACGTGAGGTGTGACGGAAGCGGCGGGGGTGCCGCTTCTACTTTTCTTCAAGGCCCTTCTCCGTCACCCGCTCGAGCCAGCGGCGAATTTCGTCGAGCCGGGCGTCGGCAGAGGAGGCCTTCAGGCGCGGGAACTGGCGCCCGAGCATGAGGGGCTCGCCGTCCCGCGTGAGCATGAGCTTGCCGTCCCTGCACTCGACGGCCGTGACGCGGCGGGCCGCCGCCAGCATGCGCAGGACCGCGATCTTCAGCAGGCGCTCCAGGGGCGGGGGCAGGGGGCCGAACCGGTCGCGGAAATCCTCCCGCAGGGCCTCGATTTCCTCCTCCGCGGACGCCGCGGCGATTTTCCGGTAGACGCCCACGCGCAAACGCTCGTCCTCGACGTAGTCCGCCGGCAGGAAGGCTGCGCGGTCCGGCTCGGCGGCGCGGGAGGAAAGGTCAAGGAAGTCCAGGGCGACCGTGACGTCCACGATCCGGCCCGGCGCTAGGCCGACGCCAAGCGCGCCGCCGCCGCCGGTCTCGCCGGACATCTGCGCGATCGTCCGCCGCAGGAGCTGGCAGTAGAGATCGAATCCGACGGCGGCGATGTGCCCGCTCTGCTCGACGCCCAGCAGGTTGCCGGCCCCGCGGATTTCCAGGTCGCGCATGGCCAGCCGGAAGCCGGCCCCGAGGTCCGTGTGCTCCAGGATCGCGTGCAGGCGCTGGCGCGGGGTGTCCAGCAGGTGGCCGTGGACCGGCAGGAGCAGGACGGCGTAGGCCTTGCGCGGGGAGCGGCCGACCCGCCCGCGGAGCTGATAGAGGTCGGCCATGCCGAAGCGGTCGGCCCGGTCGATGATGATCGTGTTGACGTTGGGGATGTCCACGCCGCTCTCGATGATCGTGGTGCAGAGGAGCAGGTCCAGCCGGCCGGCGGCGAACGCGTGCATGACCTGCGCCATCGCGGACGTGGGCATCTGGCCGTGGACGATCCCGATCCGCGCCGCCGGCGCCAGGCGCTGGAGGCGCTCGCGCGCCCGCTCGATGGTCATGACCCGGTTGTGCAGGTAATAGACCTGGCCGCCGCGGTTCAGCTCGCGCGCGATCGCCTCGCGGACGAGGGCGTCGTCGTTTTTCACCACCCGCGTTTCGATCGGCAGGCGGGCTTTCGGCGGGGTCTGGATCATGCTGATGTCGCGCGCGCCCGTGAGGCTCATGTAGAGCGTGCGGGGGATCGGCGTGGCCGTCAGGGTCAGGATGTCCACCATCTGCGCGCCCCCCTTGAGGCGCTCCTTGTGCTCGACCCCGAAGCGCTGTTCCTCGTCAATGATCAGCAGGCCGAGATTTTTGAAGCGGATGTCCGGCTGGACCAGACGGTGGGTGCCGATGACGATGTCCACCTTGCCGGCGGCAAGGTCCCGGACCACGGCGGCCTGCTCGGCCAGGGTCCGGAACCGGCACAGGAGTTCGATCCGCACCGGGTAGGCGCGCAGGCGTTCGAGGAAGACCTCGTAATGCTGCTGGGCCAGGACGGTGGTCGGCACGAGCAGGGCCACCTGCCTGCCCGCCAGGACGGCCTTGAAGGCCGCGCGCATCGCCACCTCGGTCTTGCCGTAGCCGACGTCCCCGCAGACCAGCCGGTCCATGGGGCGGGCGCTTTCCATGTCCTGCTTGACTTCCCGCACCGCCTGCGCCTGGTCGTCGGTTTCCTGGTAGGGGAAGGCGGCCTCGAATTCGTGCTGCCAGGGCGGGTCCGGCGGGAAGGCGAACCCCGGCCGGGATTCCCGCAACGCCTGCGTTTCCAAGAGCGAGGCCGCCAGGTCGCGCACGGCCTGCTCGGCCGCCGCTTTTTCGCGCAACCAGCGCCGGCCGCCCAGGCGGTGGACGGCGGCCTGCTTTTTCCCCACGCCGATATAGCGGCTCAACAGGTGCGCCTGCGAGGTCGGCACGTAGAGCCGCGCCTTCTCCGCGAACTCGATGGCCAGGGTTTCCTGGCGGCGGCCGTCGAATTCGACTTCGTTCAGGCCGAGGTATTTTCCGATGCCGTGGTCCACGTGGACCACCAGGTCGCCGGGTTCGATGCTCAGCCAGTCCGTGATTGATTCCCCGGCTGTTTGCCGCCGCTCTTTGCGCCGCCGGGCTTGCGGCTCGTAGCGGCCCGGCATGAGCTTCTGGAACCCGATCAGGCTGGATTCGGAGATGACCGCCAGCCGCAGGCCCTCGTGGATGAAGCCGTCGGCGAGCGCGCCCAGGCGCAGGTGGAACGGCGTCCCGGCGTGGGTTTCGCGGAACCGGTCGAGGGCGCCCTGGGTGCTGAAATAAAAATACGTGCGCAGGCCTTCCCGGGCGCGCGCCTCCAGACCGGCCAGCCACTCGCGGCGGCGGGCCTCGAAGACGTCGGGCTCGAACAGGCGCCGGGTCGGTTCGGCGATCCGGGCGACGGCCTGGAACCCCGGGGTGATCAGCGGTGCGGTGGCCCATTCCCCGGCGCCGGCGGGCGCGATGTCCCAGCCGGAAACGCATTGCCAGGCCGAGGCGTTGCCGGCGATGGCGTCCCGGACCTGGCGGAAGGAAATAATGATTTCAGGGTCAGGGGCGGGTCCTGCGGCGCCCCTTGGGCGCGGCAAGGCGGGTACTCCGCCATCCCGGGCTTCGCCCCGTGTTTTCTCGTAGGCGGCGGCGCGCTCCTCGATCGCGGGCTCCGGCGTGGGCCGGCCCGCGCCGTCCGCCGGGCCCGGCGGCTCCGACCAGAAATAAATCACGTCCCCAGGCAGGTAAGCCATCCAGGGGCTGGGCGCGGATTGGCCCGGACGCGTCAGGCGGGTTTCATCGGCCGGCGGGATCAGGAGTTCCGCGGCGCGCGCGAACGAACGCTGGCTAGCCTCGTCGAACGTGCGAATCGTCTCGACCGTGGCGCCGAAAAATTCGATCCGCGCGGGGTGGGGGTCCGTCGGGGACCAGACATCCAGCAGCCCGCCGCGCCGGGCGGCCTGGCCCTTGAACTGCACTTCCGGCAAGAAGTCGTAGCCCAGTTCCTCCAGGCGGTTCGCCAGTGTCTCGGGATCGTGCTCTTCCCCGACCTTGAGCCGGAGAAGCTGGGCGCGGAGCGCCTCCGGCGGCGGGACCGTCTGCATCAGCGCCTGGACGCAGGTGGCCACCAGGACCGGCTCCCGCGCGTCGAGCAGGCGGATTAGGGTCTGGAGGCGGTCGCCGAGAATCTCCGGCGGACCGGCCCGTCCCGGCGAGGACTCGCGGGCGGGGTAATAGAGCAGCTGGTCCGCCTGCGGCCCCGCGAAGGCCGCCAGGCACCGGTGGATTTCGTCCTGGCCGGCCAGGCTGTCGCTCACCAGCACGACGGCGCGCCGGAATGTCTTTTGCAGGGCCCAGGCCAGGAAGGCGGCGGCGGCGAGCGGCAGGCGCGGCAGCCGGCAGGCGCGCTGCCGGGCAAACGCCTCCGCCAGCTCATGGCGGACCTCCTCGGGGATGTGGATCGGGAGCATGACGCGCCCACCCATAGCCGAAATCCGCCGCCGGGGAAAGCCAAATCTGCGGCATAAAAGTATTGATCTTGCGAGTCGGTCTAATATCAGAGTAAAGAGAAGAAACGGCTTCAAAGTCAGTAAAAATGCGGACTGCTTAGCAACCATGAAGGTGGCATCGAAACGAGACAATGAGGGGCGCGCCCACCGGGCGTTCGCCGAACGGGCGGCCTGTTTGTACCCCCGCTACCTTGTGTCGCGGGTCAGGGAGATTGGCCGGGAAAAGCGAGTGTTTCCCCGCCAATCTCCGGCTCCTGCCGCGCAAGGCGGCAGGAGGCCAACCCCTAATGCGAATTTGACTACTTCAAGGCGCACCCACAATGACCACAGCGACATATCGAACACCGCCTCGAACCATCGAACTGGGATTTTAGGCGCTCATTGAAAAGCTGGGCTGCGGCGGGGCGCTGGCTACCTGCCGGTGGCGGGGGACTTCGACGGCGATGGCAAGGCTGACCCGGCGCTTTACCAGGCGTCAACCTCCATCTGGTTCGTCAAGCTTTCCGGCAGCGGGTACGCACAGTGTCGGCGCAGCAGTCACCTGAAGTCAAACCGAGATCAGATGATAACACGATACTCGTCCGGCGATACTGGGTCGCAGTGGGCAGATCATCGGGAAAAATCTCAGCGTCCCTGCGCCTCTGCGGGAGAATCATTCCTTCCGGCCGGAAAGTGTTACAGGAATCGGAGTATTCTCGCGCGGAGGCGCAGGGGGGGGGTTGCATTCTCAGCGTCCCTGCGGGAGCCCAGATTCCTTCGATGCTCAGTGTTCGATGTTGGATGTCGGACGTTCGCCAATGAAGTCTTTCAATTCCTTCAAGGCGTTGACCGTCACGTCGGCCGGCGGATCGGGGAAACGCGTCGTAGCCGGGCTGACCAGGAAGGCGGTGCGGGCGCCTGCCCGCCGGCCGGCCTCGACGTCGAAGACGTAGTCGCCCACCATGAGCAGGGACGCCGGCGCGACCCGCATTTTCCGGGCCGCCAGCAGGACGCCGCCGGGGTGGGGCTTGATCTGCGCGTCGTCGTGGCGGGTGACGATGGCGTCAAAATCGGATTCCCGCACGCGGCGGAAATTCCGGAGCGCCGCGCGGACCGAGGCCAGGCTATTGCGCGTCAGGATGCCCAGCCTGACCCCCCGTGTTTTCAGGAAGGCGATCAGGGCCTCGGCGCCCGGGTTGGGCCGGGAGCGCTTCGCCGCCTCGCGCTCGTGGCGTTCCAGGATACGGTTGGCTCGAGTGCGTTCCTTGCCCGGTTGCAGGGTGGCGATGTGTTCCAGGATCGGGAGGCCGGCAGGCGCGCCGACGGCCCGGCGGATGGCGGCGAAGTCCAGGCTTCCCGGCCGGGTCAGGGTGCCGTCGAAATCGAACACCACCGCCTGGATCATTTTATTCATCAGAGGATTATGTAACTGATGCCTAGACCCTCTAGGCATCATGCTTCCGCCGGAACGGGGATGGAATCGCGCTGCGATAGTGGTGTCTCCCGCAGTGGACTTACCATAGGATGCTTGTGGCAGCCTGACATTAGGCCAGCGCTGGGTCGGTATTTCGCCATCGCGGATCCGCTTCAGACGGAAAAGCCGACGTCTCCTTGCGAACCCAAGGGTTGAGAAGTGTAAGGGACACTACCCGAGCAACCCTTGCACCTGGCGCAATCGGATGTTCCAGACCCCGGCGCCGGCTGTGAACGCCTTGCGGCCCTTGGCGGTGATGGCATAGACGTTGCGGGACCGGCCGCGGACCACCTCGGTGCGCCGCCGGACGCAGCCGCAGCGTTCGAACTCGTGCAGGACCGGGTAGACCGTCCCCTGGGTCGGCACGCAAATATTTCGTTTCCGGTCGGCCAGCCAGCGGATCAGGGCGTAGCCGTGCATCGGCCGCTCGCAAAGCGCCCGCAGGATGGCGAGCTTGCAGAGGCCGGCGTTCAGGCCCGCGCGCCAGTAGTCCGCTCCGGTATAGCCCTTGGTCATGCTGCGCCTCCGGAGTAGGGTCCCAATACCTCAACGGTCAAGGCATCATGCCGCCCAGGGGGCGCCATGTCAAGGCGGCGCTCCGGCGAGCTCTCAAGCCTCTCAAAGGGCTTCAACCCGTTGACAGGGGATTGCCCGCGCGACGGCCTGTCCGCCTGCCCAAGCGTCGGCCAGGGAGTGCGCGGGCCACCTTTCGGGTATGTTGTCCCTTATTAATCAATAGGTTATGCGCACTCTATATACCTAGACCCTCAAGGCATCATACACTCAACGGCCATCGCGGGGGGTCTGGAGAGCGGACCATCCATGGGGAATAACCGCGGGTCGAAGAGGGTGGCATGACCCCTTGACCCTTAAGGGGTCAGCGTTGGCGCGGCCTCGGTTTCCCGGCGGCGGGGTGGCGCTGGCCGGCGGCAGGCGTCCGGGGCTGGATTTTACGGCCCTGCCCGGGGGTGAAGACGAGGTCGCCCAGGCGGCAGCCGATCTCGCCGGCCACGATGGCGCACTTGGCCTTGAGCAGGAAATAGAAATTGCCCGGGCGGTCATGGCAGGTTTCGAAATTCCCGTGGCCCTTCCCCAGGATTACGCTGGCCTTGCCGACCGCCCGCCGGAATTCGGCGGAGACGTTGTCCCAGTCCACTCCGATGGCGTCGGACCCGGTCTCGATCACCGGCGCATGTTCGGTCATGCCGACCTCGACGGCGTCCGCCATCAGGGCGTCGTTGATGATGGGCGCGGACTTGACGACATAGGTCACCGCCGCGCCGGTTTTCAGGATCTGCTCCACGAGCAGGACGTCGAAAACGATTTCGCCGGCGTTGTCGCCCAGGAGCAGCAGGCGCCGCCCGGGTCCGAGCTCCTTGCGGAAGGCTTCCAGCGCGCTGACCGCGAACGGCCGGCGCATGAACTCGACGAGATCCTTGCGGAGATCGAACTTCTGGCCAATGCCCATGTCGATCACGTTGCCGGCGGCCGCGGCGCGCAGGGCCGCTTCCAGCGGATCGGGCGCGGTGGCCACAGCTTCCCGCAAGGACGGCAGCAGGTCCAGGGCCAGCCGGTTGGCCTCCTTTTTGTGACGGGCATAGGGATCGGGCTGGCCGGCGAGTTCGGAAACGATCCGGTAGACCGGGGTGGAATAGCGGGCGGGGGACTGGTCGAGCGGGGCCGCGGCGGCATACTCCGCCACGCGCCGGAGAATACGCTCCTGGATGACAGGGTCCGGCGTGGCCACGCGCGCCGTGTTGAGGGCCTGCTGGAAGAGGCAGACGACGCAGTCGGGTTGGGCTTTCAAGGGGGGGCCTTCCTAGGGTTCAGGGTTCGGGGTTCAGGATTCACACAACGATCGCTCAAGGACACACCCCATTCCATTTTTTGATACCTGAATATTGCACGATCATCGTGCAATATTCACTTTCGCCTAAGCGGGCCTTGC
>CAZVVD010000017.1:0-39811 GCA_964630555.1 uncultured Verrucomicrobiota bacterium | reverse complement strand
GATTGCGGAGGCTTTTTTACATCATGTTTTTAAAGAGCTGTTTTGGACAAGAGTGTTAAATTATAAAGGGTTTATAGAGGTTTTTTAGTCGTATAAAAAGTTCCCGGCCAGACTTCGGATCTGGGGGTTGCAGGTTCGAATCCTGCCGGGCGCGTTCTGTTTCGACTTAATAATCAACAAGTTATACAAGATTTGGCTATCTGTTATCATCGCCTGTTTTTCCTTCCGGGGCGTTTCCGGGGCTCCTAGCCTGACTTATTCATGAACTACTCCGGACGTGCGATTCGGATTTGGCGGGGACGATGGAAGCGATTGTATCCAAGCTGGAACGGAAAATAGCTCTTTCGATACATAGGCAATCTTAATTTTTAAGGGTTGACCCCTATTCCCAGCTATTCCCATCAACCTCCACGCAAGGAGGGCGCAATGAGCCCCCCCCCGCGACGGATCTTTCCCTAACGTGGCGCCTTGCCCGCCACGTCAGCCCCGCATGCGGGGCTAAGTGGCCACTTTGTTTCAGACGTGGCAACCGGAGCTTTCACCCTGGCCGGCCGACACCCGCGCCCAGCGGGGACGCCCGCCGCGTTCGCTTGAAAAACATCTCGTTATTGATGGCGGTTTCGGGAGGACAAGGCTTGATCTCAAAAGCCCTGCGCGTCCGCCAGTACAGTTTCCGGGGAGCCGCATTGCGCGAAGCGAGGCGGTTCATTTCGTGTCGCCCGCCGGCAGCGGGGCGATCGGCGCCTTGCGCCAGCCGTCGCTTTCCGTGAACTCGCGGGCCGCGAAGCACCAGACCACCGCCCGCTTGTCCTTCCAGTAGGCCGGGTCTTTCTGCGCGCGGCGCAGCAGGTTGAGCCGCGCGGGCGTGGCGCCCGAGCCGCGCACGGCCACGAGGTCCACGGGCCGGCCGAGCTCCAGAGCCAGTTGGTCGGCCAGCCCGGCGCCCCGGGCGTGCATGTCGTCGCCGGCGTGGAAGACGAGGTTGTGGCTGTCGCCGAGCAGGATCACCGGGCTGCGCGGGTCGGGCTCCGCGGTCTCGCCGTCCGCCCGGCTGACCCGGCGGAGGCGCACGGATTCCTTCGCCGGCCGGGGCTCGGGCAGGGCCTGCCAGAGGTCGCCCGCGATCTCGTTGCTGGCCCATTCCCCTTTCAGCGCCGCCGGCGCGTTGTTGCTGAGGCCCGGCGCGGCACGCAGCTCCCCGGCGATGGCGCGCGCGGCCAGGACGCAGCCGTTGCCGGACCAGTGCGAGTCCTGTTTGCAGTAGAGCGGGCCGTCCGGGTGGAACCGGTTTTCCAGGAACAGCGGGGCCAAATCGAGGACCCGGACGCCATTGGTTTTCAGGCAGGCCAGAAAGGATTGCAGGTCGGAATCCAGGCGGGGCGGGATGGTATCATGGGAAGGAACGGGGCTCTCCGGCAGGAAGTCGGGATAGATGACGGCCTTCGCCGGCACCGGCACGAGGATCAGCGCCACGCCGATCTTTGTGAGCTGCTCGTTGAAGCCCAGGATGGCGGGCAGGGGATCCGCGGCCTCGGGCTTGGAAGCCCGGCTGGCCTTGGCCGCGCGGGCGCCCCAGAATTCGCCGGCGCCCAGGTGGCGCAGTTCCCCGGCCAGGAACAGCCAGCCGTCCTGCCCGGCGACCGTCATCGTGCCGCGCTCGGCGGCGTCGCGGGCCAGGGCCGCGCAGCGGTCCCGGAACGCTCCGGCCGGTGCGAGCTCACCGCCCCGCGCTGGCCCGGCTGCGCAGACCAGGTCAATCGCCAGAACGAGGAGCAGCAGGTTGCGGGCTGTGGTTTTGGAATCCAGCATGACCAGCCTCCCTCGCTTGCCGGCGTAGTTTATAAAGGCGCTCCGTGAAACCGCCTTCTTTTTCGAAGGCGGCGGCCTGTGCCTGCAATTGTCGGTCCAGAAGATAAAGGCGGAGATTCAGCAGCGAAAGTGTCCCATGGGCCACGAGTGCCTGGGACCACACGGACGAGCACTGAATTGCTCAATCGGTATAGAGGATCCAACCAGAGGTTTCCAGTGTATTCTTTAAAACCCGGCAGGCGTTTCCGCTTGTTCCGCCCCGGCCACCATTGTATGCTGGCAACACGCTGAAGAAAATACTATTGACCAGGCAAGGCAATGAGCCGCCAAGCACCTGGTTAATTTCCTTGCCCAGTTGCGAACCGGGCAATCGCTGGTTCGTCTGCAACTGCGCTGGAAACAATGACAAATTCTCAAAGAAAACAGGCTGTCGTGCCCATGCTCCCCCGGCTCCTGCTCCTGGCCGCGCTGGCGGCGGCCGCCCCGGGCAACACCGCCGCCGCGCCGGCCAAGAAAACGGCCGACCTTGTCCAGCTGGATTCTCCGGCGACGCCCCAGGGCTATCTCGCCAGCCTGCTGATCAACGAAGTCCCCTTCCCGGGCGAGCGCGGTTACGAGAGCCAGCAGGATACCCAGGACGCCATGCTCGCCGTCCTCTGGGTGCTCCATTCCCGGATCCATTACATTCCCGCCGGCTACCGCCAGGAGCAGGTGGCTGCCATCCGCTCCCGGGACATCCTCCAGGTGATGACCGCGGGCGGGGAAAAAGGACAGTGCGACGGCTTTTACCGGGACCCGCGTTCCGGCCGCTACCTCACGGCGCCGCGGGTCCAGCAGCGCATCACCTACCTGGTCAAGCTCGCCAACCAGAGCAAGACCCCCGGCCGCTTCTCGGCCCTCCTGCTTTTTGCCCGGGACCTGAGCCGCGCCTATATTCAGGATGGCATCAGGGGCGCCGACCGGTTTGCCGGCCTGACGCGCCTGCACCGGGTGGCGGTCACCGGCCGGGCCTACGCCTGGATGACCGACCGCGATTGCTACCGGCCGGGCGGCAACTTCGTGTCCATCCCGGACGCCAATGACGGCTCGCTTGGCGGCAACCGGTTTTTCACGCTGAAAAAGATCGAATAGCACTGCGGATGGAGGCTTCACGGCTAGGTGGTTCACGGTTGATCCATGCGTTTGCACTATCGCCGTCCGTTGTCATGCCGGGTAGATCCGCCAAAGGCGGAAACCATATAACCATTACCCCCGGAGCCTCCAACGAAGCAATAAAGGATATCCCATGAACAGGTTTGCCCGGTCGTCAAAGACGGAACGTATCGCCCTTAAAGCGGGGCGGACGATAAGTATGTGCCGCGCTACGAGCGGCACACTTGGCACCACTCGTAGCGTGGTGCCTACCCATAACAATTTCCTCATGGCGGTCGTTCCTTTCTGCCGTGCCCTAGGGCTCATCCTGGCCCTGGGCCTATCCGCGGGTTTCGCCGGGGCGGAAACGAACGGGCCGGCGAACGACCGCCTTGCCTTGACGCATGCGCCCGGCGAACTCCCGGCCGAGCTGCTCGATCCGGCCTACCTGTTCGAGGTCTGCCGCTACCTGTATCGCTGGCAATTGGACGAGCACGATCTCGAGAGCCTACCCGCCGGCGCCAAGCTGCGGTTCTGGCTGCGCTCCCTGCATCCTCCGCTGGACGAGGGCGACCGCAGCCGTCTGGCCGAAATCCTGCTGCCCGGCCTGGGGATGAGCGTCCGGGTCAAGAAGGCCGATTACACGATTCCGGAATTGAACGTCACGGTGACCAGCCAGACCTATAAAATCGTCAATGTCGCCCGGACGGTTTTGCCGGACCGGCCGCCGGCCGATTGCCGGGAGGTCGCGCTCGAACAGCAGGCCTTGCTGGACTTCCTGTATCGAACCCGCAGCCAGCGCGACTATCCCGACGAAGCGCTCGGACAGCGCCTGCGCGAGGCCCTGGGCCGCGCCCTGTCGGCTGCCGGCGAAACCAACGCGCCGCCGCTGATCAACGGCCGGCACCTGGTCCACGTGGCGCCGCTGTCGCCGGTGGCCAACGAGCTGTGGGTTTTCTGGGAAAACGGACGCCGGCTTCTGAAGTTCGCCTCGGATGTCGACCTGGCCCATCGCGCCGTCTGGAACCACGACCGCCTCATGGTGCGGCTGTATGACATTGATCGCCAGGTGGTCGTGTCGCTCGACGAAACGCCCGGCAGCAACCGGTTCCTGACCCGCGACCAGGTGGGGCGGGTGCTCTACAACTGCCTGGTGCTGGGCCGGCGCCTGGAATTGATCCCTGCCGCCGACGAAGCGGCGCCCGCCGTCGAACCCCCTCCGCCCGCCGCTGCGCCGCCGCCCGATCCCGCTGCGCCCCTCGGCGCCGGGTCCATCTGACCTGTGCGGATTTGTCGCACCAGCGGTTGACATGTGCCTGGCCGCGCGGTATCATGTGTGCCAAAACGGCGCTGGTCCATGGGGTGGTTTTATCGTGAAAACAGGCTTTCTGGACAAACTGATTGAGCGGCTCGACAAGCTGGACCCGTCCAGCCTGCAGACGCATTTTCTGCGGCTGATGAAGGAAAAAGGCCTGCTGGAGACCGTCTTCAATGCCCTGCAGGAGGGAGTGATTGTCCTTAACGGGCAAGGCTTGATCCTCTACGCCAACAACGCGGCGGCGGGCCTGCTGGGGCTCCCGGGCGATCAGGCGCTCAACCAGCCGATGGGCCGGTACCTGCGGGGGATCGAGTGGCGCCGGATCGTCAACCTGGATGACAAGGAGTGGGCGGCGCTGCTCAGCCGCGAGATCGAGATCAATTACCCGCAGCACCGGTTCCTGAATTTCTACGTCATGCCGATCGCCCTGCCGGACGCGTCGGGCAAGGGGGCGGTGGTCATTTTCCGGGATGTGACCCGCGACCGCGAGCAGCACTTCCGGGTGGTGCAGTCCGAGCGCCTGAACGCCCTGACCCTGCTGGCGGCCGGGGTGGCCCACGAGATCGGCAACCCGCTCAACTCCCTGAACATCCAGCTCCAGCTGATGGAGCGCGAGCTGGAGCGCCTGAAGCCGAACCCCTGCGGCGAGTTGCGCGAGCTGGTCGGGGTGTCCCGCAAGGAGGTCGAGCGGCTCCACCTCACGATCACCCAGTTCCTGCGCGCGATCCGCCCCGTGCCCCCGCGCCTGGAGGTGGGCCGGATTACCGACGTGCTCCGGGAGACCCTGGACTTCATGAAGCGGGAAATCGAGAACCGGGACATCGTGGTGGAGGTGAAGTGTCCCGAGCCGGTCCCGGAGATTCCCATGGACCGCGACCAGATCAAGCAGGCCTTTTTCAACCTCGTCAAGAACGCCCTGCAGGCCATGTCGCGCGACGGCCTGCTCACGATCTCCGTGTTCAACGACGACCGCGTCGTGGGGCTGTCCTTCCAGGACACCGGGACGGGCATCAAGCCGGAGGATTTCCGCCGCCTGTTCGAGCCCTACCGCTCGACCAAGGCCGGGGGGAGCGGACTGGGCCTGATGATTGTCCAGCGCATCATCCGCGACCATGGCGGCGAGATTGAAATCCACAGCCAGCCCGGCCGCGGCACCACCGTGACCCTGCTCCTGCCGCTGGAGCAGCGCCGCGTCCGCCTGCTCAGGCCGCCGCGCAAAATCGCTGTGACCCGCAAGCGGCCTCGGCCAACGGTTGCGGGAAACCAAGAAATGCCTTGAGGACAAGCCGCGCCGCCAGGAAAAATAATCCGATGGAGCGCGCGATCCGCAGCGTGCTCCGTGGCAGCCGGAAAGCGGCCGCCGGGTCCGCGCCGGGAGAAAAAAGCAATGACCGCCAAGCCGATCGTGCTGATCGTCGAGGACGAGAAAAACACGCGCGAGGGCATGGAGCGCGCCCTGCGCGGGCGCTACCAGATCCTCCAGGCCGACAGCGCCGAGCGGGCCCTCCAGCTTCTGGACGAGGCCAGCGTGCAGGTCGTGCTGACCGACCTGCGTCTGCCGGGCATGGACGGCCTGGCCCTGGTGCGGCGCGCCCTGGCGCACGAATCCCAGCCGTTCTGCGTTCTGCTCACCGCCTACGGCAGCATCGAGACCGCGGTCGAGGCCATGAAGGCCGGCGCCCACGATTTCCTGACCAAGCCCGTGAACCTCGACCAGCTCGAACTCGTGTTGCAGCGGGCCCTGCATTCCCGCCAGCTGGAGGCCGACAACCGCAACCTGCGGGTGCAGCTCGATGAAAAATACGGGCTGGAAGCCTTTATCGGGAAAACGCCGGTGATGGAGGAGCTTTTCGACCTGATCCGCCAGGTGGCCCCCTCGCGTGCCACGGTGCTCATCGAGGGCGAGAGCGGCACCGGCAAGGAGCTGGTGGCCCATGCCATCCACCGCCTGAGCCCGCGGGCCAAGGGTCCCTTCGTGGCCGTGCATTGCGCGGCCTTGTCGCAGACCCTGCTGGAAAGCGAGCTCTTCGGGCACGAGAAGGGGGCGTTCACCGGGGCCGTCGAGCGGCGGCGCGGCCGCTTCGAGCTGGCCGAGGGCGGCACCCTCTTCCTGGACGAGATCTCGGAGATTGAACCCGCGCTCCAGGTCAAGCTGCTCCGGGTCCTCGAGGAGCGCGCCTTCGAGCGCGTCGGCGGCCAGGAAACGCTGGAAGCCGATATCCGCCTGATCACGGCCACCAATCGCGACCTGGCCCAGCTCGCCCGCGACGGAAAATTCAGGCAGGACCTGTTTTTCCGGCTGAACGTGGTGGCCGTCAACCTGCCCCCGCTCCGGGAGCGGGCCGACGACATCCCGCTCCTGGCGCAGGCCTTTCTCAAGGAGCTGGCGCGGGAGAACGGCAAGACCGTGGAAGGGGTGGCGCCGGAGGCCCTGCAGGTTCTCATGGCCTACGCCTGGCCGGGCAACGTCCGTGAGCTGCGCAACGTCATCGAGCGCATGGTCGTCCTGGCGCGGCACAAGGTCCTGACCGTGGGCGACCTGCCGCCCGGCATCCAGGCGGCGGACCCTGCCGGGGCGGGCGCGCCGCCGGCCGCCACCCTGGCCGAGGGCGAGCGTCGGATGATCCTCGCCGCCCTGGAGGCCCAGCAGGGCAACCGGACCCTGGCCGCCCGCCGGCTGGGCATCAGCCGCCGCACCCTCCACCGCAAGCTGAGCGAGTTTGGGCTGACGAAAACGAAAGCTCCTCCGGCTCGGCGCCCGTAAACCGAGACGCCAAGGCGATGGGCTTCGGCGGCTTGACGGTTTTTCTGTGATCCCGATTGCGCCGATGTTCAGAATGGACAACGCGCCGCACGGGCTGGGGAGCAGGAGGTCCCGGCGTGTTTTTGTTTGCTTTCGGGGCGCGCGCCGTTTAGGGTCGAACCATCAGCGGCGGACCCCGGGTCCGCCCGGAACAGGAGGCATGGGATGCACATCCGCACGATTCGGGACGGGATCGACGCGATCAGCAGCGTGCACTGGGAGCGGCGGATGTTCGACGCGCTGATCCCCCTGCCGGACGGCACCAGCTACAACGCCTACGTGGTGCGCGGGTCGGGCGGCACGGCGCTGATCGACAGCGCCGAGCCCGCGCTGCGCGAGGAATTCCTGGGCGACATCGCGGCCCTCGGCCGGGTGGACTACCTGGTCTCGCAGCACACGGAGCAGGACCACTCCGGCCTGCTGCCCGACCTGCTCGCGCGCTTCCCCGCGGCCGTGCTGCTGTGTTCCGACAAGGCCCGCGACCTGCTGACCGCGCACCTGGGTGTCCCGGCCGAACGCCTGCGGGTCGTGGCCGACGGCGAGCGCGTGGCGCTGGGCGATAAGACCCTGGAGTTCGTCTACACCCCGTGGGTGCACTGGCCGGAAACCATGTGCACGTGGGTGCCCGAGGCCAAGTGCCTGTTCTCCTGCGATTTCTTCGGGTCGCACCTGGCCACGACCGACCTGTTCGTCACCGACCCCGGCCGGGTCTACGAGGCCGCCAAGCGTTATTACGCCGAAATCATGATGCCCTTTCGGCGGGTCATCGTCAAAAACCTGGAGAAGCTTGGGAAGCTCGACTTCGACCTGATCGCGCCCAGCCACGGACCGGTCTACGCGCAACCGGGTTTTATCCTCGATGCCTACCGCGACTGGGTGTCGCCGGCGGTGAAGAACGAGGCCGTGCTGGCCTACGTCAGCATGCACGGCAGCACCGCGCGGATGGCCAAGCGCCTGCTGGACGCCCTGGCGGCCCGGGGGGTCGCGGTCCAGGCCTTCGACCTGGCGGCGACGGACATCGGCAAGCTGGCCATGGCCCTGGTGGACGCGGCGACCCTGATCGTGGGCACGCCGACGGTCCATGTCGGCCCGCACCCGGCGGTATCCACCGCCGCCCACCTGGCCAACCTGCTGCGGCCCAAGCTGAAGTACGCGGCGGTTTTCGGCTCCTACGGCTGGGGCAGCAAGGCGGTCGAGCAGGTCTGCGCGCTGATCCCGAACCTCCAGGTCCGGGTCCTCGGCTCGGTGCTGCAGAAGGGCGCGCCGACCGAGGCCACGGAGCGGCAGCTCGACGAGCTGGCCGAGGCGGTGGCCGGGGCGCACCGCAACGACGACAGCGTGCGGAAAGGCTGAGCGGTCCGGCGCACCGGATCGGACTCGATCCGCGCCTCTCCCCAAGGCGCGCTATGGTTTGCCGCCCCCGCCGCCCGACGGCGGCTCCGCCGCCGGGCTCCCATCGCGGTGCGTGGGCTGCAGCGCGATCGAGGCCTTGAGCGGATAGCTGCACGTGCAGCGGTCCGTGGCGTCGGGCATGAGCACCAGGCCGCCGCCCACGATGGCATTCACCCAGCAGCCCGGCCGCAGGCCGCCGAAGTGCTTGGTCTGGGCGCCGTCGGGGAGGTCGTAGTAGGCCAGGGTGCCCGACCGGTAGAGCAGCAGGTGACGCGCGCCGATGATCGGCCCGCAGCCGCCGGGCTGGCGGTCGCCGAGCAGGAAGTCGGCGCGCAGGTCTCCGGTCAGCAGGTCCCAGGCGCGGGGCTGAGTATAGATCGTGCGATCGTTGAGGATGGGGCGGGAGGTGTATTTCGCCGGGAGGTCCCAGAGCCGGGCGCCATCCCTGGCGTCGAAAACGGCCAGGCGCCCGGGATCCCTTTCGGACGGCAGTTGAAATCCGCGCTGGGCCACCTGGTAGCTCAGGACCAGCGCCTGGTGGGTTGTGCTCAGGGCCAGGGTGGTGCCCTGGAGCGCGAAGGCCGCGTTGGATACGGCGGCGCCGTCCGCCGCGGCGGTCTTGGGCGGGGCGGGCCGGACGCCCAGATCGAACGCCTCGTCCGTTTCGGCCGCGGCGTCGCGGTCGTCAAGGTCGAGGGGCGTGGTCGGGGGCTTGGCGGCCGGGCGGGCCTCGGGCTTTGACGCGCGGGGCGCCGGCCGCGGCGCCGCCGTTTTTTTCCAGAGCGTTTTGCCCGTGTGCAGGTCCAGGCATACCAGGGCGGCCGATCCCGCCGACGCCTCCGGCGCCTGGGTTTTTACGGAACGCAGGCGGTCACGGGGGTCGGCCGGGCTGTCCAGGAGGAAGACGCGTCCGCCGCCGGCCACGATGGCGTTGTGGCGCAGGGAATGTTCGGCGGCATACGACCACAGCAGTTGGCCGGCGCCGGACGCGTAGGCGAAGAGGTGAGTGGACTGGGTCGGGAGCCGGCGCATGTCGGAGGCCCCGAAGAGATAGCGGACGACGTGTTCGGAATCGGCGCGCGAGCCGAGCAGCACGCCGTCGTCCCAGGCGAGAAATCCCCACAGGCCGGGCTCGCCGCCGGGCAGGGCGAACTCGGCGTCCTGTTGGCCGTCGGCCAGTTTCAGGCGCAGGCAGCGGCCGCCGTGCCGCGCGTAGACGTGTCCGCCGCCGAGGCACATGGCGCCGCCGGTCCCCGACACGCCCAGCAGGTGTTCCTGGTCGTAGGGTTTCTGGAAGTCGGGGCAATCGAAACGCCAGACGACGCGCCCATTGTAGGCGTCCACGCCCAGGAGCGCGTGCAGGCCGCCGACGATCAGCAGGCCGTCCTGGAAGAGCGGGGCCGTTCCGCGGCCGTGGCGGCTGGGCATCTCGAATCCGAAGTCGGTGAACCAGAACAGGCGCAGGGGCGACCGGGCCAGGGTGTCTTGGCCGCAGAAGGTGCCGGCGGCATCGGCGTAGAGATGGGTCCAGGCGCCCGCGCCCGGGGGCGCGCCCCGCCGCTCGTTTTGCAGCCCGTCCGCCCGCCCGAGGATGGCGACGCCGCCGTAGGGCCGCTGCAGGCGGCGCGCCTCCGCCCAGAGCGCGTCGTCGGCGCCGGCGTCGAGCGCCCGGCGCGAAACCACCCAGTTGGCGAACCCGTCGGCGAACGGCGTGTGGGCGGGATCGGCGGTGTGCACCTCGACCCTGGCGCCAAGCAGTCCGGCGCGGTCCAGGAGCGCTCGTGCCCGGTCGGCCTGATCCGGGTCCCGCTCGACGGCCAGGATGCGCAGGCCCGGACCCCGGGCTTGCGCCAGGGCCAGGGCCAGCGTCCCGTCCCCGGCGCCCAGGTCCACGCAATAGCCCGCCGTGATGTTTCCGGACTCGACCAGGCGGGCGGCGGCGTCCGTCACCGTGGCCGGGAGGGGAGGGGCGTCCTCCGCCTTGGGAACGGCTGCGCCCGGGCCCGTCCGGACCGGCGGCTCGGTCCGCGGCGGCCCGAACGCGTAGAGGCGTCCCTGATCGGTGCTGACCAGCAGGAGGTCCTGGACGGCGGCCAATCCATAGGGGACCCCTTCCACCCGCGCCGACCAGGTGGCGGTCATGGTATCCAGGTTCACGACGCTGACGCCCTGGGTTCCGCCGCGGTCGGGGCCCGCGGAGACCGCGCGCCGGCGGGCGACGATCAGGGCGGCGCCGCCGTGCGGGGCGGCCGCCGACGCCAGCGGGCAGGCGACCAGCTTGGGTGATGTTTTTCCGTCGCGCCCGGGGACGGCGATTTCGCCCCACTGCAAACGCGCCAAGCCCTGGCGGCTCCAATCCACGGCTTCGTCGCCGAAGGTCACCGCCAGGGGGGAGAGTTGCCGGCCGGCGAGAGGGATTCGTTTCCCGGTCTCGCCCGCGAACGCCAGGCCGTTATTGAAGAACCAGCCGTCCGCCGTGAACAGGTTGGCGCCGCCGGACTTCATATTGGCGGCCAGGTGGAAGTAGAGCAGTTTGCCGGTCTGGCGGTCGAAGGCCGCGGGCACGGCCCGGCCCGAGGGCACAAGCAAGCGGCCGGCGTCGACCGCCAGGTAGCCCTGGGCGGAAATGCCGCTGCAGGCCACGTTGCCGCCGTGCGGCTGGGGGATCCGCAGATTCCCGGCCTCGTCGTTGCGCCACTTGATCCGGCCGGTCAGGGCGTCCACCGCCAGCACATGGATCCCCTCGGTCGGCCAGATGCCGGCCGCGAAGTAGACCGTGTCGTCCAGGACGACCGGGCCGCCCCGCACGGGCCAGCGCGAAATCATGCGGCCGTTCCCGAGAATCCGGTCGGGACCGGGCCCGGCGCGCACCTGCCACAGCGCCCGTCCGCCGGCGGCATCCAGGCAGTAGAGGATGCCGTCGTCGCTGCCCACGAACACCCGGTCGCGCCAGCACGCGGGTGCGAAGCGCACCGGCCCCTGGGTGTGAAACACCCACTGGCGGGCGCCGGTTTGCGCGTCCAGGGCGGTGACGCTGTCGTTGGCGGAACTGCCGAAGAACACCCGGCCGTCCGCCACCACCGGATGGTAGACCAAGTCGATCGGCATGCGCGTATCGCGCCCCGACCAGGCCGGCTGCGGCCGATGGTTATCCGTCCATTCCCAGAGCAGGGTCGGCGCGTCCGGCAGCGCGTCCGGGGTGTAGCCGCTGCGCGCGGCGTCCCCGCGGTAGGCGGGCCACTGGCGGCGCGGCGGCAAGTCGGCCGGCGCCGGCCGCACCCGGACGCGCTGGGCCAGCAGCGCCTTGAGTTCCGCGGTTGCCTCCGCGGCCGGGCCGGCGCCGAGGGAGGGGTCGAGGGGCTTGGCCTTGGCGTGGGCCGCTTCGCGCGCGCGGGCGGCCTCGCTCAGGAACGCCTGCAAGCGGCTGTCGGGGCGCTGCTCGACGCGCACGGCGCGGAACTCGCCCTCGTTCCAGGCGTACAGCCCGATGTGGGCGCCGGCGTAGCCCTCGGCGGTGTCGGCGGTGTCGAGGACCGGCCGGCCGTCCACCGCCAGGCTCAAGCGGCCCTCGGCGCGCGTGACCGCCACGGTGTGCCACTGTCCGGGGACGATGACGGGAGCGGAGGTTGAGGCCGTGGGCAGGCCCGGTGCCCGGATCAGGTTGGCGCTGTTGTCAGCGGATCCGAAGGCGGCGAAGGCGGCCCCGGCCGGATCGCCGCCGCGCAGCCCGAAAAAGAGGCTCAGATCGCCCGGCGAGACGCCGGCGCGGGCCTCGTAGGTGACGCGCACGGCGCCATAGCAGACCGGCTGGCGCAGGACCAGCAGGCCGTCCTCGCCGTCGCCGCATTTGCGCACGCCGTCCGGCCCGGGCTCCCAGTTGCCCGTGGTCGAAATCCAGTCGCGCATGACGGCCTCGCCGGTCAGCGCGCCGCGGTAGAGCGTCCGCCATTCGGCGGCCGAATCGGCCGGCGCTTGCGCGTCGGCGCCCGCGGCCGCCGCCAGCAAGCCCAGGACCGCCCGGAGCGCGGCGCGGGACGGGACGCGGCCCGGAATGGGGAAACGATGCTCCCAGGGTTTCATTTTCAGATTCTGTCTTTGCCGCCGCCCACGGCCTCAGGCCGGATCGGACGGGGCGGGACCGGCCGGCTCCGGGTCGGGCGGAGCGGTCTTTTCGCGTTTCAGCCAGTCCTCGATGTGATCCAGCAACGTCCGCTGCGAGTCCGGCCCGTCCTGCCAGGGATCGGCCGCGCCGCCGGAAATGACCATTTGCATGGCCGCCGGCACGCTGATGTCCAGGGGGATGATCTCGGAGCGGTCCGCCATCATGAAGAACCCGGAGGTCGGGTTGGGAGCGGTGGGCACGAAAACGCAGATCATTCCGCCGCCCGCGCCGGGCCGGATTTTTTGGACGATGCGTTCGGGCGCGCGCGCGGTGACGAAGCCGATGGAATACAGCCCCAGGCGCGGATGCTGCACCGCCACCACCTCCTTGAAGAGAGTGCTTTGGGTGCTCACCAGGGACTGGCTGATCTGGCGGATGGAGGTGTAGACGCCGCTGATAAACGGGATGCGCGTCAGGATCCAGTCGGCCAGGCGGTAAAGGCTTCGCCCGATGAAATTGCGCGCGAGCAGGCCGACGCCATACAGGGCCGCGACCGCCAGCAGCAGCGAGGCGACGCGGTAAAGCAGGGCGTATTCGGACGTCAGCCACCCGCTGGGCACCAGGAGGTTGCTGACGAACTTCAGGATGAGGTCGATGATCAGGAGTGTTCCGGCCAGCGGCGCCAGCAGGAACAGCCCGATCAGGATGTTGGCGCGGAGTCCGAGCCTGTTTTTATTCCCAAAAGCCGTCATGCCATTCCCCCTCCGCGGCGTGGCCAGGGCGCTCCCGGCGTTCGCGATGCACCGACAAAAAGCTTACCCGAAACCGGGCCGGTGCCGCAACCCTATTCCGCCTAACGCGGCGCCGTGACCGCAACCATAGTTTTCACCCTTGCCGGCGGACACCCGCGAACGACGGGGACGCCCGCCGCGTTAGCTGAAAAACATCACGTTATTTATAGAGGTTTCGGAAAGATCAGGCACTAACGCGGCGCCTTGCCGCAACCAAATGTTTCCTGCGAGCAGAGGCTCTACCGGGAACCGCGTGATTCTTCTGGATTCCGGCGCCGAGGTGGGGAATAATCGGTGCCCATGGAGCGCTGGACCTATTTCGCGCGGCGCCTGCTGCTGGTGATCCCGACCTTCATCGGGATCACCCTGGTCAGCTTCGCGCTCTGCCAGTTCGTCCCGGGCGGGCCGGTCGAGCAGATGCTCCTGCAGATGCGCGGGGCCGCCGGCGGCGAGGGCGGGCGGATGTCGGCCGCGGTGGGCGCGATTTCCGAGGAACAGCGGAAAGCCCTGGAAAAGCATTTCGGGTTCGATCGGCCGGTCCTCCAGCGCTACTGGACCTGGCTCGTGACCCACCGCCTCGGTCTGGCCGTCGAATCCTATAACTACACCAACAAGACGGTCTGGCAGTTGATCAAGGAGCGCTTTCCCGTCTCGCTGATTTTCGGCATCGCCGGGTTTGTCCTCACCTACCTGGTCTGCATTCCCCTGGGCATCGCCAAGGCCCTGCGCAACGGGAGCCCGTTCGACTGGGCCACCAGCGCGATCGTCTTCGCCGGCTACGCCATCCCCGCCTTCGCCTTCGGCATGGTCCTGAAGATGCTCTTCTGCGGGACCACGGAGACGTTCTGGAACGTGTTCCCCGTCGCCGGGTTCCACTCCGATCACTTCGAGTCGCTGTCTTTCGCCGGGCGCGCCGCGGACATCACCCGGCACATGGCGCTGCCCGTGCTCTGCTACCTGATCGGCAACTTCGCAGTCCTGACGCTGCTGATGAAGAACTCGCTCCTGGACCAGATCGGGCAGGACTACCTCCGCCTGGTCCTGGCCAAGGGCGCGGGCCTACGGCGGGCGATCTGGGGCCACGCCTTCCGCAACGCGCTCATCCCGATTGCCACGGGCTTCGGCGGTGTGCTGACCTTCATGTTCGCGGGCTCCGTGCTCATCGAGCGCGTTTTTGAGATCCCCGGCATGGGGCGCCTCAGCCTGGAGGCGATCGTCGGCCGGGACTACATGGTCTTCATGGGGATCCTCTCGGTCACGGCGCTCCTGGGCCTGGCCGGCCGGATCGTCTCCGACCTGGCCTACGTGCTGATCGATCCCCGCATCCATTTCCAGTCAGAATGACAAGGAGGGTTCACCGCGGATCCCGGTCTCTCGGAGAATCGGGGCCGATGGCACGGATGAAGACGCATGGGGTTATGCTTGCATGGCACAACGACAAGCTCACAGCGGTCGTGGCCGCCCGCCCGCCAGGCGGACAACCCTTGTTTGTGCTGGAGGGCGGCAGACCCCCTGTTGCCGTTTCGGATCGGAAGCGCGTTATGGATAACGCGCTCCACCTTCCAATGACAAGGTGGAGCGGCTTGTCCTCAAGACGCTTTGCTGTTGCTCATCCACCTCTATCCGTCAAGCAAGGAACTCATGATTGGATATTTCTTGTTGGACCTGGAGATTCCTCTGAACCCATTCCGGTTTTTTGCGTCCTGGGTGGCGAATGAGTCTTAATCCGCTGACCGTCAAAGCCCTGCGCCGGTTCCGGGGCTTGAAACGGGCCTACGCCTCGTTCTGGATCCTGGCGGGGCTCTACGCCCTCAGCCTGGGCGCTGAGCTGCTCTGCAACGGCACGCCCCTCTGGGTCCGGTTCGAGGGGCGCTCCTATTTCCCCGTCCTGCGGTTTTACCCCGACGACGTGTTCACCGGCAGCGGCAAGTTCAGCCGGCCGGATTACAAGCAGATCGCCCGGAGCGAGCGGTTCCGGCAAAACCCGTCCAACTGGATGCGGTTTGCGCCGCTGCCCTACGGGCCGCTGGAAAGCGTGCCCTTCGAGTCCATCGCCCTGCCGGACCAGGTGGCCATCATCCTCGACCCGGCGCCGCGGGTGGGCACGCTGACGCTTGCCCCGGATTTCACGATCGCCGGGGCCTCCGCCGCCAGCGAATTCCTGGGGGCCGACGATGCCGCCCTGGCCGGCCGGTCGCTGGCCGAGTTCCTGGCCCTGCCGGAGGCGTTTCGCCAGGCCGTGGCCGCGCGCCTGGCGAACCGCGCGGCGCCGTCGCTGGCCGTTGACGCCGCCGCGCAGGGCGGGCGGAAGGTCAGGCTGTCCCTGGCGACCTTTGCCCCGCGCCGCGCGGCGCCCGCGGGCGTGCGGGTGACGCTCCGGGAGCCTCAGGAGTCTGCCCTGCGGCCTGAGACGGTCCGGATCGGGCGTGATCAGGAAATGGGCAAAGAAGACCGACCACGATCCGGCCACGACGGAGCGTGGCCCTCCATTTCCGAATCATCTCTCTCTGGAGGGACGCGCTCTGTCGCGTCCGTCTTTTCCTCCACCCGTAACCACGATCCGGCCACGGCGGAGCATGGCCCTCCATTTCCGGATCATCTCTCCCTGGAGGGACGCGCTCTGTCGCCTCCGAACAAGCCAGCGGACAGTATCTGGAACATGCTGGCGCCGGCGGACCGGCAGGCGCTGCTGGCCCTGGCCCGGGCCCGGTTCGAGGCGCCGGTGGCGGAAACCAACATTCTGGCCGCCGGCCGGAGCGTCGCTGTTCGTTTTGACCGGGAGGAGGTGCGCTATCCCCTGCGCCCGGTCCCGGGGCATCCCCTGGGAATCGACAGCGCCGGGCGGGACGTCCTGGCGCGGATCCTCTACGGCCTGCGGATCTCGCTCTCGTTCGGCCTGCTGCTCGTGGTGGTGACTATGGGCGTGGGCATCCTCGTCGGCGCGTTCCAGGGGTACTACGGCGGGGCCGCGGACATGATCGGCCAGCGGGTGATTGAAATCTGGGACGCCCTGCCGTTCCTCTACATCCTCATTCTCATGGGCTCGGTCTTCGGGCGGAGCTTCGGGCTGCTCCTGCTGTGCTACGGCCTGTTCAACTGGATCGGCATTTCCTACTACCAGCGCGGGGAGTTCCTGCGCCTGCGCCGCCAGGCATTCGTGGAGGCCGCCCGCTGCATGGGCATCGCCCCGCTGAAGATCATGTTCCGCCACATCCTGCCCAACGCCCTGGCGCCGGTGATCACCTTTTTCCCGTTTTCGCTGGTCGGCGCCATCGGCCTGCTGGCGGCCCTGGACTACCTCGGGTTCGGCTTGCCGCCGCCGACCCCGAGCTGGGGGGAGCTGCTGACCCAGGCCCAGGAATACTCGTGGGCCTGGTGGCTGGCGCTCTATCCCGCCCTGGCCCTGTTCGTCGTCATGCTCCTGGGCGTATTCGTCGGGGAAGGCGTGCGCGCCGCCTTCGATCCGAGGCCGGCGAGCCGGATGGAATGAATAAGGAATGGTTGAGGGTGGATGGTTAATGGTTGAGGGCGTGCCCCGGCGAAGCATCCGTGCGAAGCCGGGTGGAAGGTGGAGGGGGGAAGGTCGAAGGGTGGAAGGTGGAGGGTTGAAGGGTTTCCTGTCGCCCGATATGGGCAAGGGACCACTTGTCCCGCATGCGGGACGACGTGGCGGGGTTCAGGTGGGAACACATAATTCTGGCAACCTGGAGGAGAGAGCGGCGAACAGATGCTGGGATTGTTGGACAAGGGAACATGAAGAAAAAGAAATTAATCGTGTGTCTTGTTGGGGGTATTCTTCTTGTTGCTATAGCCGTTCCACTTTTCATTTTCTCCGCATTTCTATTTGGGCGGGAGGAAATCAGGCGAATCAAGGATCCTTCTGGCCGATATGAGTGCGCGCTATCCCGCCGAAAAGTTTGGTCATTCATTTCCGTGATGCCAGGTCAAGGATCTGACAGACCGTGCTATGCGGAAATCCTAGATTCAAACGGAAGCCTTGGCCGAATTCCTGTGCCCATGATCCAGATGGCCGAAATCGAGTGGGACGCTAACATGGCGAGTATCAAACTCATTGGCGAATGGGACTTGGCGAAACGAACCTGTTATTACTGGTCCAAAGACGGAAATAGAAAGATATATGTGAAAAAGTAGCCCAACATCGCCCGGCAACGTATCGCTAATCCTGGCGGCTTGACAAACGTTGCGATACATTTAGATGGGGGAGAGAGGCAAGAGGAGAGCGCAAGCTGGGCGTTCATCGAAGAGTAGTCTATGGCCTGAACTCTGAACCCTGAACCCTTAACCCCGAACACTTTTGATCTACATGGACCCGTTGTTGACAGTCGAAAACCTGACGGTGAGCTTTCAGACCGAGGAGGGCCGGCTGACGGCGGTGGACGGAGTGTCGTTCGACATCCGGCGCGGCGAGGTCCTTGGCCTGGTGGGGGAGTCCGGCTGCGGCAAGAGCGTCACCGCCCACAGCCTGGTGCGGCTGGTCCCGTCGCCGCCCGGCCGGATCGAGTCGGGCGCGGTGCGCTTCGGCGGCCGCGACCTTCTGGCCCTGCCGATCGCGGAGCTCCGGCAGATCCGCGGCCGCGCCATCAGCCTGATCTTCCAGGAGCCGCTGACCGCGCTTTCGCCCCTCCACCGGATCGGTTTCCAGCTGGTCGAGGTCTTGCAGCTGCACCGGCCGATGGCGAAGGGCGCGGCCTGGAAGCTCAGCGCGGAATGGCTCAGGAAGGTCGGGATTCCCGATCCCGCCGAGCGCATGTTCGCCTATCCCCACCAGTGCTCCGGGGGCATGCGCCAGCGGGTCATGATCGCCATGGCCCTGATGCTGGACCCCGACCTGGTCATCGCGGACGAGCCGACCACCGCCCTCGATGTCACCATTCAGGCCCAGATCTTCGAGCTGATGCTGGAGCTGAAGGGCCGGGACTCGGCCATTCTCCTGATCACCCACGACATGGGGACGGTCTGGGAGCTGTGCCGCCGCGTGATCGTGATGTACGCCTCCCGGATCGTGGAGGAGGGGCCGGTGGAGGCCGTGTTCGCGGCGCCGCTGCACCCCTACACCCGCGGGCTGCTCAACTCCATGCCCTCGCGGCAGGCGCGCGGTCGGCGGCTGGAGGCCATCCCCGGCCAGGTGCCCTCGCCCCTGCGCTACCCGCGCGGCTGCCATTTCTGCGACCGCTGTCCGCTGGTCTTCGACCGGTGCCGGGCCGAGAAGCCGGCCCTGGCGGTCCGCGGCGACGGGCGCAAGGCCGCCTGCTTCCGGGCGGGGGAAGTGGAAAGAGGAACAGAGGACGCGATGAAACGCGTCCCTCCAGGGGAATGATTCAGAAATGGAGGGCCACGCTTCGTCGTGGCCGGGGAATAAAGAGGACGCGATGAAACGCGTCCCTCCAGGGGAAAAGATTCCGGAAATGGAGGGCCACGCTCTGTCGTGGCCGGTTTTAGAGTAGACCAGGACGACGATATGAAGGAGCAACCAGATCGAAAGACGCCGGCTCATTTTCCAGTTAAGACTCCAGGCAACCGTGCGATGATTATCTTCATCACCGTATGCACGGATAAAAGGAAAAGTATTCTGGCCCGCGAAAAAGCGCATGATCTGATTTGTAGTGTTTGGCGATGCTCGCAAGCATGGCAAGTGGGGTGTTACGTCGTCATGCCTGATCATATCCATCTGTTTGCCAGTCCGGGAATTGTTGAATATCCGGCGCTCAAGAAGTGGATCCAGTACTGGAAAGCCCTGGTATCACGAGAATGGCCGTGGCCTGCCGATCAGCCGATCTGGCAGAAATCTTTTTGGGATACTCAATTGCGAAAAGGAGAACGCTATACGGAAAAATGGGGCTATGTACGCCAGAATCCGGTGCGGAAAAGTTTGGCGACCAGTCCTGAGCAGTGGCCATACCAGGGGGAATTGAATTCTCTTCGATGGCATGATTAATGGAGGGCCACGCTCTGTCGTGGCCGGGGAATAAAGAGGACGCGATGAAACGCGTCCCTCCAAGGGAATGATTCCGCAGTGGAGGGCCACGCTTCGTCGTGGCCGGGCGTGGGAAAGGCAAAGAGGACGCGATGAAACGCGTCCCTCCAGAGGAAAAGATTCCGGAAATGGAGGGCCACGCTTCGTCGTGGCCGGGCGTGGGAAAGGCAAAGAGGACGTGATGAAACGCGTCCCTCCAGGGGAATGATTCAGAAATGGAGGGCCACGCTTTGTCGTGGCCGGGGAATAAAGAGGACGCGATGAAACGCGTCCCTCCAAGGGATAGTCCCGGCGTCAACATGGATATATCACCCACATCGCCCCTGCTGGAGATCCGGGACCTGCGCACCTGGTTCCCGGTCCGGCGCGGCCTGTTCTCGACCCTGGCCGGATACGTCCGGGCGGTGGACGGCGTCTCGCTGGCGATCGGCCGACAGGAAACCCTGGGGCTGGTCGGGGAATCCGGCTGCGGGAAAACCACTCTGGGCCGCACCCTGCTTGGCCTCGAGCGCGCCACCGGCGGGCAGGCGCTGTTTGACGGGCGGGACCTGCTGACCCTTCCGGCCCGCGCCCGGCAGGGGCTCCGGCCGCGCCTGCAGATGGTTTTCCAGGACCCGTATTCCTCGCTGAATCCCCGGATGACGGTCCTGGACATCGTTACCGAGGGGCTGGTCCAGCACGGCCTGCTCCGCGGGCCGCGGGAGCAGGAAGCGGTCCGGCTGCTGGACGAGGTCGGTCTGCCGCCCGACGCGCTCCATCGCTACCCGTTCGAATTTTCCGGCGGCCAGCGCCAGCGGATCAGCCTGGCGCGCGTCCTGGGCCTGCGTCCGGAGTTCATTGTCTGCGACGAGGCCGTCAGCGCGCTGGACGTGTCCGTGCAGGCCCAGATTCTCAACTTGCTGATGGACTTGAAAGCCCGGCACGCGCTGTCATATCTGTTCATCTCGCACGATCTCGGCGTGGTGAAGCACCTCTCCGACCGGGTGGCGGTGATGTACCTCGGCCGGATCGTGGAGGAGGGGCCGACGGAGGAGATCATGGAGCGGCCGCGGCATCCTTACACCCGGGCCCTGATCGACGCCGTGCGCGTGCCGGGCCGGCCGCGCGGGCGCAAGCTCGCGCTCGCCGGCGAGACGCCGTCGCCGTCCAACCCGCCGCCCGGCTGCCCGTTCCACCCGCGCTGTCCGCGGGTCATGGACATCTGCCGGCGGGCGGTTCCGAGTGAAACCCGGCAGGGCGCTGTCCGGGTGGTCTGCCACCTCTACAGCGGACGTTTTTGCTCAAGGGGCATCCCGAGCGCCGCGAAGGATTTCGTGATATCTGAAGGAACGGGCGGCGGTAGTGCAACAACCTGACGCCGTGATGACCCAACAAAGACGCTTGCCGGTATGGCCGTAATAAAAGGGGCATGTCCCGGTTGAATACGTCTGGACCCCAAGACGCAAGGCAGATGTGCTGCCGGCAAAACGCTGGCGGCTCCGAAGGCGCAACCGGTGAGAGAACGGAAGGCGACAGGGATGAACGCGAAAAACCTCTTGGGGTTCTGGACGTTGGCGACGCTTCTGCTGGCGGCGTCCGTTCCGTCCCCGGCTAACAACCTGGTTGTGGCGAACACAGTCCTGCGCGCGCCGGCGGACGGGAAGGTGCAGGTGGGCTTCGACATTTCCTGGGACAACGCGTGGCGGGACGGGGTGAACTGGGACGCCGCCTGGGTGTTCGTGAAATACTCCGTGGACGGGGGCACGAATTGGAGCCACGCCACGCTGGCCGCCAGCGGGACGAACCCGTCGGGCTTCGATGCCGGGACCGGCACGAACCTGGAGATCGTGGTGCCGGCGGACAAGAAGGGCGCGTTTATCCAGCGGGCGGTTACGGGTGCGGGCTCGGTGTCGAACACGGGGGTGAAGTTGATATGGGATTTCGCGGCCGACGGCGTGTCGCGCTCCAAGAGCGCGCTGATAAAAGTGTTCGCCATCGAGATGGTCTATGTGCCGGAGGGGAGTTTCGCCGCCGGCAGCGGCGGCTCCGGAGTCAGCGAGTTCACGCTGACGACCATCCATACGAACAACGCCAGCGTGGCGCCCTCTGGGACGGGGTCGCTGGGCGGGCAGGGGGGCGGCTATCCCACCGGCCAGACCGCGCCGAACGCCCTCTGGCCAAACGGCTATCCCGCGTTTTACCTGATGAAGACGGAACAATCCCAGCGGCAATACTGCGATTTTCTCAACACGCTCACGGCGGCTCAGCAGGACAACCGGCACGACAGCGGCCTGAATTTTAATTCGATGCGCAACTATATCAAGAAAACGGCGACCCGGCCGGCTTTTTTCGGGTGCGACGCGAATGGCAATGCCGGGCCGGTCGCCGCCGCCACCGCCACGCTGTTGAACGAGGCGGATGATGGCGAATGGGTGGCGTGCAATTATATCTCGTGGATGGACGTGGCGGCCTATGCCGACTGGGCGGCCTTGCGGCCCTTTACGGAGTTGGAGTTTGAGAAGGCCTGCCGGGGAACTTGTCCGCCGCTGGCGGACGAGTATGCCTGGGGTGATACGCTGATGATGGCGGCTACGACCGCGCTCGGCAACCCGAAAACGGCTGCGGAGACGCCGAACCAGGGCAACTGCAATTTCACCGATTGCGCCCTGGATGCCCCTTACCGGGTGGGGAGCTATGCGCAGGCGGGCTCCAGCCGCGTCCAGGCCGGGGCGGGGTATTACGGGGCGCTGAACCTGTCGGACAACCTCCAGGAGCGGACGGTTACCATCGGTAATGCCGCGGGGCGATCGTTTACCGGCGTGCATGGGGACGGCTTGTTAAGCGCAGCGGGGCATGCCAATGAGATGAACTGGCCGGGCTGGGTCGTAGGCCAGGTCACCGGCGCTGAAGGCATCGGTTCGCGCGGCGGCGGCCATAACTTCACCGCCGGTTATTCGCGCGTTTCGGACCGCAGCAAGAGCAATGACGGGGATCTCCGTCGGCATGGCTCGATCGGGGGAGGGCGCTGCGCGCGCACGGCGCCCTGAAGGAGTGCCGGGCACACTTCCGGGCGGGGCGTGGCAGGAAACGATGAACGCGGAACGATCGGCGGGAAACAGGAAGAGAAAGGGCAAGGGGAGAGAAGACGGACGCGGCGGAGCGCGGCAGGTATTCCATAAGTAAGCGCTACGAGTGGCTCCAAGTGCGCCGCTGCTACTCTGCGAACTCAGCGAAGGCCGCCTTCGCTACGACCTTCCTTCACCCGCCGAAGCTGGGCTTCGCGAAGGCGGGAGCACGAGTCATTGCGCGGCACATACTGTTGGAAAGATTGGCGCTTCTGGCAGAAAGCACGGCATCCGCTGGGTCGCCCCTGACCCAGTTCGGCAGGTGGGCAGGCCACCATCGGCGGAAGCCGGCGATGGCACATCGCGGCTATTGGGCTTGCATTCCTGCCCGGACCTCGCTATGCCCCTGTTCCAGCATTCCACTATTCCCTTGAAGGACCACCCCCATGAGCAAGCTGGCCTTATTGGGCGGACCCAAGACCGTGAGGTCGGATCCCGGCGACCTGTTCCAATGGCCGATCATCACCCCGGCGATCGAGCGGCGGGTGCTGGAAGTCCTCCGGCGCGGCGCGATGTCGGGCACGGACGTCACCATCGAGTTCGAAAAAGCCTACGCCCGCTGGCACGGCATGCGCTACGCCCTCGGGCACAATAACGGCACGGCTTCCCTGCACGGGGCCATGTTCGGGCTCGGCCTCGGGCGCGGCGACGAGCTCATCTGCCCCGCCATCACCTACTGCGCTTCCTGCCTGCCCGCCCTGTCGCTCGGCGCCGCCATCGTGTTCGCCGACATCGACCCGGATACCCTCTGCCTCGATCCGCGGGATTTCGAGCGGCGCATTACCCGCCGCACCCGGGCCGTGGTGGCCGTGCATTACTGCGGCATGCCCTGCGATATGGAGGCCATCCTACGCATCGCCCGGAAACACCGGCTCGCCGTGATCGAGGATGTCTCCCATGCCCACGGCGCGCGTTACCAGGGCCGGCTCGTCGGCACGCTCGGCGACGTGTCCTGCGCTTCGCTGATGACCGGCAAGTCGTTTGCCGTCGGCGAGGCCGGCATCCTGCTGACGAACCATCGCCGGATCTACGAGCGGGCGATCCTCTTCGGGCATTACGAGCGGCATGGGGGGCTGACCCTGCCGGACCTGAAAGCGGATGCCGGCCTGGCCTGGGGCGGCTACAAGTACCGGATGCACCAGCTCAGCTCGGCCGTCGGCCTCGAGCAGGTGAAAAACTATCCCCGCCAGATGGCCGCGATCGACAAAGCCATGACCGCCTTCTGGGATCTGCTGGAAGGCGTTCCCGGGCTCCGCGCCCACCGTCCGCCGCGGGGGTCGGGGAGCACCATGGGCGGCTGGTACGCCGCGCGCGGCCACTACCGCCCCGAGGAGCTGGGCGGCCTGTCCGTCAGCCGCTTCTGCGAGGCCGTGCGCGCCGAGGGGAGCGTCGCCGCCCCGGGCTGCAACTTCGCCCTGCACCGGCACCCGCTGCTGAACCGCGTGGACGTCTACAACGACGGACGGCCGACCAACCGGCCGCCCGGCGGCGCCCGGCGGCGCCCGGAGCGCCTGCCGGTGGCGGAGGGCATCCAGGAGCGGGTCCTCGGCATCCCCTGGTTCACGCGCTTCCGTCCGCAGCTCATCCGCGAGCACGCCGCGGCCTACCGCAAGGTGGCGGAGAACTTCCGGGAGCTTCTGCCGGGCGACGCCAAGGCCAAGGTCCGCGGTTCAACCGGCTTGTTCGCCCGGCGCTGAACGTTGCGCCGGGTGAACAATTCATGACACGGGAACATCTCATGATCATCGACGCCCACAACCATCCGGACTGGCACGGCCACGACCTGGACAGGTTCCTGGCCAACATGGCCCAACACCGCATTGACCTGACCTGGCTGTTGAGCTGGGAATGCCCGGCGGATGAATACGAGCATGGCCCCTGGGCCATGGCCCCGGACGACGCGGCGTCGGGCCCGATCCCCTTCGCGCGCTGCGTGTCCTACGCCGAGCGCGCTCCCGGCAAGTTCGTCCTGGGCTACGCGCCCGATCCGCGCCGGCCCGGGGCGGTGGACCGGCTGCGCGCGGCGGCGGAGATTTACGGGGTGCGGGTCTGCGGCGAGCTGAAGCTGCGGATGATGTTCGATAGTCCCGACGCCCTGCGTTTGTTCCGGTTCTGCGGCCGGCAGGGACTCCCGGTCACGGTCCATCTCGATTACCCCGGGAGCCTGGATGAAGCCGGCGCCTATCCCCGGCCGGACTGGTGGTACGGCGGCGGCCTCGAGGCCCTGGAGCGGGTGCTCCAGGCCTGCCCCGACACCGTGATCCTGGGCCACGCCCCCGGGTTCTGGTCGCATATCTCCGCCGACGAGCACAGCCGCCAGCCGGGCTATCCCGAGGGCAAGGTCGCGCCGGGCGGGGAATTGGGCCGGCTGCTGAGACGCTACCCGCGTCTTTATTGCGACGGGTCGGGGCACTCGGGGTATAACGGCCTGGCGCGCGACCCGGCCTTTGCCCGGGAGTTCCTCCTGGAATTCCAGGACCGGTTTCTCTTCGCCCGCGACGAGTTCACCGGCCGGCACCTGGATCTGCTGAATTCCCTCGACCTGCCCCCGGAAGTCCTGGCCAAGCTGACCTCAGGCAACGCCCTCAAGCTGGTCCCGCCGGCGAAGCCGGGATGACCCCGCGGGGCGGCAAATTTGGAGGCCCCGTATGCAAGGTTCTTCCATCGTCCTGCGCCTGCGCCACCGGCGGAATAATCCGCGCAACTCGGAAGGGTCCTTTGCCACCCTGGCGGACGGCCGCATCCTGTTCGCCTACAGCCGCTATTACGGGACCAGCTGGTCGGACCACGCCACGGCCGACATTGCCGCGCGCACCTCGGCCGACGGCGGGCGTTCCTGGACGCCGGACGACCGCATCCTGGTGAAGAACGAGGGCCGCTGCAACGTGATGTCCGGCTCCCTGCTCCGGCTGCAGGACGGGCGCCTGGCCCTGTTTTACGCGAGGAAAAACGGCTTGCGGGATTGCCGCTTGCGCCTGCGCCTTTCAAGCGACGAGGGCCGCGGGTGGGGCGCGCCGACGCTGTGCATCCCTTCTCCCGGTTATTACGTGGTGAACAACGACCGGGTGGTGCAACTGCGCGGCGGCCGCCTGGTGGCGCCGGCGGCGTATCACCGCTGCAAATGGTGGGGCAAGGAAATTGACCTGCGCGGCATCGCCATGTGTTTCCTGTCGGATGATCGGGGGCGGACCTGGCGGGAAAGCAAGGACTGGTGGGCCCTGCCCATCCGCAGCACCTCGGGTCTGCAGGAGCCCGGGGTGGTCGAACTGCGCGATGGACGCCTCTATGGGTATAGCCGGACCGATTGCGGTTGCCAGTACGAGTTTTTTTCCGAGGACGGCGGCGAAACCTGGTCCGCGCCGCGGCCTTCGCCGTTTCGCTCGCCCTGTTCACCGCTTTCCATCAAGCGGATTCCGGCCACCGGGCACCTGCTGGCCGTTTGGAACGACCACCGCGGCCGCCGCCCGCCGCCGCGCAAGTCCAGTTGGGGCCGCACGCCGCTGGCCCTGGCTATCAGCCGGGACGAGGGGGCGACCTGGCAGGCGCCGCGGGTGGTGGAATCCGACCCGGCGCGCGGCTTTTGCTATACGGCCGTCCATTTCACCGCGGACGCCGTCCTCCTGGCCTATTGCTGCGGAGGCCGCGGCGGCGGCGTGCTCCAGGATGCCTGCATCCGCCGCCTTCCCCTGGCGGCGCTCTATGGCCGCAACGTCCGCTGAGGACTCATTTCTGCCGGATCATGGTCAGCAGCATCTTGAACCGGCGCACCGCCTTGACGGCGTGGGGAATGCGGGCGGGCATGATCACGGCCTGCCCGGCCGCCGCCCTGACCGTTTTCCCGCCGATGGTCAGCTCGGCCGCGCCCTCCAGCACCTGGACCACGGCGTCGTAGGGGGCGGTGTGCTCGCTCAGGCCCTGGCCGGCGTCGAAGGCGAAGAGGGTCAGCGTGCCCGCGGGCTTGTCCACCAGGGTCCGGCTGACGATCGCCGCCTTGGAGTAGCGGACCAGCCGCGGGAGGGTCAGCGCCTTGCTTTTCAGGGAAGCCTTGGTTTTCATGGAGAGTCTCCTCCCGGTAATGGGTTGAACTTTAGCTCGAAGAACGGCCACAGCAAAACGTATCCCTCCATTTCAGAATCCGCCCGGTGGAGGGACGCGCTCCGTCGCATCCATTTTTATCTTTTCCGGCATGGCGCTGACGTTTATGGCTTGTCCGGAGGGTTAACGCCGCGCTGGGTCTCAACGGGATCGGCCGCATTTCGGGCAGCCAGCTTGCGACAGGATGCGTGTTGCTCCAATAAACGCTCCCGACGTTCAGACTGGCGTTCGCGGCGCTCGGTGGTTTTTCTCGTGACGATCCTGATCAAATCTAATGTGGCCCATCCCATAGCAACCTCGCACCCTCCACCTTCCACCTCTTTGTTCCGTTATGGCCGCCGTCTCCGGATTGAGGATTGCCCGTAGGTCCTCCGCCGGCGCTCAAGGAGCCATGGCGGACAATTCGCTCAGGATGACACGCCCACGCCACGGTTATCGCCTTGAGGCCACATCCAAAAAAAAGCTTCAGCCAGCGCCATCCGGGGCTGACCCAATCCGCAAATGGGCGGCTGCTGCTCAGCCCGGCGGTTTCCCGGAAGCCGCAACCTCTCCGACCACCGCGACCGTGAAGGCCTCGCCCCCGGCTTCCAGCTTCACAGCCCCATCCGCCGAGCGACAGGCCTGCCGCCAGGGCCGCGGAAATCCCTCGGCATCGACGGGCGCCGTATCGGACGCGAAACGATAGACGTCGATCCTATCGGATCCCGTCGCGGGCAGACGAATCGTGAGATTCACGGCGTTCTGGCCACGGTTGACCACTGCCACCGTCCAGGCCGCGGGTTCGCCGGCCGCCGCCGCATGGCGCGCCAGAAGCACGCGGCAGGCCCCGTTCGGGGCCGGGGGAGCGTACAGCACCGCCCCGCGCGGCAGATAGCGCGTCAGCAAGCCCCACGGGTAGAACCATGGGCGCAAGGCAAAACCATCGCGTTTGTCGCCCCACATTCCCCAGAAGAATTCCTCGTTCGAGCTGTCTTCGAGCTGCCAGGCCAGAATGGCCTGACTCCCGGCGCGGAGGGCCTGCAGGGCATAGTCCGCCATGAACAGGCCGTACCACGGTGTGCCGATGTTCCGGTTGCCGGCGCCACCGCGCATGCCGTCGGTCATCCCGGCCTCAGTGACCATGCGCCATTTGCGGCCGCCGTCGGGATCATGCTTCCGGACATAGTCCCATTGGCGGCGATAGTAGGTCTCGAGATCTCCGGCGGCCACTTTCGCGTCGAATTCGTACCGGTGAATCGTGTAACCATCGAGCACATCGGGCAGCACGTGCACACACGAAACGAGCCATGCATCCCCGTGCGAATGCTCCGGGCCGAGCAACTGCAGGCGGTCGCGCAAGCCGGCGCGCTCCAGCTCTTCCGACAGCATCCGGATGGCGACATGCCAGTTCTCCCAGAACACGCCGCTGGACATCAGCAGATTGGGTTCGTTTATCAGCATGCAGTAGCGGATGCATTCGTACCCGCGTTCGACGATCAGGTGCCGCAGGTACACGGCGATAGCCGCGCTGAACGCGCGGTCGGCCAGCGGGGGCACCGGCAGCGACGGCCGCCACCACCACTCGTTCAGCATCACCTCGATGCCTTCGTCACGGCAGAAATCGAGATACCGATAGAGGCTTCGCATTTCCGGCGTCTCAAAATCGAATCGACCGTCCGGGCGGCGGCACCACGTCATTTGCATCATGATGCGGACGATCGGGATGCGCAGGCGGCGCACGCGACCAAGCACCATTTGCCAATCGGCCTCGGTCACGCCACGCGCGCGGTTGAACTCGAACCAAAAGCAGGGATCCCACTCCGCGCCCACGCCGCGGAACTCGGACACAACAGGCTTCAACGGAAGATCGATGCACGCGCTGTCGGTGTGCATAACATCCTCTTCGCTCGGGTTTTTTGGCGGTCCGCTGGCTTGCGCAGACAGGGTGGGATTGCCGCCCGCCCCTCATCGAGCCGCGCGTGCGGTTGTCCGATTCCCGTCAGGCGGGGGGCTTTGCCTCTGCGTCTGCACGGGACAATTCCACTTCGTGCCCGGTCTTCAGACCAGGCCGTGATATTCTCCCGCCATGACGCCGGGGCGCCGGGTTTTTTTAGATGCCAATCCGGTCCCTGCGCGAGATTATTCTGTTTTTTCCTTGGCCGGCGCGGGTTCGAGAATCGTCCGCAGGTCCTCCGCCGGCGTCGTGATCGGCATGACGTTGAACTTTTCGACCAGGACCTTGAGCACCGCCGGCGTGACGCAGGCCGGCAGGCTGGGGCCCAGGCGGATGTTCCGGATCCCGAGGTGCAGGAGGGTGAGCAGGATGCAGACGGCTTTCTGCTCGTACCAGGAAAGGATCAGCGACAGCGGCAGGTCGTTGACGCCGCACTTGAAGGCCTCGGCCAAAGCCGTGGCGATCCGGATTGCGGAGTAGGCGTCGTTGCACTGGCCGCAGTCCAGCAGGCGGGGGATGCCCCCCAGGGTGCCGAAGGCCAGCTTGTTAAAGCGGTACTTGCCGCAGGCCAGGGTCAGGATCACGCAGTCGTCGGGCACGTTCTGCGCAAACTCGGTGTAATAGTTGCGCCCGCTCTTGGCGCCGTCGCAGCCGCCGATCAGGAAGAAGCGCCGCAACGCGCCGGATTTGACCTTTTGCACTATCTGTTCGGCGGCGCCCAGCACGGTGTGATGCCCGAATCCGACCAGGATGGTCTGGTCCGGCCCGTCCATCTTGAAGCCCTCGGCCGCCAGGGCGGCCTGGATCACCGGCGCGAAATCGCGGTCGGCGATGTGCGCCACTCCCGGCCAGGCGACCAGGCCGGAGGTGAAGAGGCGCGCCTTGTAGCTGTCCTTGGGCTTCTGGATGCAGTTGGTGGTCATCAGGATGACGCCGGGGAATTCCTCGAACTCGGTCCGCTGGTCCTGCCAGGCGCCGCCGTAGTTGCCCACCAGGTGCTTGTATTTCTTCAGGCCGGGATATGCGTGGGCCGGCAGCATTTCCCCGTGGGTGTAGACGTTGATGCCCTTGCCCGCGGTCTGCTTGAGCAGCGCCTCCAGGTCCTTGAGGTCGTGGCCGGAGACGAGGATGGCCTTGCCCTTCAAGGGATGGATCCGCACGTGGGTGGGCTCCGGATGCCCGTAGGCGTCCGTGTTGGCGGCGTCGAGCAGGCCCATGACCTTCAGGTTCACCTCCCCGCATTTCAGGCAGAGCTGAAGGAGCCGGTCCGCCGTGGGCCGGGCGTCGGTTAACAAGGCGCTCAGCGCCTGGTGAAAGAAGGCGTAGACCGCGGGGTCTTCCTTTTCCAGGATCATGGCGTGATCGGCATAGGCGGCCATGCCTTTCAGCCCGGAGGTGAGCAGCTCCTGCAGGCCGGCGAGGTCGTCGCCCAGGGCCGCCCGGCGCGCGGGGATGCCGACGGCCTCGCCCTGCCGCACCAGGCCGGGAAGGTCGATGGCCAGGGGTTCCGGCGCCAGGCCGGGAACGGGGTCCGGCTCGCGGCTGTCCTTCCGGCCGGCCTTTGCGACCAGGGTCTTGGCCCGGTCCAGGACGGACTCGGATTCGACCAGCAGGGTCTGCAGACGCGCCGGATCGAAATTGACGTTGGTGATGGTTGAAAACAGGGCCCGCAGGATGAAACGGTCAACATCCGGATCGACGGCGCCCAGTTCGCGCGCCCGGTGGGCGCAGGCGCCGATCTGCTTGGCTTGGAATACCAGCAAATCCTGGAGCGCGGCCACCTGGCCATCCTTGCCGCAGACGCCCTGGAGAGTGCACCCAGTCCCCTTGGCCGTTTGTTCGCATTGGAAACAGAACATGGTCAGCCTCGCTTTCTGGGGAATGCGGAGCGGTTGAGGGCATGAACGAACGGGAATGCCATGGCGCTAAGATAGCATGATTTCCCGGTGGCACAATCCCGAAAAACAAAAGTTTTCGGCGTTGACTTCCACCGGGGCCCGGCTAGCCTGTTCCGCCGGCGGTGGACGAAAAAAAAGGGGAGGCGCCCCCGTCTTCCGCCGCGCGACCGGATGTTGACCCAAGAGGAGAGCCCTGCCATGACCAACCGGGAACGCGCCCTGGCCATCCTCCGCTACCAAAACTACGACCGTCTGCCGATCGTCCATTTCGGATTCTGGGGCGAAACGCTCCAGAAATGGGCGGCGGAGGGCCACCTGGCGAAGGCGGAGCTCGAAGGGGTCTGGGATGCCAGCCCCGCCGAGACCGCCCTGGCCGCCAAGCTCGGATTCGACTTCAACTGGCAGAACATGTTTTTCGCCAATCTCTGGCTCAAACCCGGCCTGGAAAGCCGGGTGGTGGCCGAGTTTCCGGACGGCACCAGGCACGTCATGGGCGGCGACGGGGTGATCTACGTGCACCAGCCGGGCGCCGGCTCGATCCCCTCCCATGTGGATTACCTGCTCAAGGATCGGGCGGTCTGGGAAAAGGAGTTCAAGGGGCGCCTGCAATGGGCGGAGGACCGCGTCAACCGGCCGGCCCTGGAGCCCCTCAAGTCCGGCGAGCGCGAGAACCCGCTCGGCTTGCATTGCGGCAGCCTCTACGGCAACATCCGCAGCATGCTGACCTTCGAGGGCAGCTGCTACCTGCTGGCGGACGACGAAACGCTCTTCACCGAGATCATCGACACCGTCGGCGAGC
Organism: uncultured Verrucomicrobiota bacterium; assembly: GCA_964630555.1. Classification (GTDB taxonomy): domain Bacteria; phylum Verrucomicrobiota; class Kiritimatiellia; order JAAZAB01; family JAAZAB01; genus JAHIJO01. The sequence continues at coordinate 8,641 of CAZVVD010000017.1, read as the reverse complement.
TGTGCTACCGGGGGGTGAAGGCGATGCTGGACTCCGGCGCGCGGTTCGACTTCGCGCATTTCTGGGAGGACATCTGCTTCAAGAACGGCCCCTGCATTTCGCCGGCGGTGTTCGCGGACAAGGTGGGCCCCCATTACAAGCGCATCACCGATCTCACCCGCCGGCACGGGCTCGACATCTGCTCCCTCGACTGCGACGGCATGATCGACGCCCTGATCCCGACCTGGATCGGCAACGGCGTCAACACGATGTTTCCGATCGAAGTCGGCACCTGGAACGCCTCCATCCGGCCGTGGCGCCAGCGGTGGGGCCGGGACTTGCGCGGGGTCGGCGGCATGAACAAGAACGTGTTCGCGCGCGACCGCGCCGCGGTGGATGCCGAGGTGGAGCGCCTCAAGCCCCTGGTGGCCCTCGGCGGCTATCTCCCGTGCCCCGACCACCGGATCGCCCCGGATGCGCAGTGGGACCTCGTGCGCTACTACTGCGACCGCATGCGCGAGGCGTTCGGGTAGAATCCCTGCCGCGCGTGGCGCGGCGGAAACCAAGGCGGGCTGTCGCCCGCCGCCCAGGGGAGGGCGCGCATGTTGCGCGCCGATTGCGGCCGGCGGCACGCCAGCCCTCCCAAAACATACACGCAAAAGCGTGGATGTTCACGGGAAAGGGTCTAAGGACCTGTGGGCTACCGGGAACCACCCCATGGATTTGGCGGTCACCTACCTGGGAACGCGGTTCGACAGCCCGTTCGTGCTGGCCTCGGGTCCGCCAACGGCCGATGCCGACAGGATCGCCCGGGCCTTCGAGGCCGGCTGGGCCGGGGCCGTGGTCAAAACCCTCATCCGCGAGCCGGTCCGCAGCCTGGCCAACCGCTTCGCCGCCCTGAAATGCGGCCGCGAGATTGCCGGCTTCGAGAACCTCGAGCTCCTGAGCGAGCTTCCGCCGGAGAAGTGGTTCCGGGACATCCGCCGCCTGAAAGCCCGGTTTCCCGCCAAGCCGGTCATCGGCAGCATCATGGGCGATGCCCGGCAGCCCGGTCCCTGGCTGGAGCTGGCGCTCGGCTGCCAGGATGCCGGCTGCGATCTGCTGGAGCTGAATTTTTCGTGTCCGCACGGTTGCCCCGAGCAGGGCCAGGGCGCCGCCATCGGGCAGAACGCAGAGTTCGTCGGCCGGATCACGGGCTGGCTGAAGAATGACCGGCGGATCACCCTGCCGCTGGTTCCCAAGCTGACCGCCGCCGTCGCCCACCTCGCCGCCATCGGCCAGGCCGCGGCCGACGCCGGGGCCGACGGCCTGTGCGCGATCAATACCTTTCCCTCCATCGTGGGCGTGGACCTGGACACCCTGGCGCCCCGGCCGACCGTCGGCGGACGCTCAGCCGCCGGGGGCTATTCCGGTCCCGGCCTGAAGCCCATTGCCCTGCGCTGCGTCAGCGACCTGGTCAAGCAGCCCGGCCTGCCGGTGATGGCCTGCGGCGGGGCGGCCTCCGGCCGGGACGCCGCCGAGTTCATCCTGCTGGGCGCCCCGCTGGTCCAGGTCTGCACCGCCGTCATGCTGGGCGGCTATGCCATGGTGGGGAAAATGAAAGCCGAGTTGCGGAAGTTCATGCACCGGCATGGGTTTGCCGCGCCCGGCGAGTTCTTGGGAATCGCCAACCGGCGCGTCGGATCGTTTTCGGAACTGGACCCGGCCTGCCGGGTCATTGCCGGGGTGGATCCGGCAAAGTGCAACGGCTGCGGACGCTGCGCCGTCTCCTGCCGGGATGCCGCCGGCGGGGCCATCGCCATGGCCGGGCGGCGGGCGGCGGTCGCCGCCGGAGCCTGCTGGGGCTGTTCCCTCTGCGTCCAGGTCTGCCCCGCCGGGGCGATTCGAATGCTCACCCGATCAGCCGCAGGAGATCAATGAAGAGCAGGCCGAGCAGGAAATGGACGACACACACCCCCACCAGCGTCCGCTGGCGGTGGAATAGCCAGCCGAAAAACAAGCCGCCGAGGAGGGTCGCCAGTACCGTGGGGATAGCGTAGTGCATGTGCGCCACGGCGAAGAGGAGCGCGGCCGTGACGATCGCCATCTCGGCGCGGTATTTCCCGGTCAGCATCCGCTCGATGGCGGTCTGCAGGAACCCGCGGTTGACGACTTCCTGGGCCACCGCCCCGGCCGCGTAAAGCAGGAGCGCTGGCGGCGGGGTGAGCGCCTCGAACAGCGGATGCCCGAACAGGGGCGACGCGGGCACGCGGATGAGCGCCCATTTCAGCGCCACGCCGCCCAGGGCCACCGGCAGGCTGAAGAGCAGGCTTTCCCGCAGGGCGCGGCCGCCGCCCCACCAGGTCAGGCCCCAGGAGGCCCAGGGATGGCGGTGCCGCCGGGCGAACAGTCCGACGAAGGCCAGCAGGGCCAGGATCAACCCCAGGGTCATGCCCCACTGGGCGTCGTCGTCGATCCACCCGGCGAACAGCAGGGCCGAGAGGGTGATGGCGTACGCGCCGATGAAGAAGACGATGCCGCAGAACAGGAATCCGCTCTCGGCCCGCAGGGCGGCGTTGCGCTCGAGCTCCGCGTTCTTGCGCCGCAGCTCGGCGAGCGTTTGTTCGAGCTTGTATTCGCGCGCCTCGACCTTCACGCTGACCAGGCCCAGGGTCTCGGCCAGTTCGCGGACTTCCGGGGTCTCGGATGCGGAGGCGGCGACCTGGAACAGGCCGGCGGCCTCGGCATAGCGGCCTTCCGCAACCTGGCGCGCCGAGGCGCTCAGCTTGCGGAGCGCCGGCGTCAGCGGAAACGGAGGTTGCGGCTGTGGACCCTCAGGCATAAGGCGGCAAGGCGGTTAGTCGCACCGGATTGGCCGCCAGGTTTTTTACCAACCCCGCCGGAAAAGTCAACTGTCCTGCGTCCGCCCGAACCCGTTTGCCCGGCGTAAGATCTCAGAAGCTGTGAAAGAATCTGACGGCCACGATGAAACGTGGCCCTCCACTCGATATTTCTTCGGAAATGGAGGGTCGCGCTCCGTCGCGACCGTCTGCAGATATTTTTTTCACATCTTCTCAGTCACGCGGGGGCGGAATTGAAGCCGGCCTACCCCCAGGCTGGCCTTTGTTGAGGCCGGGGTGCCAGGCTTCGCCGCAGCGGCTTCGCCCAGGCGAGAGGGCACCCCGGCTCCATCCCTGCGTGACTGAGGCCTTACTGCCCGGCGCCAAAACTCTGGATTTTCCGGGTGTGGCCGGTTAGAATGCCACCAGGAGTGTTCCCGCCATGCCCAGCGCCTTGCTCACCGATCTCTACGAGCTGACCATGATGGCGGCCTACGTCGATCACCGGAAGGACGACCCGGCGACCTTCGAGCTGTCCTTCCGGGCCTTGCCGGGAGAATCTGTCCTCCGTAGCCCCGAGCGCAGTCGACAGGGCGAAGGAGGAAGTCAGCCGCTAAGGGACGGAGGAGGATGGGCTTACTTCATCGCCGCCGGGATCGAGGACGCGATTGACGCCGTCACCGGCCTCCGGTTCGACCGCCGGGAGATCGCGTTCCTGGAAACGAAAGGCCTGTTCAAGCCGGCCTTTTTCCGTTTCCTGGAACGCTTCCGGTTCGAAGGCGAGGTGGAGGCGGTCCGGGAAGGCACGCCCGTGTTCCCCGGCGAGCCGATCCTGCGGGTGACCGCCCGGCGGACGCAGGCGCAGCTGGTCGAATCCCTCTTGCTCAATACCGTCAATTTCCAGACCATGATCGCATCGAAAGCCAGCCGGATGGTCAACGCGGCGGCGCGGGGCGGGGCCGTGGTGCTGGAGTTCGGTTTGCGCCGCGCCCATGAGGAAGCCGCGGCCATGAAAGGCGCGCGGGCGGCTTATCTGGCGGGGGCGGCCGGCACCAGCAACGTCCAGGCCGGACGGGCCTACGGCCTTCCCCTGGCCGGCACCATGGCCCATTCGTTCGTCATGAGTTTCCCCACGGAGCGGGAGGCGTTCCAGGCCTACGCCCGCACGTTCCCGGACAAACCCACCCTGCTGATCGATACCTACGACACCCTGCGCGGGGCTCGAAACGCCGTGGCCGTGGGCCGGGAATTGGCGCGGGCCGGCGGGCAACTGGGGGGCGTGCGCCTGGACAGCGGCAACCTGGGCGCGCTGGCGAAAAAGGTTCGTAAGCTGCTCGACGCCGGCGGCCTGGCCCAGGCGCGGATCGTGGCCAGCGGCGATTTGAACGAATACAAGATCGCGGCCCTGGTCAGGGCCGGGGCGCCAATCGATGTCTATGGCGTCGGCACCGATCTGATTTCAGCCCGGCCGGTGGCGGTCATCCCGGGCATCTACAAGCTAGTCGCAGACGGCGGCGGCGGGCGGATGAAGTTCAGTCCGGACAAGCACAGCCTCCCCGGCCCCAAGCAGGTGTTCCGTCAGACCGGCGCCGATGGCCGGTATTCCGGAGATGTGATCGCCCTGGCCGGCGAGCCGGCGCCGGGCTTTCCCCTGCTGACCCCGGCGGTCAGGCACGGGCGCAGAATCCGGCCCCTACCGCCGCTCAGCGCAATGCGCGCCCATGCCCTCGCCGAGGTTGCCCGGCTTCCCGACGCCCTGCGGGAAATCCCCGTCCGTGATCGGTATCCCGTGGCCCTTTCGCCGGGACTGGAAGCGCTCATCCGGGCCGTGTCGAAACGCAGTCGCCTTCACCGGGCGTAGGGGAGGGGCTCTGACGCCCAGCCCGCTCTTTTGGGAGGGAGCGCCTGTGGCGGACCGTCCGGGCTGCTCCTCCCCCCCGCTCGCCGTTCGGCAGTTCGAGCACGGCTTGGCGCTGGCTTGACCCTTCCCCGCAGTTGGATTATCCTGACCGCCATGTGCTCGGGGGACAGCCCGTCAGGAAAAAGCCTGTTGATCGTGGCCGGGGAAGTCTCCGGCGACATGCACGCCGCCGCCCTGCTGCGCGCCCTGCGCGCCCGCTGTCCGGGCATCCGGGCGTTCGGCATCGGCGGGGACGAACTGCGGTCCGCCGGCATGGAGATCCTGGTTGAAACCCGCGAGATGGCGGTCCTGGGCCTCACCGACGTGCTCCGGAAATACTGCTTTTTTCGGAAAACGTTCCGGGATCTGCTGGCGGCGGCGCGGGCGCGCCGGCCGGACGCCGTCCTGCTGGTGGATTACCCGGGCTTCAATCTCCGCTTTGCGGCCCGCGCCCACGCCCTGGGGCTGAAAGTGATTTATTACATCTGCCCCCAGGTCTGGGCCTGGAACCGCGCCCGCGTGCCGCGCATGGCGCGCCGGGTGGACCGGCTGCTCGCGATCTTTCCCTTTGAGCCCGCGGTGTTCAAGGGCACGCCCCTGCCCGTGGATTTCGTCGGCCATCCGCTGGTCACCGAGTCACGCCGGGCCTGGGCGGCGCCGCCGGCGGTCTTGCCCTGGCAGGAGGCCGAGCCGAGAGTTGCCATCCTGCCCGGAAGCCGCTATCATGAAATCCAACGCATTCTGCCGGCGATGTGGGCGGCGGCGGCGTTGCTTGAAAAAACGTTTCCCGGGATCGGGTTCATCGTGGCGGCGCCGTCGGAGCGGGAGGCCGGCTGGGTCCGCCAGACCCTGGCCGGCCTGCGCGGCGGACCCCGCCGCTGGGCCGTGGCGGCCGGACAGACCCGCCAGGTCCTGCGCCAGGCGCGGGGCGCCCTGGTGACCTCGGGCACCGCCACGCTCGAGACCGCGCTGATGCGCTGCCCGATGGTCGTGGTGTATAAAACCTCCTGGCTGACCTATGCCTTGGGGCGCCTGCTGATCCGGGTGCCGTTCCTGGGCATGGTCAACCTGGTGGCAGGGGAGGCGCTCTGCCCGGAATTCATCCAGCACCGCGCCATGCCCCGCGCCCTGGCCGGCGGCCTCGCGCCGGTCCTCGCGGAGGGACCGGCCCGGGCGCGCATGCTGGCGGGGCTGGACCGCGTCAGCCGCGCCCTGGGCGAGCCCGGCGCCGAGGAGCGCGCCGCCGACGCCGTGCGGAAGGAATTGAACCTAGATTCGACAGTAGAGAACCACGAATGAACACCAATTGACGCGAAAGCAGAAAGATGCCGGCAACTATCTACGGAGGTTCTTGCAAAACCCTGCGGACGCGACGGAGCGCGTCCCTCCATGTGCGATAACAAACCGGATTACGCTCCTCATGGAGGGCCACGCTCTGTCGTGGCCGGTTTTCCGTGGGTTTTGCAAGAGTCTCCATAAACAGTTGATTATTAGTGTGCATTGGTGTCCATTCGTGGTTCAACTGCTTTTGATAGGCTGAACCTCCCTGCCATGAAAACCAGCGTCATCATCACGGTGTATAACCGGCCGGAGATGCTCGGTGCCTGCCTCTGGGCCCTGGCCCTGCAGTCGGATCCGCCGGACGAGGCCGTCGTCTCCGACGACGGCTCCGGCCCCGAGGCCGCGGAGCGCATGCGGGCGCTCTTCGGCGATCTGCCGTTTCCCGTCCGCTACGTGTGGCAGGAGGACCGCGGCTACCGCCTGGCCGCCGCCCGCAACAACGCCATCCGCGCTGCCGGCGGGGACTACCTCGTGTCCCTGGACTGCGACGTCCTGCTGATGCCGGAGGCCCTGGCGATCCACCGGCAGCGCGCCCGGCGCGGCGTGTTCCTGGCCGCCAACCGGGCCTGGGTCGGCGAGCAGGACACGCGCACGGTGTTGCGGCAGACCCTGACTCCGCGCCTGCTGGACGTCCTCTGGACGCGCTCCGACCGGCGGCACCTGCGGCCGGCGCACCGCCAGTTTGTCCGCAACCGTCTGCTGCGAAGCGTCGGCTTGGCCCGGCGGAACAAGCCGAAAATCCTCGGCTGCCATTTTTCGCTTTTCCGCGAGGACATCGAGAAAATCAACGGCTTTGACGAGCAGTACGTCGGCTGGGGCCTGGAGGACGACGACTTCGCCCTGCGCCTGCACCGGGCCGGCATCCGCGGTCAGTCCCTGGTCCTGGAAGCCCGCGCCCTCCACCTCTGGCACGCCCCGGCGGGCGCCGGGGCCGGCAGCCCGCGCCAAAGCGCGAACTGGGATTACTTCAACCGCCGTGAGATTCCCGCCCGCTGCGCCGCGGGCCTCACGCGCGCCTGATACGGAGATGCCTACAGCCGACCACCTTCTCTTACGACGCCCTCGGCCGCCAGACCTCCGTCCTCCAAGGTAGACCGGGCGCTCCGGGGCGGGCGCCGGGGCCGGGGGTATGATCTGGACGGCAGTCAGTGCCGCAATACGGCGGCTGACCCAACGGATGCGACACGATGAAAAATTGGCAAAGATTTGCGAACAGCTTCAGTTTATAATGTCGAAAGTCCAGACCCCGATTTCGGAGGGCAAGAAGGAGAGAACCGAAATCCGAGTCATGGTTTTTCTGAAAAGAACAAGGCGCCTTGACTCTATATCAACAGTAGTCTATATATAAACTACCCATGAACTATTCAATGATCCTTGCGATAGCCGGTGGCCGGCGATTTCGACGTTGACCGGCTGGCCGATCCGTGCTTGCGACCGGTGAGATTCAACCCTGACCTGATGATCATTGCGCCGGACGCGCCGGCGAGAACACCGGAGGCAACGATGGGCTTGAAAACCATTTTGGGTTTGATGTCGGCGGCGCTTATCCTGGCCCTGAGCGGGCTGAGCGCCCAGGCCGCGGTCTTCACCGGGGGAGCGGCACCCACTATGCCATGAATGCCTCGGCCAGCACGTTTCACTTCGGCGGGCCGATGGTGACGCTGTCCTCGGCCGCCGACCAATCCTTCGCCCGCGGCCGCGCCACCGCAGCCGCCGGGTCCCTGACGATCACCGACGGCACCAACTACCCGGGCATCAGCAACGGCATGTCCATCGCGGTCTGGATCCCGGCCTCCTTTGCCATGACCTGGGACGAGGGGGACGTGACCCCGGTGCTCGCCGGCACGGCGGCCGGCAAGGTCAGCGCCACGGTCAGCTACGCGGGCGGGAACCAGCGCCTGCTGATCGAGGTGGCCAGCAGCTTTGACGCGGGCGACACCCTGGTCGTCAGCGGCCTGGCCTTCAAGAACTTCCTGGGCGCCGGCAGCGTCAGCCTGGAGCTGGATTATGACAACGACGGGGTGTCCGACGCTCTGGACGACAAGACCATCACCATCCAGGGCGTGTTTGCCGGGGGCGACGGGGCCAACTATTGCCTGCACCAGAGCTTGCTTGAGAAGTGCCTGCATCCCGTTGGCAGCCTGATTTCGATTGCCCGTCTTCGCTAAGAAGCTACGCCGTGGCGCGCCCGGCTCGGACTGTGAGGTCCGCATCTTTTTCGGTCGGACGTCTGACAGGAAGCGGAGTTTTCTCGCGCTGAGGCGCAGAGTCGCAGGGGGAAGGAAAGGGAAGAGGACGCGACGAAGCGCGTCCCTCCAGGGGAATAAGAGTCCGGAAATGGAGGGCCACGCTCCGTCGTGGCCGGTGATGAAACGGAAACGACACGGGAGACGACAATGAACGCGACAAGCAAAATGGCGTTGGCGGCGGCCATGATCTTGATCGTATCCGGCGCGCCGGCGTTGGCCAACAACCTGGCGGTGACCAGCGCGCATTTGCGCGCGCCGGCGGAGGGGAAGGTGCAGGTGCGCTTCGACATTTCGTGGAAGAACTCCTGGCGGGACGGGGTCAACTGGGACGCCGCCTGGGTGTTCGTGAAATA
>CAZVVD010000016.1:0-39929 GCA_964630555.1 uncultured Verrucomicrobiota bacterium | reverse complement strand
GCCGTCCGCGACGAGTACGGGCGCCGGGGCGATCCGCGGTTCACCCGCCTGCACCTGGACCACGTGCCCGTGGTGGACGAGGACGGCCGGCGGGTGGACTTCCTGCCCGTCCTGCGGGAAGCCGTCGAGCTGGGCTACGAATCCCTCATGGTTGACGGATCACGCCTGCCGCTGGCGGAGAACATCGCGGCAACGCGCAAGGCCGTCGAGCTGGGACACCAGGCCGGCGTGGCCGTCGAGGCCGAACTGGGCGCCGTGCTCGGCCACGAGGCCGGCCCCCTGCCGCCCTACGAGGAGCTGTTCGTCTCCGGCAAGGGCTTCACCGATCCCGACGAGGCCGGGCAATTCCTGCGGGAGACGGGGGCGGACTGGCTGTCCGTGGCCGTCGGCAACATCCACGGCGCGATTTCGGCGGCCGGCAAGTCGCAGAAGAAGGTCGCCGCCCGCCTGAACATCGAGCACCTCGACCGCATCCAGCGCCAGGCGCCGGCGCCGCTGGTGCTCCACGGCGGGTCCGGCATCCGGCCGGAGTGCATCCGCGAGGGCATCCGCCACGGCATCGCCAAGATCAACATCTGCACCACCATCCGCCAGCCCTACGAAAAGCTGTCCGGCCAGTCCGAAGTGCAGGCGCGCGACGCGGTCTACGAGGCCGCCCGGCAGACGCTGGTGGACGAGCTCGGCCTCAGGGGCACCGCCGCCCTGCTGACGGACCGGCAGTCGGATAAGGAATAACCACGGAGCCCGCCTTCGCTGAAAAGCTGCGGTGGGCCAGGGGCACGGAGCAGAAGAACGACGGCATTTCGGACTATCAGCCGCAATAGATCGCAAAGGTCACAAAGAAAATCAGGATATTTTTTGCGTTCTATGCGTTCTTTGCGGTTAGTTTGTATTCCATAGCCAATAACAATCGGGGGCGGGACCTGCCCCAGGGAGGCACACATGCAAGCCAGCGCCAAAACCACGTTCGCGGTCTTCTTCGGAAACCGGGGGTTTTTCCCCGCCAGCCTGCAGGCCGGCGCCCGCCGGGACATGGCGCAGACCCTGTCCGCCCTGGGGCACAAGACCCTCATGCTCGATCCCAAGGCCACGCGCTACGGCGCCGTGGAAACGCCGGCGGAAGGCGAAAAGTTCGCCCGCTTCCTCCGCGACCATCGCGGCGAGTATGGGGGCGTCATCCTCTGCCTGCCGAACTTCGGGGATGAGAACGGCGCCATCGCGGCCCTCAAGGACTGCGGTACGCCCATCCTGGTCCAGGCCTACCCGGACGAGCTCGACCGCATGGCCCCGGAAGTGCGCCGGGACGCGTTCTGCGGCAAGTTCTCGATCATGGACGTGTTCGTCCAGCACGGTCTGCCGTTCACGGCCCTGCAGCCGCACACCGTCCACCCGTCCAGCGCGGCCTTCGCCGAGAACGTGGACTATTTCGACCGGCTTTGCCGCGTCCACCGGGGTATGCGCCGGATGGTCGTCGGCGCCATTGGCGCCCGCACGACGGCGTTCAAAACCGTGCGCATCGACGAGCTGGCCCTGGAGAAGCACGGGATCACGATGGAGACCCTGGACCTCTCCGACATCTTCCACCGCATGCGCGGCCTGAAGGCCAACGACAAAAAGCTGGCGGCCAAGTCAAAAGTCCTGGCGCGCTACACCTGCTGGCAGGGCGTCCCCAAGAAGGCCTTCGACAACCTGGCGCGGCTGGGCGTGGCGCTGGACGACGTCGTCGCCGAGTACCGCCTGGACGCCCTGGCCCTGCGCTGCTGGGTGGAGATGCAGACCCAGGTCGGCATCTCGCCCTGCGTCCTGCTGGGCGAGATGAACAACCGCGGTGTCGTCGCGGCCTGCGAGGTGGACGTCGGCAATGCCATCGTCATGCGCGCCCTGGCCCTGGCCGGCGGTGGGCCGGCCACCTGCCTGGACTGGAACAACAACTACGGCGACGAGCCCGACAAGTGCATTCTCTTCCACTGCGGGCCGGTGCCGCAGTCGCTGATGACCGCCCCGGGCCGGATCACCGAGCACGCCATCTTGGCGAACGCCGTGGGCCAGGGCTGCTCCTACGGCTGTAACGTCGGCCGGATCGCGCCCAACCCCTTCACGTTCGGGAGTCTCCTGACGCGCGACGGCCGGCTCTGCGCCTACCTCGGCGAGGGCCGGTTCACCGACGACCCGATCGCGGACGACTATTTCGGCTGCGCCGGCGTGGCCGAAATAGAGGGCCTGCAGAAGAAGCTCCAGACCATCGGCTACGAGGGCCACCGCCACCACACCAGCGTGTCCGTCGGCCAGTACGCCGCCCCGGTGGCCGAGGCCTTCGAGAAGTACCTGGGCTACCGCGTCACGCGGCTGTTCTGAATGAGTGAGCCAGGTGATTAGGCTATAGGCTGTAGGCGCATATCGGGAAAATCACCGGGTATTCTGTTGGAGCCCTTTTCCGTCCCTGTTCATAGGTGGCGGACCCGTCGGCGTTTTACGGTTGACCTGCAGTCTAACAGCCTCCAGCCTTTTTGCCTGAACCCTGAACCCTGAACCCTGAACCCTGAACCCCATCCCTCATGAGCCTGATGGGCATTGATATCGGCACCACCGGCTGCAAGGCCGGGGTATTCGCGCTGGACGGCCGCTGCCTGGCCGAGGCCTACCGGGAGTATCCCGCCCTGCACCCCCGTCCGGGCTGGTCCGAGCTCGACAGCTGGCAGGTCTGGCGGAGCGTCACCGAGGTGATCGCCGAGACCGCGGCGCGCGCCGCCGCCGACCCCGTCACCGCCCTCTGCGCCAGCTCGATGGGCGAGGCCATGGTGCCGGTGAAGCGCGACCGTAAAATTCTCGGCAACAGCATCCTTTCCTCCGACACCCGCGGCGGCGAGCATGTCCGGGCGCTGAAAGCACAGATCGGCCAGGAGGCCTTTTACGCGATCAACCCGAACATTCTCGGCACGAACTATTCCCTCCCAAAACTGCTCTGGCTGCGCGAACACGAGCCCCGCCAGTACGAGGACGCCGATTTGTTCCTCCTGTGGGGGGACATGGTCGGCTTCATGCTGGGGGCCGAGCCGGTGACCAACCCGGCCCACGCCAACCGGACCCTGCTCCTCGACATCCGCCGCGCGGACTGGTCCGACCGGCTCCTGGAGTGGAGCCGGATCGGACGGGACAAGCTGCCGCGGATCGTCCCGTGCGGCGCGGTCACCGGCACGGTTTCCGACGCCCAGGCCGCCGCGCTGGGCCTGCCGAAAAACGTGCGCATCGTCGCCGGCGGGCACGACCAATGCTGCAACTCGCTGGGCGCGGGCATCGTCCAGGCCGGCCGGGCCGTTTGCGGGATCGGCTCCTTCGAGTGCACCACGCCGACCTTCGACCGCATTCCCGACGCCGCGCCGATGCTGGCCAACGGCCTGAACGTGGAGCACCACGTCCTGCCGGGGCTCTACGTCTCCTTCCTCTACAACCAGGCCGGCACGCTGGTAAAGTGGTTCCGCAACACCTTCGCGGCAGCCGACGCCCGGCTGGCCGGGCCGGACGCCGACCTCTACGAGCTGCTCAACCGGGAAATCCCGGCGGCGCCCACGCGCCTGATCACCCTGCCGTATTTCGAGATGACCGGCCCGCCCGCGTTCGTGGCCGACGCCTCCGGCGTCATCGCCGGCCTGAAGACCACCACCACCCGCGGGGAGATCCTCAAGTCCATCATGGAATCCGCGACCTTTTATTTCGTGGACAGCCTCTCGGCCCTCGCGCGCCTGGGCATCAGCACCTCCGAGTTCATCGCCACCGGCGGGGGCGCGCGCTCGGATCCCTGGCTGCAGATCAAGGCGGACATTTTCGGGGTGCCCTTCGCGCGCCCGCGGATCACCGAGGGCAGCGTGCTGGGGGCGGCCCTGCTGGCGGGGCTGGCGACCGGCGCGCTGCGGAGCCCGGCGGAGGGCGCGGAGCGGTTTGTCAAGATCGAGCGGATCTTCGAGCCCGATCCCGCCCGCCACGCGATCTACCAGGAGCGCCACGCGCTCTACCGCCAGTTCTTCCCCCGTCTCCGGGATTTGCTCAAACACACGGAGTGAAAGCACCGACCATGCGGCCGCCTTTGTCCCGATCGGATGTCAGGAAGGCCATCGAGCGCCGGCGCCCCCCGCGGGTGCCCATGATGATCCACTTCTGGAACGGGGCCGGGGCGTTTGAAGAGCGCGCCGACAAGGTGCGCGAGATCCAGGCCCAGTATCCGGACGACGTGTTCGTGGCGGGGATGCGCATGCCGGACGCCTGGGACGACCCGGCCAACCCCCGCCGGATCCCCGGCTATTCGTGGATGAACGGTCCGCCGCCGCCGCCCTCCGGCGAGGCCCTGGGGCACGACGCCCAGGTGGCCATCCGCGACTGGGGCCAGCTCGATGACATCCTGGCGGCCTGGCCGGATCCGCGCCTTCCACAGCTCTTTGAGGGGCAGAAGGAGAGCATCGCCAGGAAGGCGGGGGGCCGCTACACGCTGGCGGTGTGGTGGTTTTGCTTTTACGAGCGGATCTGGAGCCTGCGCGGGATGGAAAACATCCTGTGCGATTTCACCCTGAACCCCAAGCCGGTCCATCGCCTGCTGGATGCCCTGACCGATTTTTACTGCGCGGTGATTGAGCGGGCCGGGCGGGAACTCGGGGCGGACGGCATTTTCACCAGCGACGATATCGGGATGCAGACCGGCCCCATGTTCAGCCCGGAGGTTTTCCGGGAGTTTTTCAGGCCGCGCTACGCCCGGCTGTTCAAGGCGGCCCACGACGCGGGGATGCATTTCTGGCTGCACACCTGCGGCGACGTGCGCGCCTTCCTGGACGATTTTATCGCCATCGGGCTGGACGTGATCCACCCGATCCAGAAATACACCATGGATGAGCGCGACGTGGCGCGGCGCTTCGGGGACCGGCTGTGTTTCTGGGCGGGGATGGATGTCCAGCAGATCCTGCCGCGCGGCACGCCCGACGACGTGCGCCGGGAAGTCCGGTTCATGATCGACACCTACGACCGGCCGGACGGCGGCTGCATGATCACGGCCGGCAACGGCGTCACGCCGGACGTGCCGATGGATAACCTGTTCGCCTTTTACGACGAAGCTTACCACTACGGGCTGAAGCACCGGCAGGGGTTTGGCGCCCGGTGAACGGGGCGGCCGCGAGGCGTGTTTAAAAGAATCAACCTATAACCTGGATTTTGCACGCCAGCGTGCAAAATCCACCCGAAGGGCCGTGATGCGCCCATGAAAATGGGCGCAAACGGGGTTAACCACGTTAGTTTTGCAGATAACCAGATAGGTTATCTGTAAAACTTCACGTCTTTCGCCAGCGGGCAAGGCCCGCTTAAGCGAAAGTGAATATTGCACGATGCTCGTGCAATATTCAGGTATAAAGAGCAGTTGAACCACTAATGGACACCAATGAACGCTAATACTCAACTGTTTATGAATACCTGAGTTTTGCGCCAAACTGGCGCAAAACTCAGATGGAATCTTTCTGCATTCGCGTCAATTTGTGTTCATTCGTGGTTCTCTACTGCCGAATCTAGGATCAAGCGTCTTGGGGACAAGCCGCTCCACCTCGGAAGGACGCAGTCGTAGAAAAGGCCGAAGGTGGAGCGCGTTATCCGTAACGCGCTGACGACAGGACAGCGACATCAGGAATTCATGGTCAGGGTAGCGTCTTAAGGATAAGCCGCTCCACCCGCGGGCAACGAGGTGGAGCGCGTTATCCGTAACGCGCTTCCGGTTTGAGATGTCGAATGTGAAGCAAGACTTTGCTCCATCATGAAATTGTCCCGACAATCACAGCCGAACGGCCGGGCCGGCGTTGCCCGGGACAGCGGCGCCAACGGCCTGCCCCGGATCATCCTGGCGCATCCGTCCGGCGCCCGGGTGGAGCTGTGCCGGCACGGCGCCCACGTGACCTCCTGGAAGAACGCGCGCGGCGAGGAACTGCTGTTCCTCAGCCAAAAATCCTGGTTCGAGCCCGGCCGCCCGATCCGCGGCGGCATCCCCGTCGTCTTCCCCCAGTTCTGCGACGACGGGCCCCTGCCCAAGCACGGCTTCGCCCGGACCCGGACCTGGACGCCGGCGGCGACCGGCACGACGCCGGACGGCGAGACGTTCGCCACGCTCCGCCTCGAGGCCGACGCCGAGACACTCCGCCTCTGGCCGTTCCGGTTCACCCTGGAATACACGGTCCTGCTCTCCGACCGGCTCACGGTCCGGCTGGCGGTTTCGAACGCAGGCGACCAGCCGTTCCGGTTCCAGGCCGTCTTCCACACCTATTTCCGCGTCGGCGACATCCGCCAGACGGGGGTCTTCGGCCTGCAGGGGCTCGAGTTCAGCGACAGCCTCAAGGCCGGCGCCCGGGCATGCGAGGCGCGGGAGCTGGTCACGTTCGCGGGGGAGACCGACCGGATTTACATCGGCGCGTCCGATGCCCTGGGGATCCACGACGGCGGGCGCGGCCGCACGTTCTCCATTTCCAAAAAAGGCCTGCCCGATGTGGTGGTTTGGAATCCCTGGATTGACAAGGCGCAGCGCATGGAGGATTTCGGCGACGAAGAATACCAGTCCATGGTCTGCGTCGAGACCGGGAACATCGTCGCGCCGGCGACCCTCAAGCCGGCCGGCCGGTGGGAAGGGGCGACCTCGTTCTTCAGCGAGGGATAGGCGCGCGGAAGTTGTGAACCTAATTCGGCAGAAGAATAACCACCGAATACACGAAAAGACACGAAAGGTCTGAAAATATACCTGTTCTAATTTTCGTGTGTTCCGTGTGTTTCGTGGTTGCTCGTTAAAGGGTGAATACATCGGCGGCCGGCAGCATGCCGGCCCGCCCGCATCACATGACAGGTCGAGGTGGGGAGGGTCCGCATGATTGCGGACCGTCTGCGCTTCTCACGGGTAATCGGACGCCACCATGTCCAGGATGCGGTAGCCGTATTCCCTGAAAGTCGCGAGGAACAGGGCCAGGATCGCCAGCGAGGCGAGCAGCATACCGGCGACCACGACGTATTCCACCAGCGCCTGGCCCCGGCGTCCTGACGGCTTGAGCTGGTTCCAGCGAAAACCCATGGCTCCCTCCGCAAGTCCCTTCCTTGGCTCCCATTCAAGCACCTCTTCCCGCGCCTGTCAACGGCGTGGACCCCCGCTTTTGCTTTTCCCCCGGCACGGCGTGGACCCCCGCGACCTTGTGTCGCGGGTGCAGAGATTGGCTGGGAAAAGCGCGCTTTTCCAGCCAATCTGTCGCCCCTGCCGCACAAGGCGGCAGGAGGCGCAGGCCACCCCTGCGCAGGCGTTGGCGCCGCTTCCAGCGGAGAAGATAAGAAACCGGATCCTTCCACCCGAAAAAATAATCCTTCTGTCATTCGCGTTCATTAGCGTGGAAAAGGGGTCCGAGAATTGTGAAATACCACTCGTAAGGATGTGCCTACCCCGGCTGAAATGATCCAGCCAGTTGTTTGTCCCGCCTGCTCCAAATTCGCCCGGGACTTTTGCCAGAGTTGCCGCCTCGCCCTGCCAAAAGTTCAGTTGATTTGCGCTTTGTGCCCTTGATGGCCAGTTTTCGCCGTGTTCTATTCAGCGAAGCGGCGGTGACGCCGCTTCCACTTCGTGCTGACATCGGTGCGATGGGGTAGGGGAGGCCGCAAGAAGGCTGGTCCGCCCGATATCGTACGCCCATCCTTTCCGGCCCGTCCGCCTCCGGTAAGAAAATCTTGCTTCCCCGCATCAAGTAAGAAAATCTTACTTCCATTGTCTCTGCCCCCTTCGAGGCATTGCCCGATGTCGCCCGCCCGCCCATATGATACCTAGAGGGTCTAGGTATCAGGCGGGACACTCCGTATTTGCCCGGAAGCAGGTCTAAACCGCGCCCGACGTGTTGCCGGTTGCGGGTGCGCATTCCTGTCTCGTAAGGAATCCTTCCTTGATGCTCTGCCCGCTAATTCGGAGCGCCAGTTCGGATACAATCTGCGAATCGGAGAGAAAAAGGGATCAGAGAGGTTCGAGAATCCTATGCAGAAGCGACGCCCCCGCCTGCCTGCGCCTGCCCGCATCGGCTATCCGTCGGCTGACGGGTTGTAGGCGGGCGAAGCGCTCCGGCGGAGCCAGGTCGCTTCTTGCCGGACGGAACGGAAAGCGGCGTTGGCGCCGTTTCCACCAGAGGGGATTGAGCAGGCGGGACGAGGGCGTCCCGTCTCCACCTCGTCCTGACGAGAAGTTCAGGTGTTGTGCCTTGTGTGGCCATTTTCCGGTCTGCGTTGACCAGCGAAGCGGCGGTGGCGCCGTTTCCACCGGAAGAGGAAGAAGAGCAACGGGGATCGCGCGGAGGGCTAGCCAAAGTTTCTGCTTGATCGGAAGCGCGGCTTTCCGGACAATGGTCGCATGCTTGAATCCGTGAGGCGGGTGGCGCCCGTGTCCGGGGCGTGGATCCTGCTCCTGGCGCTGGGCGCCGGCTGCCGGCCCGCCGCCGAGGAGCCGCCGGAAGCGCCGGTGACCGTGGCCGCCGAGAGCGCCTCCCTCGAGACCGGCGACCTGGACGCCCTGCGCGCCCGGGGCCGCCTGCGCATCCTGGTCCGGCGCTTCGAGGATACCTACCTGCCCCGCGCCGGGAATCCCTTCGATATGGAACGGGAACTGGCGGTTGGCTTCGCCCGGTCCGTCGGGCTCGAGCCGGAACTGGTGGCCGTGGACCGGTTTGAAGACCTGATCCCGGCCCTGCTGGCCGGGCGCGGCGACCTCGCCGCCGCCAACCTGACGGTCCTCGAGTCCCGCCGCAAGGAGATCGCCTTCACCGCCCCGGTGGGGCGCTCCCGCGAGCAATTGGTGGCCCGCGCCGGCGAGCAGGGGATCCGGAAGCCGGCCGACCTGAAAGGCCGGACCCTCGCGGTCCAGGAAAAAACCTCGTTCGCGGAGACCGCCCGGGACCTGGCCGGGCGCGTCCCGGGCCTGAAGCGTCACACCCTCTCCGGCCGGTTCAGCCCCGATGCCATTTTCGACCGCCTGGCCGCCGGGAAGATCGATTTGACGATCATGGACAGCAATATCCTGGAGATCAGCCTGCGGTACCGGTCTGACATCAAGCCCGTGCTCGACCTGACCGCCGAGCGTCCCCTGGCGTGGGGGGTGCGTCCCGGGAATCCCCGCCTGCTGGCCGCCCTGAACGAGTTCCTGGAGCGCCAGGCGGCCACGTTTCCGCGCGAGAGCGTCTACCGGGACGACTGGGCCGGGATCCAGCGGCGCAAGACGCTGCGCGTCCTCACCCGCAACAACGCGGTTTCCTATTTCATGCTGCGGGGGGAGCTCTGGGGATTCGAATACGAAATGGCGCGGGAGTTCGCGCGGCAGAACGGGCTGCGCCTGGAAATGGTGGTGGCCAACAATCTGCCCGAGCTGATCGCCCTGCTCAAGGCGGGCCGGGGCGACCTGATCGCGTCGTCCCTGGTCCCCACCGGGGAGCGCGCCCGGCAGGGGCTGGATTTTTCCGTGCCCTACTTCTATGCGACCGAGACCGTCGTCGCCCGCGCCGCGGACCGGAAGCTGAAGAAGCCGGCGGACCTCGCTGGCCGCACCGTGGTGGTGCGTCGCTCCAGCTCCTACTGGCAGACGCTCCAGGCCCTCAAGGACGGCGGGCTGAAGGTTCGCCTCCAGCCGGCGCCGGAGACCCTGGAAACCGAGGACATCCTCCGGAAGGTGGCCGACGGCGACTATGACCTCACCGTGGCCGACAGCCACATCCTGGACATCGAGCTGGCGTGGAACGACGGGCTCCGAGCGGCGTTCCCGCTCGGGGAGCCCCGGCCCCAGGCCTGGGCGGTGCGCGCCGGCGACGCGAAGCTCCTGGAGGCCATCAACGCCTTCTGGAAAAAGGAATACCGCGGGAAGCTCTACAACATCACCTGCCGGAAATATTTCAAGAATCCCCGCCAGGTCCGGCTGCTGATCGGGGACCAGATCAGGGTCAAGCGTCGCGGGCGGGTCTCGCCCTACGACGAGCTCATCAAGCTCTACGCGGGCGAATACGACTTCGACTGGCGGCTGATCGCGTCGCAGATGTACCAGGAAAGCCGGTTCGATCCCAGGGCCAAATCCGCGGCCGGCGCGAAGGGGCTGCTCCAGGTCATGCCCCGCACGGCCCGTGAAATGGGGTTCAAGCGGCTGGAGGATCCGAAGACCGGGATCCACGCGGGCGTCAAATACCTGGACTGGGTGCGCGACACCTTCGAGCCGGAACTGGACGAGGAGGAGCGCACGTGGTTCGCGCTGGCCGCCTACAACGCGGGCGCCGGGCATGTCAACGACGCCCGCCGCCTGGCCCGGCAGCAGGGCTGGAATCCCCAGCGCTGGTTCGAGCACGTCGAGCGGGCGATGCTGCTGCTCTCCAAGCCGCGCTACGCCCGCCAGGCGCGCTACGGCTACGTGCGCGGCGAGGAGCCCGTGGCCTACGTCCGGCAGATCCGCGACCGCTACCAGGCCTACCAGGCGATTCTCACCAACCTGAATAATTTACGAACTCCGTGAGTGCGTGAATTGTTCACTCTGGCGCAACGCGTTGTGCCAGAGACGTGATGCGTACCCCCTGCATCGGTACGCAAACGTGGTTGCTACGCTCTCGCGGCTAACGCCCCCGCCGCGGCGGCGACCCGGGCGAAATGACGGCGGGCGCCTTAAGAAAAGGATAGCGTCTTAAGGATAAGCCGCTCCACCCGCGGGCAACCAGGTGGAGCGCGTTATCCTAACGCGCTGGCGAATGGACAGCGACATCAGGAATTCGTGGTCAGGATAGCGTCTTAAGGATAAGCCGCTCCACCCGCGGGAAACCAGGTGGGGCGCGTTATCCTAACGCGCTGGCGGGCTGTTGGGATTCAACGCCGCCGCCAGCCGGACCCACTGGCCGACCGCCAGGGCCTCCGGGCGGGAGTGCGGGTCGAGGTCCAGCGCCCGGAACGCGGCCCGGATCCGGTCCGGCGCCAGGCGCCAGGCGGCCGGCGCGGCCCGCAGGATCGTCCCCAGTTGCTTGCGTCGGCGCCCGAACGCGAACTTGGTCAGCGCGTAGAAGAATCCGCGCCCGGCCGCGTCCGGGTCGAACGGCTCCCGCCGATCCAGCCTGACGATGGCCGACTGCACGGCCGGCGCCGGGAAGAAGCAGGACGGGCTGACGATTTTCCGGATGCCGACCTCGTAGACCCGCTGGCTCCACAGGCTCAGGAGCCCGAAATCCTTGCCGCCCGGCGCCGCGGCCAGGCGGCGGGCCACCTCGAGCTGGAGGGTCACGGTCATTCGCCGGGGCGGCAGGCTGGCCTGGAGAAAATTGACCAGGATGGCGCTGCCGACCGAGTAGGGGAGGTTGGCGACCACCTGGGTGATGCCGGACGCCAGCAGGGCCTCGGCGTCCAGGCTCAGCATGTCGGCGCAGACCAGCTCCACGTTGGGGAAGCGCGCCAGGCGCGTCCGCAGGAAGTCGCAGAGGCGGCGGTCCTTTTCCACGGCCACCACCCGCCGGGCCAGGCCGGCCAGGGGCTCGGTCAGCACGCCCAACCCGGCGCCCGCCTCCAGGACCTCGGTGTCCGGCGCGACGGCCGCGGCGTCGAGCAGGATTGCGAGGATATTGGCGTCAATCAGGAAGTTCTGACCGAGCGACTTCTGCGGGCGGAAGCTTAGCTCGTCCAGGAGCGCGCGCACCTCGGAAGGGCGGGTGGGATTCATCCTAACGCGGCACCATGGCCGCCACGTCAGCCCCGCAGGCGGGGCTAAGTGGCCACTTGATTTCAGACGTGGCAACCATATTTTCATCCTTGCCGTCAGACACCCGTGCATGACGGGGGCGTCCGCCGCGTTAGCTTGAAAAACATCTCGTTATTTAGAGCTTGTCCCAAGACACCCACGCCCTCGTGGCGTGGGTGAATCCGATGGCGAGAAAATGGTTGTTTTCTCGCCATCTGGTCACCCGTGACAAAAGGTCACGGGGGCCGTGGGACAGACTCTATTTATTGTGGTTTCGATAAGACACTATAGCCGCGGCCGGGGGGCTGCCAAGCCTTTTTCCGTCCGGCCGGTCATGGGCGAACCGGCGCCTGGGCTGGCCGCCTGTCGGGCTTGGCCCTCCAGGCTGCTAGCGGAGCGGAACCGGCCGGCAGAGGTTCTGCTTGCGGTTGGCCGCGCGTCCGCACTGCCGGCAGATGTACCTCGGCTTGTTCACCAGGGGCATGAGGACCTTGATGTCCAGGTGGCAGGGGCAGGAGAGCGAGCACAGTTTTTCCGGACCGCAGCAGGGATTTGCTTTCATGACTTTCTCCTCCTGTTGTATATTGGTGGCCGACGCCGTTTTATGTTGCTTTGTGGCGTTTACCAGCCGGAACTGACCGGCGCATAGCCGGTTCCGCCGAGCAGGGCGGTGGCCACGGCATAATCCTGGCTCGAAAGCAACGCGGCCCACACCCCGGTTGAGGCTTGGTAGAGGGCCGGATCCACCAGGCCGTCGCCGTCGTAATCGGCCGGGGCCGGCAGATAGCCGGGCCCGCCGAATACGCCTGTCGCCCCGGAGGTATACCCGGTGGCGGCCAGCAGAATGATCCACCCGCCGGTGGATTCCTGGTACAGCGCCGCGTCGGCCAGGCCGTCGCCGTCGTAGTCGGCCGGGACGGCTTGGTAGCCGGGACCGCCAAACGTGCCGGCGCTCACCTGGGCGAAGTGGTCGCTGGACAACAGCAGCTCCCAAAGCCCGGATGATTCCTGGTAGAGGGCTGGATCGGTCTGGCCATCGCCGTCATAATCGGCGGGAATCGCTTTTTGGCCGGGTCCCCCGAAATAGACATCCTTCATGGCATATTGATAGGACGATGCCAGGACGGACCAATACCCGATGGCTTCCTGGTAAACCGCCGGATCCGTCTTGCCGTCCCCGTCGTAATCGCCCTGGACCGGGATATAGCCGGGCCCGCCGAGCGTGCAATAGCCGTTCTCGAACACAAGGGGGGTCCAGTAACCGGTCGCTTTTTCATAGATCGCGATTTCCGTGACCCGGTCGCCGTTGTAGTCGCCCGGAACCGGCAGGAAGCCGGCTCCGCCGAGAATGCCGCCGAGGGTTTGGTAACCGGATCCCGACAGGCGCAGGTACCAGACGCCGGTCGCGCTGTTATAGACAATGAGATCCATCAGGCCGTCCCCGTCGTAATCTCCATAGGCATTGGCACCGGCCGCAAAATTCCGCTGGTAGGCCATGGTCATCAGCTCCAGCCCGGCGGCATCCACGGTGACCGGCGTGTCCGGGCCCGGGAGGGGCGCGACCGACATGTCGCTATATCGGCTGATCAGGACCGCGTGGCGGTAATTCGCCGTGGGCCGGTTGTAGACCTTGACGAAGACATAGCCGCCCTCGTACTCGGCGCCGGTGCCGAATTCACGCGGGCCGAAGTTGAAACAGCCCGTCTCGGTCGTGACCTCGCTCGCCAGCAGCTCGGCATTGGCGTAATTCGCCGCCGGCGAGTAATACAGCTCCACCAGCGAGCCGCGCGGCAGGTTCGCGCCGGCGCCCGAGGTCGCCGGATCGTGAATGCCGTTCGACGCCCGCCACTGGACGACGATGATCGCCGATGCCGTCAGGGCCCATCCCAGGTAAAGAGCCGCCGCCGCGGCCGCCGTGTTCGCCAGGTTCCTCTTCATAACGCTGCCCTCCTTATGTGGGTTTGCCGATGTTTGTCTGCCGCCGTCAAGGCGCCGGTTCACGGATAACTATAAGGCTTGGTTTCGGTCCAGTTCGTCAGGTTGCGCGAGTTGAGCCAGAATCCCTGTCCGGGCTGGAGCACGATGTCGCGGCTCCAGGCGCCGCCTTCCTTGACTGAGGACACGTACCCGCCGGACGCGGTGTCGTAGGTCATCAGCGCGCTCCCGTTGGCGGCATGGACCGCGAACCAGGTGCCGGTCCAGTGCGTTTCCGCGGGGTAGGCATAGCCCAGCAGGTTGAGCGTGCCGGGGCCGCTGACCGCCAGGGGCACGCTGGCGACCGGCAGGGAGCGGGCGTCCGGCACTTCGCCCACCAGGAAGATGTCGAAGCTGGCGGTGGCGCTGTCGCCGACCTGGAGCCAGAACGTTTTTCCGATCAGGTTGTTGGTGCCGGGGCTCCAGGCGCCGAGCAGCTTGACTTCCGCGGCGCTGCCGTCCCGGTACGCCTGCGCCGCCGGATCCCAGAACGTCAGCGACGAGCCGTTGGGCAGGTGGCCCATGATGTCGTTGACGGTGACGGCCGGCAAATCCAGGGGCATCATCGGGTAATGGACCTGGTACAGCCCGCGCTTGGCCACCGTGAGCTTGATGTAGCCGGCCACATTGCGGCTGGCGACCGGGACGGTTTGCGCCTCGAGGCCGCTTCCGGCCAGGCCGAGCCCGCCGGCCGCCAGGGCGCTGAACCAACGCAGGGCACATCGTGATTTCATGATCGCTCCTTTCATCATGTCGCGGCCGTTCATGCCTCGCCGCGTGTCGACACCTCGGTTTCAAATTTCGCGGCTATCCTAGGACGGGCCTGCGAAAAGCAAAATCGGGAGGCGCCTGATTCCAGCCTGCGATATTCCTGATGAGCCCTCAGGAATATCGAGCGCGATTATCAGGCTTTCTCCAATTACGCGGCGAAACGCCTGCGCGTAAAGTGTCGGGCAAACGGAGGTCACTATGAACACTTTTCGCGTCCTTCTGATTCGCCGCCTGGTTCCCGCGCTGGCCTGGATCGCCGTGGGTGTCCTGGCGCCGGCGGCCCTGGCCCTGACCGTCCATGTGACCGACGAAGCCGGCGCGCCCGTCGGCGGATTCCGCTGGATGGTCGAGGAAGACACCACCACGGTCACCGTGCCCGGCGCCCAGGTGGCCGACAGCGTGTCGCTGGTAATCCATAAAAGTTACGCGCCGGTCGCGGCCACCGGACACACCGCCGCGGCCAGCGCCGTGATCGACGTGCCCGCCGGCCGCTACCTGGTGTCGATCTTGCCCGATAGCGGGCACGCCATGAATTCCGGCCTGGTGACCAACGGCCAGTCGTTGGCGACGATCATGGTCAACTCCCTTCCCATTCCCACCGCCCAGATCTCCATCCTGGTTTTCGCCGACCACAATCCCATCAATAACGTCTTTGACGCCGGCGAGTCCGGCCTGGCCGGCTTCAAGGTGATGATCGCCGATCTCGGGGGACCCCTGTCCACGGACGCCTTCGGCAACCCGCTCGGCACCACCTACCGGCAGGACGGGAGCGGCGGCTATGTGGTTGACGATGACGGCAATTACGTCGTGGACATGATGGGCAGCGGCGTGGTGACGACCGACACCAACGGCAACGCCGCGGTCAAGTATCTCGCGCCGGGGAAATACGGCGTGCAGATCATTCCGCCGACCGGCACGGACTGGGTCCAGACTTCCACGATCGAGGGCACGCCGACGATTGACGCCTGGGTCAAGGCCAACGAGCCGGAGCTTTTCGTCGAAGGCTTCGGGGCCGGGTTCAAGCATACCGCCTTCGGCTTTGTCGATGCGGCGGCGCTGCCGTGGGCGACGAATCCGCCGCCGCCGTCCGCCGTGAACGGCACCGTGCGCGGGCGCCTGGCCTATAACCATTTTTCCAAGCCGCCCATGAACCAGGGGTTTTTCCCGGGCGAGGCGGTGGGCGAGGGCTGGATCGGCCTGAACGACCCGGCGGCCGGCCAGCAGGGCCTGTATGCCGCCGCCTGCAACGAGGACGGCACGTTCGCGATCACCAACGTGCCGCCGGGAACCTATCAGCTGGTGACCTGGGATGTGCCGCTGGACGCCCTGTTCGGCTTCAACTCGATCACCGTGACCAATGGCCAGACCCTGCAGCTGGGCGACGTGCTCTGCTTCCGCTGGTTCGGCCAGTTGGAAGGTTCGGTGTTTTACGATACGAACCAGAACGGTTTCCTCGATCCCGGGGAAGCGGGGATCATCGGTCAGGCCGTCAACATCCGCTTCCGCGACGGCACCTTGTACCAGGCCCGGGTGACGGACGGGGCCGGGCATTACAGCTTCTCAGAGGTGTTCCCGTTCTTCAAGTGGCTGGTCGCCGAGGTGGACTTCGCGCGCTACAAGCCCACCGGGATGACCGCGATCGTGGATGACGGCGGCGAGGTGAAGCCGGACAACGGCTGGATCATGCCCTCGCGCAACAAGCTCAACCCCCAGCCGCAGATCGAAATGGACACCAATTCGGCCAGTTACGGCCAGCCGATCATCAATCCCAACACGGGCAACAACCTGTCGCGGACCGAGACCGGCCCGGTCCTGGTCGAAGCCTTCATGCTGTTTCTCAACCAGATCAACGTGATTGACTGGGGCAAGGTGGATTACACCAACGACGAGAATGGCGGGATCAGCGGGATCGTCCATTACAACACCACCCGCGCCGAGAACAATCCGCAGGACGCCGCGGCGGAACCCTGGGAGCCGGGCGTTCCGCGGGTGCAGGTCAACCTTTACAGCGACGTGAACGCCGATGGCATCATAGACGATTTGAACGGCGACGGCGGCCCGACCCTGGCCGACGTGGACAACTATCCCTTCGGCTGGCAGGAAGGCGGAGCCAGTGGGCCGGAGGACGTGGACCGCAACGGCGACGGCGTCTTTCACCCCGGCGATGCCCTCAACATCGTGCACACCGACTGTTGGGACGACAGTCCCCCGGAGGGCAGTATCATGACCCAGCCCCTCGTCATCCACGGCCAGAGGGTGCCGCCCGGTTTTGACGGCTACGGCAGCTGGAACCAGGTTCGGCCGGGCGTATTCGACGGCGGGTTCGCCTTCGTCTCGATGTATCCCGGGGGCATGGTCAACACCACGAACGAGGTGGAGGGCATCCCGGCCGGAACCTATATCGTCGAGGCGAATGCCCCGCCGGGCTACCTCCATTTCAAATCGCAGGATAAAAACGTGGATTTCGGCGAGAGCTACCAGCCGGCGCGGAGCGCCGGGCCCCTGGCTTCCCCCCCCTGCGTTGGGGAACCCTATATTGTGCCGGCCGAGTTGACCCTGTTTCCCGGCACGGAGGCGCCGCTGGCCGGGCAGACCCTGCGCGGGCCCGACCGCAAGCAGGTGGCCCTGGCAAAAGGGCAGAACCCGGGCGTCAATTTCTTTCTCTTTACCGAGGTGCCCAAGGCGGCCCGCGCCGTCGGGTTCGTCAACAACGACCTGGCGGCCGAGTTCGACCCGACCAGCCCGGTCTTCGGCGAGAAAGCCGCGCCGGCCTGGCTGCCGGTGGCCTTCGTGGATTACAACGGGCGCGAAATCCTGCGGGTCTATACCGACGAATTCGGGGGCTACAATGCGCTGCTGCCGTCCACCTACACGGTCAACGTGCCGAGCCCGAGCGGCGTGTCGCCCAATATGATCACCCTGGTCATCAACAAGCCGACCCTGCCGGACCCCAACCACCCCGGGATGCAGATGCTGGATCCGTTTTACAATCCGAACTACAGCGTGACGCCCTGGACGTTCCAATACTATCCGGCCACCGTCAGCTATCTTGACACGCCGGTCGTGCCCATCGCCGCCTTCGTGGGCGACCGCTACCGGCAGCTGGACGTCGAGGCGCCCACCCGGACGCCGATGGTTTACTCCGCCTCCGGACCGGCCGGCGGCCCGCTGGTTGCCGCCGCGGGCGAGGTGCTGACCCTCGTTTCCATGGGGCCGACCGTCGTGATCAACCCCGATTATGTGCTCACGGCGACGAATCAGCCGGTCTACGTCACGCGCGATTACGGGTTCGGGTCCGTGCCGGGCTCCGTGACCGTGAGCGGCGTGCCGCTCGCGATTCTCTCCTGGTCGGACGGCGCCATCCGGGCCACCGTGCCGGCCGGTACGCCCAGCGGCCAACTGCGGGTGCGGCGCGGCGACAGCGGCCGGCTTTCGCCGATGGGGGTGACCGTCACGACCTTCGAAAGCGGGCCGACGGTGCACCATGTCTACCCGGCCTCGTATCCTGCGCATCCGATCCAGGACGCCGTGGACGCGGCCGCCGCCGGCGACCTGATCCTGGTGCATCCCGGCGTTTACGACGAGAACGTGATCCTCTGGAAACCCGTGCGCCTGCAGGGAGCCGGGGCGCCCTCGACCCTGATCAACGCCAACCCGGCGCCGAACGAGCGCCTGACGGCCTGGCACACGAAAGTCCAGGCCTTGCTCGGCACCCCGGGAACCGATCCGTATGGCGCCAGCGAGTGCCCGGGCGTGATGGTGCTTGGCACGGTGGCCGGCTCGCCCTTCGCGCCGGGGAACGTGGCGCGGGTTGACGGCTTCACGATCTACGGCTCGCTGCTGGGCGGCGGCGTCTTCGTGCCCCGGGATGTGCACGGCCTGAAAATCGGCAACAACCGGATCATCAGCAATCAAGGCATGTTCTCCGGGGGCATTGCCATCGGCACGCAGGATGCGGGCATGCCCGGCAACAACGACGGCATGCTGATCCACGACAACATGATCATCAAGAACGGGGGTATCACGGGCGGCGGCGGGGTCTCGATCTTCGACCTGGCCCCGAACTATGTCGTCACCAACAACACCATCGCCGGCAACCTGACGCGCGGCAACGGCGGCGGCGTCTGCCACGAGGGCTTGAGCACCAACGGCCTGATCGTCAACAACCGGATTTTCGCCAACGAGGTGTTCTACGGCGTCAATGTCGGCGGGGAGGGCGGGGGCATTTATGTCAGCGGCGATCTCGTGCCTGGGCTGGTCTCGCCCGGCGCCGGGACGGTCACGATCTGCGGCAACCTGATCCAGGGCAACCTGGCGGGCGGCGCCAGCGGGGGCGGCATCAGCGCCAAGAGTTTCAACGGGCAGGATGTCCAGGATAATCCCGGCCAGACCAGCCTGTGGCATGCGCTGTACGTGTTCAACAACATGATTGTGAACAACGTCTCCGGCCTGGCGGGCGGCGGCGTTTCCTTGCAGGACGTGGCCCGCAGTTTCATCGTCAACAACACGATCGCCAACAACGACAGCACCGCCACCTCCCGGCTGGCCTTCCCGGCCGGGGCCCTCAACTCCACGCCGCAGGGCGCCGGGCTCGTGGCCCATGCCCACACCGCGGCCATCACCAACGGGTCCGGCCAGGCTTTCTCCCCGCCGGTGCTGGCGGACAATATCATCTGGTACAACCGCTCGTTCTACAATGACGCCGCGCTCAACGGCGGCGCCGGCGGGCTGGCGACCAACGCCGCGCATCCTTATTGGGACCTGGCCGTCGCCGGCGCCGCGGGGGCCCTGGCGCCGCGCCACTGCCTGCTGACCGACCCCGCGGGGTATGACGCATCGAACCTCTCCGGGCGGCCGCGGTTCAACGGGTCGTATTTCAACCGCCTGGATTCGGCCACGGTGCTGGATGAAGGCGGCAACAACATCTCGGTGCGCTTGCTGCCCATCGGCGCGCGGGGCGATTATCACCTGACGGCCAGTTCGGCCGCCATCGGGCGCGGGGGCGGGCTATGGATCGGAACCTTTCCGGCGCTGGCCCGGGACATGGACGCCGAGGCGCGGCCCACCGGCGCGTCGCCGGATATCGGCGCCGACGAGTACGTGGACTCCAACGGCGACGGCATCCCCGATTACTGGGAACAACTCTACGGCATCACCATGACGGCGATCTCGGACGCCGACGGCGACGGCTTCCTGGATCTTGACGAGTATTATGCCGGCACGGACCCGCGGGATCCGCAATCGTTCCTCGGGATCACCCTGCTGGAGCACCAGCCGGCCGGCCTGCGGCTGCAGTGGCAGAGCGTCTGGGGCAAGGCCTACGACGTGACCCGCGCTTCTGCCCTGCAAGGCGCCGCGTACCTGCCGGGCGTGACGAATGTCCCGGCCGAGGCGCCGGTCAACACGCTGACCAACCTGGCCGACGCGCCGGGGCAGGGGTTTTATCGGATCGAAATCAACCCGACCGGCAGCGATGTGCCGTAAACTCCCGGAAGCCAAAGGTGACTATGAAAACAGGTTATCAGCTCAAACGGGCGGCCGCGGTGGGCCTGGTGTGCGCGTGCCTGCCGGCGCTCCGCGCGGACGTCGTGACGAACTGGAATAGCGTCACCCTGGCCATGATCACCAACAGCGGTCAGACGGCCATCACCGCCTCGCGCGCCCTGGCCATGGTGCATGTGGCCATCTACGACGCGGTCAACGCGCTCGACCGGACCCACGCGGTCTTTCGGGTGCCGGTCATGCCCCGGCACCCCTGCTCGACGAATGCCGCCGCCGCCGCCGCCGCCCATGCCGTGCTCTCCGCGCTCTATACCAACAGCGCCGCCGCGCTGAATGCCGCCCTGGCCGCCAGCCTGGCGGCGGAAACCGATCTGCGCGCCCGCACCAACGGCTTCATCCTGGGACGCTACGTCGGCGAACAGATCGTGGCCTGGCGGCGGAACGACGGGTCCGCGATGTCCACCAACATGGCGCCCTATGTCCCCGGCACCAACGCCGGCGACTGGCGGCCGACTTTCCCGGCCTACCAGCCGGCCATGATGCCGCATTGGGGCATGGTGACCCCGTTCGCGATGAGCATGGGCGATAACTTCCGTCCGCCGCCGCCGCCCGCGCTGACCGGCGCGGTGTACGCGGCGGCCTTCGACGAGGTCAAGTCATACTCCACCAACGTCGTCTGGACCAATGCCGAGCAGTCGAAGATTGTCTGGTTCTGGGTGGATATGCCGGGGACGGTGACCACCGTCGGACGCTGGAACCGGATTGCGCTGTCCGTGGCCACCAACACCACCCTGGCCGAGAACGCCCGCCTGTTCGCCATGCTCAACGTGGCCCTGGCCGACGCCGGCATCGCCGCCTGGGATGCCAAGTATCATTACAACGCCTGGCGCCCGATCACGGCCATTCGCGAGGCCGGCGCCGACGGCAACCCGGCGACCGTGGCCGACACGAATTGGGTTCCCTATATCACCAATACGCCGGCCTTTCCCGAATATGTCTCGGCCCACAGCACCTTCAGCGCCGCCGCCGCCGTCGCCCTCTCCAACTTCTTCGGCGCCGATGCCCGGGACTTCGTGGTCCAGCCCTATAACATGATGGCCACCAACCGGTTTTACACGGGCTTTTACCAGGCGGCTGAGGAGGCCGCGGTCTCCCGCCTGTGGGCCGGGATTCATTTCAGCTTCGGCAACAGCAACGGGCTGGAAGTCGGCCGCTCCATCGGTCAATACGTCAGCCAGTCGTTCTTCGGGGTCCCTTCCGATTTTGTGCCGGACCTGGACGGGATCGACACCGACGGCGACGGCAACGTCAGCAACGATTACGTCAACCTCAAGCTGTCGGCCGGCGACGGCTTTGTCAAGACGGGCGATGGCCGCGATTTCTACTGTTTCGGCTTCTCGGACATCACCGGGGTGCGCTCGGGCGAGGAGATGATGACCGCCATGCTGGCCGCCGAGGTGTCCGGCCCGACCCTGCGGTTCAAGGAGGGCCAGCGGGTTTACCTGAGCTTGATGAACGTCGGCATGCTGATGCGGCCCGACCTGTTCGATCCGCACACCGTCCATTTTCACGGGTTTCCCAACGCGGCGCCGATCTTTGACGGCGAGCCGATGGCCTCGGTCTCGATCAACATGGCCGGCACGCTGACCTATTATTACCAGATCGTCGAGCCGGGCACCTTCATGTACCACTGCCACGTCGAGGCCACCGAGCACATGGAGATGGGCATGCTCGGCAACGCCTATGTCGAGCCGATCCAGAACCACCTGGCCAACGGCACGGTCCTGGCCGGCGGGTTTGTCCACTCCAACGGGTTCACCTACGCCTATAACGACGGCGACGGCAGCACGCGCTACGACCTGGATTTCCCGGTCCAGCTGGGCGGGTTCGACCGCGATTTCCACGAGAAGCATATCCAGGTCCAGCCGCTGCCGTTCTCCACCCTCAAGGGCGACTACCCGTGGCTCAACGGACGCGGCTACCCGGACACGATTAATCCGGGCTACATCACCAACCTGAACGGCGTCGCCGCGCAGAAGCTGTCCGCCCTCATCACCGCCGCCCAGGGGCAGAAGGTGCTCCTGCGCTTCTCCAACCTGGACACGGTCAATTTCCACACCCTGACGGCGCTGGGCATCCCGCTGACCGTGGTCGCCCATGGCGCGCGCCTGCTGCGCAGCCAGGACCCGGACGGCGCCGGGCCCCTGCTGGGCAGCAACCTGTATTACCGGACGACGTCCGTGACCCTGGGCGGCGGGCAGTCCGCCGACGCCCTGCTCGACACCGCCGGCGTCCCGCCGGGGACCTACGTGCTGTATTCCTCGGACCTGCGGGAGTTGAACAACGGCCCGGAGGATTACGGCGGCATGATGACCGAGATAATCATTCAGTAACAAGGCGCTTCTTTCCCCGCGGGGAAAGGGGGGGAGGACGACGTATGAGCTGTCACCGATACCACCGGGCGGCCGCCGCGGCCGCGTTCCTGGTCACGCTCGGCCTGCTGACGCCGGCCCTGGCCGAGCGCCACTGGATTGACGGCCTGACCGTCCCCGACGGCGGCGCCGTGACGCTTACCGCGCGCGACGGCCACATCAAGACGCCGGAGGGCGGCTCGCTGTACATGTGGGGCTATGCGCAGGGCGACGGGCTGATGCAGTACCCGGGGCCCACCCTGATCCTGAGCCAGGGGGCGACCGTTCAGATCCATCTGCGGAATACCCTGGCGGTGCCGGTCTCGATCGTGTTCCCGGGCCAGGCGGGAGTCAGCGCGACCGGCGGCAGCGAAGGCCTGCTGACCCGCGAGGCGGCCGCCAACGGCGGCACGGTCACCTACAGCTTGACCGCTTCCCAGCCGGGCACCTACCTCTATCACAGCGGGACCCGGCAGGACCTGCAGGTCGAAATGGGGCTGGTCGGCGCCTTGATCGTGCGGCCCGCCGTGGCGACCCAGGCCTACCACCATGCCCGGACGGCCTTCGACCAGGAGTTCCTCTTCCTGCTCACCGAGGCGGATCCCAACGTGCACGCGGCGATCGAATCCGGACGCCCGGTCCGGGCGGATATGACGTCGTTCTGGCCGGTGTACTGGTTCATCAACGGCCGCTGCGGTCCGGACACCATGTCGGCGGCCGGCGCGGCCTGGCTGCCCCACCAGCCCTACGACTGCTCGCCGATGA
Source organism: uncultured Verrucomicrobiota bacterium (assembly GCA_964630555.1). Taxonomy (GTDB): domain Bacteria; phylum Verrucomicrobiota; class Kiritimatiellia; order JAAZAB01; family JAAZAB01; genus JAHIJO01. The sequence goes on along the minus strand of CAZVVD010000016.1, from coordinate 16,781 downwards.
TGGTGCCGGGCGAGAAACTGCTGATGCGCCTGATCGGCGCCGGGCGCGACGCGCATCCTTTCCATTTCCACGGCAACAACGCCATGATCATCGCGCGCGACGGGCGGATGCTGGAAAGCGCGCCCGGCGTATCCGGTCCGGATCTCGCGGTCTCCGATTTCACCATCACCGTGGCCCCGGGCCAGACCACGGACGCCCTGTTCGAGTGGACCGGCTACAAACTCGGCTGGGATATCTACGGGCACACGAGCACCAACGAGCCGCTGATGCCCCATGAATACGCCCCGGACCACGGCAAGCCGTTTCCGGTCACGCTGCCCAACATGATGGACCTGACCTATGGCGGCCATTACGGCGGCAGCCCGTTCCTGGGCGGCATGGGCATGCTGCCGCCCGCGCACGAAGGCCTCAATCCCCACGGCGGCTTCATGTACATGTGGCATTCGCACAACGAAAAGGAGATCGTGAACAACAACGTGTTCCCGGGCGGCATGCTGACGATGATGATGATCATGCCTCCCTCCACCAACATGGTGATGACGGCGCCCTGATGCTGAATCGCTCTGGGAGGAATACCTGATGAACAATAAATCCCTGCTGATGATCGGCGCCGCGCTGGCGGCCTGGCTGGCCGCCGCCGGCGCCCAGGGCGCGGAGTTCTTTTTGCGGGCGGCGGCCGTGACCAACACCCTGCCCAACAACGGCGGACAGGTCCTGCAATGGGGCTTCGCGCGCGATTCCGCCTTCGGCGCCCGCGACGGCGCCGTGACCGTGCCCGGACCGGCCCTCGCCGTGCCGCCGGGGGACACCACCCTGACCATTCACCTGGACAACGATCTCCCGGAAAAGGTCTCCATCGTCATTCCCGGCCAGGCGCCGGCCGTCGGCCAGGCCCCGGTGCGCAACGCCGCCGGCCGCATCACGTCCTTCACCTTCGAGACGTCCCCCGGCAACGCCGCGCCGGTTGATTATGTCTGGACCGGTCTGCAGCCCGGCACGTTCCTGTATTTCAGCGGCTCACACCCGGCCGTCCAGCGGCCCATGGGCCTGTACGGGGCCGTGATCCACGACATGCTGGCGGGAAAGGCCTATTCCAATGTGGTCTATGACCGCGATGTGCTGCTGGTTTTCAGCGAGATCGATCCGCGGCTCAACCAGGCGGTGCGCCACGACAATTACGGGCCGGGCAAAATGATCACCAGCACGGTGGATTCGCGCGCCGGCTATTACCTGGTCAACGGCGTTGACCTCACCAACGGCATCTGGTCCGCCGCGGCGACGCCCGGCGAGCGCATCCTGTTCCGGCTGGTCAATGCGGGCTCGCGGCTGCGCATGCCGGTCCTGGACGGGAACTATGCCCAGATCGTGGCCGAGGACGGTTTCTCGTATCCGTTTCGCCGGCTGCAATACAGCGTTTTCCTGCCGCCCCATAAGACCAGCGATGTGCTCCTGACCAATGGCGCCGCCCAGGTGACCTGGTATGACCGCCGGTCCGTGAGCAACCCGCCGCAGCCGCTGGATTCCAACGCCAACGGCCTGCCCGACGCCTGGGAAGAGGCTTGGTTCGGCGGCTACACCAACGCCGTGCCCGATGCCGATCCGGACGGCGACGGATTTTCCAACCTGCAGGAATACGTGGCCGACACCCGCCCGCTCGACGGGCAGTCCTATATCCGGATCACCGGGATCTCCAGGGAGGCGGAGGGCGAGCGCATCACCGTGGGCTTCACTTCCGCCGACCGGGTCTACCAGCTCTATTCCCGCGACGGGCTGCATTATGGCGGCGGAGCCTGGCAGGCCGCATCCGGATTCGAGGCCGGCGCAGCCGGGACGATGACGCTGACCGACACCAACGGGCTGCCTTCCCGCCTGCGGGTCTTCAAGGTTCAGGTCGATCTGCCGTGAGAGGGGGTGTCTTCATGAACGTCACCCATCAGCGCCTGTCGCTCCCGCGGGTTGCCGGTATCGGCGTTGGCGTGGTGCTGCTCCTGGCGGCCGGCTGCGCTTCGCCGCCCGCCGCGGGCCGGCGCGGTCATGACGCCGCGCCGCCGGCGGTATCCAGCGCGCCCGTGGCCGCGGGCGTCGCCTCCAACGGCGTCTCCGCGGAAATGGCGGCCGATTTAGAGGCCCAATGGGGGATTCGCGTGGAAAGCTTGCGGCTTTCGGCCCACGGCCACATCATTGATTTCCGCTACCGGGTGCTCGACCCCGGCAAGGCGGCGGTCCTGGCCGACGGCAGCCGGCCGGCTTTTTTAATCAATGAACGCACCGGGGAACGGCTCAAGGTGCCCAACATGCCGAAGGTGGGGGCCTTGCGCTCGACGGCGGCGCGGCTGGAACGGAACCGCATCTACCTGGTTTTGTTCGCCAACCCGGGATCCCGGGTCACAGCGGGTCAGCCGGTCACGGTAGAAATCGGGGATTTCAAGGCGGAACACCTGGCTGTGGAATGACCGCTCCCCGCGGCAGACGGCCTTATTCACCGCGGTGAATTCGCCGGAACCCATGCCGCGGGGAGTCTGGTTTCGTTTTCTAACACGGCGCCTTCAGGCTTCATCCGCCCGGCCATCGCGCATCCGGATGCGTCGTTTGCCAAGCTGGGCGAGTTCGGGATTATGAGTCACCATGACGATGGTGACCCCCAGGCTTTGATTGAGTGTTTGCAGGGCGGCGCCGATGTCCCGCGATCGTTCCGTGTCGAGATTCCCAGTCGGCTCGTCGGCCAGGAGGATGTCCGGCCGGTTGACGAGCGCCCGGGCGATGCATACGCGCTGCATTTCACCCCCGGAGATTTGACCCGGAAAATGGTCCGCCCGGCTTGTCATCCCGAGCCGGTCGAGCAGCGTGTCCGTTGATTCCGCCAGGCCCGGCTTGCGGTAGAAGGTCAGCGGCAAGGCCACGTTTTCGCGCACGGTCAGGGTGGGAATGAGATAAAACCCCTGGAAAATGTAGCCGAACACCTCCCGGCGGATGCGGGTGAGCGCCCGCTCGCCCAGGCGGGACCCCGCTCCGAAAATGGGTTTCCCGGCCAGGGCGAGCGTGCCCGATGTGGGATTTTCGAGGCACCCGAGCAGGTTGATCAGCGTGGTTTTCCCGGAGCCGGAGGGGCCGGTGACGCACACAAATTCACCCCGCCGGATCCGAAGGGATGCCTTCTCCACGGCGTGGATCTCCTCGCTTCCCCGGCGGTAGATCCGCGTCAGGCGTTGCGCCTCCAGCAGCACAGGTTCCCCGCTGCTCATGATTCGCTCCTGATGGATTCCAGCGGACGGATGCTTCCCGCCTTCCAGGCCGGGTAAAGCCCGCTGAGAAGCCCCACCCCCATAATGACCGCCAGCGTCAGCAGCACCAGGGGGGCGTCAATCACCACCAGCCCTCCGCCCGGGGCGTAGGGCAGAACCTTTCGGACCATGAGGTCGGTCATCCGCGCGCTGACGAGGGCGAGGGCAATTCCCGCCATCCCGCCGACGGCGCAGAGGACCAGGGATTCAATCCAGATGAGCTGGAACACGTCCCCGGGCATCGCCCCCATGGTCTTCAAAATGCCGAGTTCCCGCCGCCGCTCCAGGACCGACATGAGAATCGTGTTGACGACGCCGACCATGGCGATCAGGATGGCGATGACGGCGATGGAGAGCACCATCACGCGGGCGGTGGCGACAAGCTTCATGATCGTCTGCTTCACCGCGCTGAAGCTCACCACCTGCACATCGGGGAGCCGGTACAAGCGTTGCTCCAGTTGGGCGATGTCGGCGTTCCGGCGCACCTTGATGCCGAGGGTCGTGATCAGGTCGGTTCCGGATATCCGCTGCAAGGTCTTCAGCGGGACAAAGATCGTGCCGTCGTCCTGGGTGCCGGTCCGCTCCAAAATGCCGACCACCTTGAGTTCGACATTCTTTTCGGGGACGAGCAGCTTGTCTCCCACTTCGCGCTGTTCCAATTCGGCCGCCTCGTACCCCATGACCGCTTCGTCCGCCGAATCGTCCTGGAACCAGCCGCCTTGGCGGAACTGTAAAAAGGGTTTCATGGCGGGAAAGGTGGCCGGCTCGACGCCGAAATACCCGGCAATGCCCCCGCTGGCGCCCCGGTTGGGGTCGAAGAAGGCCTGCATAAGGATCGGCGTGACTTTTTCCACTTCCGGTTCTTGTTGAATAGACGCCAGCATTGACGGTTCGATGTAGCGCAAGCCCGAGCCGCCCTGGAGCATCATCGTGGCGGCCTCGTAGGGACAGCCCTTGGCCATCACCATGATTTGATACCCCATGTTGCCGATGTCGCGGTTCAGCGCATGCTCGTAACCGCGATTGAAGCCGAGCAGGCTCACCAGCACCCACGCAGAGAGCATGATCCCGATGAGCGTCAGGAACGAGCGGGCTTTTTTCCGGAGCAGGTTTTTGCCGGCGATCTGGAACTTGCCGATCATGGGGACTCCTGGTTCACGGAAAAGACGAATTCATCCATGAGAATCAGGTTCTTTTTCACCCCCCGCAGGATGGCCGAATAATCGACGGCCGCCTCGGGATCCGGGTTGCGGATATCGGCCGCTTTCCCCGTGCAGTTTCCGGTGACGGGAGCGTAGCCTTCGAAATCTTTCAGCGTCAAGCCGGTGAACTGGCTGCCGAACCCGGGGTTGCGCAGGGCCTTCGACCAGCGGCTGGTCAATTTCTGGATATAAAACGACGTGATCCGACCCCGCAGGTCCAGCGCCACGAAGACCTGGATGCCGCCATATTGCCCCTTTTCGTTAACGCCGTGAATATAGCCGATGAGGTTGGTCCCGGCATAGATCGTGTAAATGGTATAGGGGACATCGATGGTTTCGTAGAGTCCGCGGAAGCGGTCCCCCAGGCGCGCCTCGATCTTCCGGAGCAGCGGCTCGCCGCCCCGCTTCTCGATCGAAGCGTACGTCGTCCGGTATCCCGTGGATCCGGGATACAGGCGGGCCACGTCGCGGTCGGGATCGTTTAAGTCGCAGCCGACGGCGCCGGAGGCCGGAAGCGCCCGGACCAGGATCATCAACAGCCCCGCCACGAATACGGGCGTCCGGCGGCGCGGGATCGCCCTGTCGATCGCATCGGCTTGAAGCCTCACGGCGCTTTCCTTTCTCGGGCCTCGTCAGGCCGGCATGTAAAAATACAGCTGCAGAACCACGCGCTGATCCCTGTCGTTATGGTCGTATTCGTACATCGTCCGGAACGTGAGGTCGGAAGTCAGCTGGCGGGACACACAGGCCTCGAACTGCCAGTTGTCAGCGCCTGAAGTCCAACAGGTCGGCTGGGCCTCGAGCTTCGTCCGCCCCTCCGCGTCCAGCAGAATGCCCAGTCGGTACATCGCCACCGAGGTGGTGTCGCCGAGCCATTCCCCCGATAGCAGTTCCAAGCGATGCTCCAGGTTGTCCCGAAGAAACGCGATGTCGATCTGCGCTAAGCCCATGGAGAGCGGATCGGGTTCCCGGAGTTCATACCCCATCGTGTCGAGCGTCTGCCCGCCTCCCAGGGACAACCCCACCGTAAAGTTGTCCTCGTTGAGCACGCCATAGCCCACCCGGCCGGCCAGCATGAAGTTTCCCCTGAAATACAGCGGCATCCCCGATCCGGTGGTCGCGCTGAATTGCAGGTTGCCCCAGGCCAGGTCGCGCGTGACACCGATCCCCCAGTCGCGGTCATACCCGAACCCCTGGACCGACAGGGTCCGCAGGAGCAGGGCGTGACTGTCGAAGTAGGAGCCGAGCCCAAGCGCCGGGCGGTTATGACCGATCCAGGCGTCGGTCCAGGGCGTCTTGACCTTGAACCAGGCGTTATAGAGCTGGGGCTGAACCCGCTCGATCGTGGTGTCCGCGATCAGCGCCAGCCGGCCTTGAAGCCCCAGCGCGCCCCAGTCTCCCCGCGCACCGGACAAGCGGCCGAGGTAGTCGAACCCTACACTGGGCTTCTGCATTTCGGCCTCCGGATTCATGGAGTAAAAAATCGGTTTGTCCAAATAGCTCGAATACCCGGCAAGGCCCTGGGCCTCGAGATAAAGAAGGTGGGTTTCTTCCAACGCGCTGGCCGCGCCCGCAAGCCATGCCGCCGGAACGGCCAGCAGCAGCGGTTTACAGATCGAAGAGATGGGCGCCACGGAACACCGTCTTTCCTTCTCTGACAAATAAGAGCCGAATTTCCCATTGACCCGGCATCACCAGCCGTACGGGCATGAGGTACACGCCCTTGTCCGAAAGGGAAAAGTCCTTGATGCCGCTGCTATGGGCGCCCCGCATGGACGGCATGTCCGCATCGCCCTTGACGACAAAGGTGGTATCGCGTTTCCCGTCACGCGTGAAAATTTCCACCCGCATGATCGAGATTCCCAGCTTGGGCGGCTTGTCGAAACCGTAGCTAAAGGAGTGGTTGTCATCCAACGGCACGGACTTCCCCGGATTCGGGAGCGGCGTATAAACCGCTTCCGCGGCGGGAGACTCCTTGGAAGGGGCTGCCGCCGCGGCGGGACTTTGGACACCGGGGACTGCGGACGTCACGGGCGCTGCGCGTGTCACCTCTGCGCCGAGGCCGGCCCGGATCAGGAAAAGGCCCGCGCTCAACCATAGGCAGAATGGATTCATCGCTGATGTCCTTTCTGGTTGCTATCGTTATTCAGGTTGGCACTTGCGGCCATCCCTTGGCGCAGGTGCGCCCGTGAGCGCTGAGCCTGCGGCGGACGACGGATCCGAACACCCTAAGGCCGCGCGCGCCGCCCGGCGCACGCGGGGGATCAGCTTGGCGCTGACGCTAACCGAGCAGATGCCCAGACCGGTCAGCTTGGCGACAAAGGCGGGATCGCCGGCGATTTCCCCGCAAACCGAGAGCGGCCGCCCGGCCTCCTCCGCGGCCCGCGCGATCTCGGCCAGCAGGTTCCAGAACACCGGGCGGTCGGGGGAATAGTCGTAGGCCACCCGGTCGTTGTTGCGGTCCACGGCGAACAGGTACTGGATCAGGTCGTTGGTGCCCACGCTGGCGAAGTCGGCGGCCGCCAGCAGCTCCCGCGCCTGCAGGCAGGCGGAGGGCACCTCCAGCATGACCCCGTGCTCGAGGCGTCCCGGCGGGAGATCCTTCACGGTTTCGCCGAACATTTTCCGCAGCGCCAGGAACTGCTCGACGTCCACGATCATCGGGTAGAGCACCCGGACCGGCCCGCCCGCCGCGGCCCGCGCCAGCGCCCGGGCCTGGGGGGCCAGCAGGTCGGGCCGGGCCAGGAGCAGGCGGGCGCCGCGAAATCCGAGGTAGGGGTTCTCCTCCTCCGCGAGTCCGAAGAAGGGCGCCGTCTTGTCGCCCCCGATGTCCAGCAGTCGGAAGGTCACCGGCCGGCCCGCCATGGCCGCGACGACCGAGGCATAGCGGGTGGTTTGCTCCTCTTCGGCGAGCAGGCGGCCGGCGGCGAAGAACTCGAACTCGGTCCGGTACAGGCCGACGCCCTCGGCGCCCAGGGTGCGCGCCTCGGCGGCGTCGGCGGCGGTGGTGATGTTGGCCATGACCTGGAAGCCCGCGACCGGCAGGGCGTCGGCCGGCGATAGCGGCGCTGCCGGAACTGCCGCTGGGACGGATTTCAGCGTGTCTTCGGAAGGCCAGACCACCACTTCGCCGGTGGCGCCGTTGATCAGTAGCTCGGTGCCGCAGCCGATGGCCGAGTGCAGGCCAGCAACGCCGGTCACGGCGGGGATGCCCAGGGCCCGGGCCAGGATGGCGGCGTGCGAGGTCTTGCCCCCGCGCTCGGTGACAAACCCGCGGGTGTGCTCAACGTCCAGCTCGAGGGTCAGGGAAGGGGTGAGCTCCTCGGCCACGATGATGCGGTTGCGCCCCTTCTGGCAGTGGGGGAGTCCTGCGCACTGCAGGGAGGGCTTCAGGTTGCCGAGGATGTCCAGCAGGCGCCGCTTGATCTCCCCGATGTCCGTGGCGCGCTCCCGGATGTACTCGTTATCCAGGGCCGCCAGGCGCGCCTCGTTGGCGTCGAGCGTCGCCGTGATCGCGGCCTCGGCGTTGACGCTGCCGGCGGCCACGGCGTCGAGCATCTGCCGGCGAAGCTCGGGATCCTGCAGGATCATGAGTTGGGCCGCGAAAATCTCGGCCTCGGCCTTGCCGAGGCGGCCTTCCACGTCCCGCTTCAGGCGATCGAGCTGTTCCACCGCCAGGTTCGCGGCCCGGAGGATGCGGGCGCGCTCGCGCTCCATGCCCTCGCCGGTCACCCGGTAGACCGGCAGGTTGGCGTGGCGCCGCTCGTTGAACAAGCAAACCCTGGCCACGACGGCCCCGTCGCTGACCGGGATGCCCCGGAGCCGCGTTTCCTCGTGGAATTTGATGGGCATGGGCCTTCCCTGGCGAGGTCGTTGTCAGACATTGTCATTTGTAGGGCGGGCACGTCCGGCATGCGGGATTGCCCCGCTTCGCCCAAGGCGCTTCGCAGGGCGAGCCCGCCGGGTCCGTTCCGAAACCGGCGGGAAGCCCAGGGGGCATTCCCGCCCTACAATCCAGAATAAAGTCCACCCCCCCTTTATTGGGGGGGGCGGTAAGTGCAGACAGTCGCCCCTCGCCGCCGCTCCCCATTTATCGTCCCGCCAGTTTCCGGGCGATCGTCGCCACGTGTTTCCCCTGGAACCGGGCAATGGCCAGCTCGTTGGCGCTCGGCTGGCGCGAGCCGTCCGGTCCGGCCAGGGTCGAGGCGCCGTAGGGGGTGCCCCCCGTGATCTCCTTCATGTTCATGAGCCGCGGCTCGGCGTAGGGCACGCCGACGATGATCATGCCGTGGTGGAGCAGGGTGCTGTGGAAGCTCGTGATCGTGGTCTCCTGTCCGCCGTGCTGGGTGCCCGTGCTGGTGAAGACGCTGCCCACCTTGCCCACCAGCCCGCCTTTCATCCAGAGCCCGCCGGTCTGGTCCAGGAAGTTGCGCATCTGGGCGCACATGTTGCCGAAGCGGGTGGGGGCGCCGAAGATGAGGGCGTCGGCCTCGCCGAGGCGTTTGGGGTCGGCCAGGGGGATGTGCGCGAAGGCTTGACGCGCGGCCGTGGCGCCGCTCTTTTCGAGGGCGTCGGCCGGGACCAGCTCGGGCACCTGGTAGAGCCCGACCTCGCAGCCGGCAACCTCGCGGGCGCCGGCGGCTTCCTCCTCCGCCAGCCGGTAAACGTGGCCGTACATGCTGTAGAACACGACGTGGATTTTGACGCTCATGGATTCCTCCTTGTTTGGCGAGATCGCTTTCACATTCGATCCCCCGCCCTGCTCGGCTCCGGGCTTCCAGCCAGGGGCATCGCTTTTCCTGTTGCGCCGGACCGGAGGTCGGGACCACCCTCCTTTGTTTTAACGCCAGCATACCCGCATTCGTCTCCGAACGCCATCGGTTATTTCCTGATACTGCGCTTCGAAGTCGCTGAGTCCGCCTAAGGCTTTTCGTAGGGACCAATCAGGGACGCGCTGATGGGCTAAAAACCTGCGCGCGGCGAGAATGGCTGCGTGTTCAAACCCTAAATTCGCTGGCGGCGGATAGCGCCCGGCATCGGAAGCGGATCCGATCCGGCAACAACCAAGGAGGCGCGCCGTCATCGAGTCGAAAGGGTGCGGTGAAATCAGTTCGGCGGCCAGGACGCCATCGTCAAGGAGAACGGTCATGAAGAACATGGGATGGATCGTTGTCGCGGCGCTGATCGGTTTCGGATTGTGCGGCTGCTGCTGTATGCCCAGCGGCAAGGGCGCTTCGTCGGGCGGGGTCGGCCTGTGCGGGAAATCCTCTTGCGGAAAATGCGGCCTTGCGGGCGACAAGTGCCCATGCGCACAGGGCCCGATGCGCATGGCGGAAATCAACACCGCGGCCTTGAAGGCCCTCCTGGACGCCAAAGTGCCGCTGACTTTGCTCGATGCCCGGAGCGGCAAATACGACGACGGCCGCCGGATTCCCGGCGCGCAGACCCTGGCCCCCGACGCCAAGGACGAGGACATTCTCGCGAAGCTCAAGTCCAAGGACGCGCTGATCGTGACGTATTGCGCCAACCTGAAGTGCCCCGCGAGCCGAACCCTGGCCAAGAAGCTTGACGCCCTGGGGTATAAGCGGGTCCTGGTGTATCCCTTCGGCATCGAAGACTGGGTGGCCGCAGGCAATACGGTGACCCAACCCGCGAAATAGGTCGGTCAATTCCGGAACAGATTAGTGCCTGATCCATCAGGAACAGCGAAGGAAAGAAACAGGAGCTTTACCCGCAAAACCCGCGAATAGACGCGAATGAGAATATGTTTTCTAAAATACATTCGCGTTCATTAGCGTGATTCGCGGGCAAATTCTTTGGGTTGCGGGCATAGCCCGCAGTGGAAGGAGGACCCATCATGGGAACCAGGGGGCGGGAAATCATCGGCATGGATGTGGACCAGCTCATCACCCTCTTGCGGAAGGCGTTTTCCGACGAATGGCTGGCCTATTACCAGTACTGGGTCGGCGCCCAGGTCGTCAAGGGGCCGATGAAGGACGCGGTCATCGCCGAGCTGAACCAGCACGCGGCCGACGAGCTCAGGCATGCCGGGCTGGTGTCGCTGCGGATCATCGAGCTTGGCGGGATGCCGGTCACTAAGCCGGAAGACTGGTACCAGTGGACCAACTGCGGCTATGAAGCGCCCGACGATCCGTATGTCGAGACGATCTTGAAGCAGAATATCAAGGGGGAACAGTGCGCCATCACGACCTATTCCAAGCTGCTCAAGACCACCCGGGAGGCCGATCCGGTCACCTATAACGTGGTGGTGCAGATCCTGCAGGACGAAGTGAGCCATGAGGAAGACCTGCAGAACCTCGAGGAAGACATCCAGCTGATGATCGGGCGGAACAAGTAAGGTTCCAGGCGGTCGGGTCAAACGCCGCACCGTCTTGCGCGCGGGAGTGCGGCGGCGCGGGGAAAGGAGTCAACGCCATGAAGATAAAGGAACAGGCGGGACGGGTGACCCTGAACGGCAATCCCCTGGTGCTGCTGGGGGATCAGCCCGGCGTCGGCCAGGAAGCCCCGGAATTCCGCGTCGTGGACGGCGCGTTCAAGCCGGTCAGCCTCCGGGATTTTGCGGGCAAGATCTGCCTGATCAGCGCGGTGCCGAGCCTGGATACCCCCGTATGCTCCCTGCAGACCCGGCGCTTCAATACCGAGGCGGACAACCTGCCGCCCGGTGTCGCCGTCATGACGATCAGCATGGATCTGCCGTTTGCCCAGAAACGGTTCTGCGAAGCCGAGAAAATCGGCCGGGTCCTCGTGCTGTCCGACCATGTCTGGCGCGAATTCGGAATGCGCTACGGGTTGCTGATCAAGGGCATGGGCCTCCTGGCCCGCGCCGTCTATGTCCTGGATGGCGGGGGCAGGATCGCCTACAAGGAACTCGTTCCGGAATTGACGAGCCAGCCCGATTATGACGCCGCCTTGAACGCGGTTCGCCAGGCGGTATGACCTCTGCGCGGCTTGCCCCAACCAGCCGGCCGGCGCCCCTTCTCGCTAATCCCTTTATGCATCCCGGGTTGAAGAGCGGCAGCAGCCGCTGACAGTCCAGCGGTCGTATTCGCCCAGGAAGAGGAGGACGCCGGTCACGGCCAGGTAGACCATGATCTGGAACACCACGTCGTGCTTTTGGAGCAGCATCTGCCCGAAAGCCAGCGAAAGGAAGGTCAGGCCGCTGACCAGCAGGGCGGGCTGCCGCCATAAGCCGAGCAGCAACAGCGCGCCCAGCGCCGTTTCGACAAAGGGCAGGGCGTAGCCATAGACCGCCACCAGTCCCGCCGGCAGGAAGGTGGCGGCAAACGCGGGCAGCAGGTAGCCCTGCACAAAGCCGGCCAGGTGGAATAGTTTTCCGATGCCGCCCACCAGGAACAGCAGGCCTAATCCCCAGCGCAGGAACGCCAGCCCGGCGCTCCGTCCTTCGATTCTTCCACTGCAGCATGTCGGCATGTCCGCCTCCTTGTTGGGGGGTTGAGGTTGCGTGTCTTGCGGCCGGCACAGGGCCCGGCCCAATCGCCAGCGCGGCCGCAGTCCGCGCGTCAACGCCACGCACATGATATAGTGCAGCGCCGTCGGCAAGCGGCCCTTGAGGCGCAGGCCGAAAACGACTCCGTACGAAGCGCCGCCGGCCAGGGGCAGCACGAAGCCGGGATCGCGGGGCCGGTAGGCCCGCGGGCGGGCGGGCCGGAAATCACGGATGACGTTGGCGGCCGCGCAGGCGCCCTGGGTGCGGGCGAACTGCACTGACATGCGCAGCGGCCGGCCGCCGGCGACATAGGCGGCCGAATCCCCGGCCGCATACAGGCGCTCCCGGACGCGCAGGTGTGGGTCCACCAGGACCCGGCCATGGGGGCTCTTGGGGAAGGGCAGCCAGCGGACGAACTCCGGGGCCTGGACCCCGGCACACCAGATCAAGCCCGCCGACTCGAACACCTGGCCCGTGGATAGGGTCAGACGAGGGCCGGAGATGTCGGCCAAGGTGACGCGTTCAATATGAACGATATCCAGACGGGCCAGCTGCCGGCTGGCAGCCTCTTTCATCCACCTGGGTAAGGGGCCCAGGATGGACGGCGCGGCTTCCACGATCACGATGTGCCGAGGTCGGCCGCCGCCGGCGGTGAAGCGGCGCCACAGTTGGGTGGCGATCTCAACGCCGGTATATCCGCCCCCGGCAATCACCCAGGTGGTAATATCGCGCTCCGCCAGCGCTGCCGCCAGCCGCTCGGCATCCCGGCAGGAATTGAGCGGCAGGGCCGCCTGCTGGGCCGCACGGTTGCCGTAATAGTTGGGTTCGCCGCCGCCGGCGATGATCGCAGCGTCGTAGGGAATGACGCTCCGCTCGCACGTTGCCCGGCCCCGTTCGGGATCGATCTCCCGGACCGTGTCATGAACGAACGTGAAGCCCAGGCGCCGGGCCAGACGGTCGAGCCCCGTGGACGCGGCCGAAGCGGGAATGCGTCCACCGATGATGTCGGGCAGGAGCGGAAGGAAGTCGGCGGTGCCCCGGCGGTCTACCAGGGTGACGGCGATCCGTCCCCGGAATGCGGACAGGCGCCGGGCGGCCGCCAGTCCGCCGAATCCGCCGCCGATGATCAGGACCTGTTTCATGCTCTATCCATGATGCCATCGTCGTATCTGCTGAACAGGCTAGCATAACGACGCCTGTCAAGTCGAGGTGCTTGTCATTCAATGCATAGAAATTTTCGCCAGCAGGTGGATCCGCCTCCGGCGGACCATGCGAGGTGGGGTGAGGCCTCCGGCCGAGCCGTCCAATGAAGAGCGGCTCACCCGGAGGGTTCGCCCTACCTTGGAAAGAGTTGCCGCCCTTGACGGCCTAATTTAATGCATAGGAATTTCAAAGTTGGAGCCGGCCTGACCTCAGGCCGGTCAGAATCTCGGACGGGGTGGGGGCACCCCGGCTCCAAGAAAGAGTTGCCGCCCTTGGCGGCCTAATTTATCGGCGCCTGCCCGGCAGCTGCCGGACAGGAAGCCGCCCAATAACCGACGAATTACGGCGCTGGAAACAGCCTGGCCATGACCAAGGCCAGCGCCATGAGCAGTGCCACTCCGAGATACAAAGTGATCGTCAGGGCATTGGCCGGCGCCAGCGTCCGCGGCCGGTCATAATGGAGCCAGACGCGCGGCGCCAGCCAGAAAGCGGCCAAGCCCGGGGCCAAAGCCAGGGCCAGCGCGGCCGGCAGATGGCCTGAACATAGGCTGTAAATGATCGGCAGCGGCCAGAGGCCCAGCAACACCAGGTAGAGCCGCGCGGCCCGCCGCTGCCCGAGGCGGACCACCCAGGTGCGCTTGCCGACCGCGGCGTCGGCCGCCGCATCCGGGAATTCGTTGATCAGCAGGACCATCAGGATCAGCACGGCCGGCGCCAGGGAGAGGAGCAAGGCGTCGCCTGACAGCCTGCCGGTCTGGACATAATAGGCGCCGAGGGTTGGCCATACGCCGAAAAGCAGGGCCACCACCGGCTCCCCGAGTCCGCGGTCCGCCAGGCGGACCGGCGGCGCCGAATAAAAAAATCCGCCGGCCAGACCGGTCAGGCCCAGGATCGGCACCCCGATGCCCGTTTGCAGCCACAGGACCGCGCCGATGCCGGCGCCGGCGGCAAAACAGGACACGGACAACCCCAGCACCTCCCGCGGCGCCAGGAGCCCGTTCTGGATCATCCGGCTGCCGCCGGTAAAGGGGCGCACGTAGTCGCGGTTCGCGGCGTCATTGCCGCTGGCATGATCGAAATAATCGTTCGCCGTGTTAGCCCCGGCATGAATGCAGAGCACGCCCGCGAGCGTCAACAGGCAGAGGGTCCAATCCAATGTTCCGGTGTCGTGGAACGCCAGCGCGCAGCCCAGGATGACCGGCACAGCCGAAGCCGGGAGAAACAAGGGCCGAAGCTCCTGCAACAGCCGGGTTCCCTTGCTTGTCAGGTCATCTGACATGAATTCATGTTTATCTGCAAAACAGGGTTCACACAAGCCTTCTTGCCGAAAATCCCGCTTCGGCCGACCGGCAGCTGGCTCTGCGAAAGCAGGGTTAGTACTCGCGGCTATACGTTAGACGCTTTTTCGTAAACCTACACGCTTTTGCGTGTGTCTTTCGGTAGGGCGAGGCGTCCCTGCCGAGCCGTCCTTTATACCACGGCTCAGCCTGAGGCTTTGCCCTACCTTGGGTTGCGGGCACAGCCCGCCTTAACGTATTTCCTGCCGAGAGTGATCAAAGCACCGGCGCATTTTTAATGATGATATCGGGGTTCATCAGCAGGCGCGCATACTGGGCCCGGGTATAGGCCCCGGGATGGCCGGCATGCCGCTGGCTGAGTTTGCCGCGGAAATCCGCCAGGGTGTTGTAGCCCTTGGCGTCCATCCATCGGCCCAAGGCTTCCTGCATCGCCCGGAGTTGCGAAATCCCCCGCCCGTATAGGGCGCTGACCGCCTGGACGGCATCGGCGCCGGCCAGGATCATTTTGATCACCTGCTCGCCGTCCATGATGCCGGTGCTGCAGCAGAGGCTGGCGCGCAGGGTTCCTTCCAGGAGCGCCGCGTAGCGCAGCGGCAACCGGCTGTCGGTATCCCGGCTGAACCCGAAGGGCGCGGTGATCGTCTCGCCGGCCGGATCAAGATCGGGCTCGAAGAGCCGGTTGAACAGCACGAAGCCGTCAGCCCCGGCCTGGTCCATGCGGCCGACGACTTCCAGGATGTTGGTGTAGAACGGGCTGAGCTTGACGGCGATGGGAAGGGCGACCTTCTTTTTGAGCGCGGCGACCAGGGCCACCTGCTCGTCTTCGATGGCGGCGCCGGACTGCCGGGGCGCTTTCGGGGTCGCGAACAGATTGCATTCCAGCCCGTCAACGCCGGTGTCCGCGAGCCAGGTTTCGGAGTTCACGGCATTCAGGCTCGCAAAGACCGGGATGCCCACGGCCAGCTTGGCTTCCCGGACCCACATCAGGTGTTCCTGGGCGCCCTGAAATTCAAGGGCGGGCCCCACCGTGATCATTTCCGGATTCCGGTAACCGTATTTTTCGCGATCCTCGTCGAATTGGAAACGCTCCAGTTGGATCTGCTCCTCGAAGAGCGATTTCGTGACCAGGGCGCCGGCGCCGGCCTGGGCGATCTCGCGGATCGTGTTCATGTCGGCCGTCAGCCCGGACGCCCCGACGATGATCGGGTTCGCCAGCGGGATCCCCATATAGGTCGTTCTTAAATCCGACATGGCCGTTCCTCCTTTTCGTCGTTTTGCGCTGGGTCGTCCGCATCGTTCGCGCTGCCAT
Source organism: uncultured Verrucomicrobiota bacterium (assembly GCA_964630555.1). Classification (GTDB taxonomy): domain Bacteria; phylum Verrucomicrobiota; class Kiritimatiellia; order JAAZAB01; family JAAZAB01; genus JAHIJO01. The sequence continues at coordinate 1,020 of CAZVVD010000016.1, read as the reverse complement.
GAACCCTAACGCGGCGCCATGGCCGCAACCCAATGAAAAAAGAATACAACCACGGAGGCACGGAGACCCTGCTTCGCCAAGGCGCTTCGCAGGGCAGGCAACAAGAGGAGCCTTTGTCAAATTTTGGATTGGCGGAACGCCAATCCAAAATTTGACAACATGGGTTCACTTTGGAGATGGAGAGGAGATGGGCAGACTCCCTTCCTGCTCCAAAATGAACGCGGATTGAAATCGGTTTTTGGCTGTGCAAAAACACGATTTCAAGCCATCTCTTTTTCTCCGTGCCTCCGTGGTTAATCCTTTTCTTGCTTCTTATCGCGGTTCACGATGGTTAAGGGATTAAGGCGGGCGGTACCCGCGACCCAAGGGAGGGCGGGCATATTGCCCGCCGAGGCCCCGCATGCGGGGTCCTCCCCAACATACTCGCAAAAGCGTGTATGTTCACGGGAAAGAATTTAAGGTCCGCTTGAAAAATCGGCCATCGGGATAATCCTGTTTCCGGGCCTCAAATTCCCTGAGGAGCGTTCGGGTATTTCGAAGGCCGGATTCGGAACCGCCCTGATAGGCGGCGGAAGCGCGGTGTTATAGCTTGTCGCCATCAAAGAGCCAAGGGGCGAAAGAGGTGAACCATGGAAAGCCAAACGTCGTTTGCAATCGATCGGTTTACCGTCAGAGGCGAAATCACCGACGAGGCGATCAGCGTCCGGACGCCGTCCGGGGCCGTGCGGCGCCTGGCGAAAAGCATGCCGGTGAATCGGCGGGCCCTGTTCTTCGAGGCGCTGTTCAGCGATCTGCCGCTAGGCGGTTCGTCTGACGCGTGCCCGCGGGCCCTCGCCGACCGGCGGTGGGTGGCGGTTTAAGCGGCGGACCGGACGAAGGCCATCAGATTTTTTTACGCCGAGAATCAGGGTTTCCCCGATGGCGGGGTTGGGGATCCTGCGACAGACTGCGTTTAAAAAGAAAAGGGCGCTTCAGACATTTTCTGGTGAATTATCATTGAGGGAAACGGGGCACGAGGTC
>CAZVVD010000015.1:30256-40327 GCA_964630555.1 uncultured Verrucomicrobiota bacterium | reverse complement strand
TGATGGGTGATGGTTGATGGGGGATGGGGGATGGGCAATGGTTGATGGGTGATGGGTGATGGGGGATGGGGGATGGGCAATGGTTGATGGTTAATGGTTGATGACGGAGGGCAGACGGCGGAGGGTGGAGGGCGGAGGGCGGAACGCAGAATGCCCCGGCGTCCCCCGCGGAAAAAAGGGACTCAGTTCCGACGCTTCTTAATTCTGCCATCTGCATTTTTAATTTTCCTCAATGCCCCCGGCGGCGGCCGCCCCCGCCGCCGCCTCCGCCGCCCCCGCCGCCGGTGACGATGCAGGGGTGCAGGAGGTTGCCGTCGTCGTCGGTGGCGCCCAGCCAGGCCCGGCCCCCGGCGCGGAAATCCCAGTTTTCCCAGGTGTCGAGCTGGCGGCAGTAAAAACAGGTGGCTTCCAGGCCGTCCGTCCCGTTTTCCATGTAGAGCGGCAGGTGGTCCTCGATGTGCTCGCGCCACTCGATGTTGTAGGCCCCGCCCGCCGGTCCCGAGGCGGTGTCCACCGGGATCAGGCGGACGCTGCGAAAGGCCGGCAGGACAATACCGCAGGCGTTCGGGCGCACCCGGCCGTCGCCGGTTTCCAGGTAGCCGAAGGGCTTGGCCGCCGCCGTCCAGGTAATGTTGGCGCCGCTGGCGCCGGGCGTCTGCCGCCGGGCTTCAGCCTCGATGCGGATGGCGGCGTCCGCGCCGGCGTAGTCGTATTCGGGCCTGACCGGCCCGGCCGCCGGGAAGGGGTCCTCGCCCTCCAGGGAGAAGGCGCTCCAGCTTGACCACGAGCCATCGTAGCAATACCAGGTGGCCGGCTGGCCGGCCACCTCGTTGGAAATCGCGGTCTCGCTCAGGCCGCGCTCTTCGCGCAGGGCGTTCATGAGGGCCAGCGTGTCCGATCCGCCGGGCAGGGTGGTGGTCCGGGGCGCCAGGCCCAGGCCGAAGATTTCGCTGTTGACGGGGTGGGTGGTGGGAATCACCAGCGGGAGCGGGGGCCAGTCGTTGAAGTCGTTGTAATCGGTCAGCAGGTCCAGGGCATGGTGCTTGAACCAGCACCAGTCGCGCCCGGCGATGGCGCCGTAGAAGCTCAGGTCCAGCAGGGTGTGGCCGCCGACGTAATCCGCGTAGAGGCGGGCGTTGTCGGGTGCGGCGCTGACGCCCTGGCCGGCGATATTCTGGAGGATCGTGCCGTATTCCTGCCAGCAATTGGGGTAGGGTTCCGTGAACACTTCGCCGTATTCGGTCAGGACGGCGTCGGCGTGCTCGCCCAGGCGCTCGGTGAAATCGCTGCTGGCGAAGATGGCGTTGTTTTTCGCCGCCTGCTGGGCCGCCAGCAGGGCGAGGCCCGGCCCGGCGAAACACAGGCGCGCCTGCAGGGCGTTGACCTGGGCGGCGCCGTTGGTGTCGCCCCCGCTGAGCAGGACGGCCTGCATGATATTGAGATCGCCGACCAGGTTGAGGCTGAGGCCCTGCCAGCGGGCGGCGCCCAGGGCGGCGGCGTCGCCCGCGTTCTGGGTGCGCGCCTTGAGGTGCAGGATGGTGTGCAGGTCGAAGTTCCAGAGCAGGACCAGCGAGAGGACCACCAGGGCCATGACCATGAAGATCATGGTCTGGCCGGAGCGGGAAGAAATCAAGAATTGAGGCTGCGGAAGGCAGAAAGGGGAGCAAAGCGCATCCCGGGTCTTCGCCCGCGCCGATCGTTCCGAATTCGTTAAAACGCTGGTATTCAGAAGGCAGCCGGCGGATCGCCAGGCCTTGGCAATTCGTAATGTTGCCTTCTGCCTTCTACATTTCTTTGTCATTCGACGTCCAGGTAGAGCGGGTAGTGATTCTCGATGGTCACCTTGCCGGAGAGGGGGAGGGTATCGTCGGCGTAGAACAGCCGGAACAGGGGCAGGCTGATGGGGAAATGCTGGCGCACGTAAAAATCAAGGAGCGGGGGGGATTCCCGCTCCACGCACGCCGACGACACGGTTCCCCAGTTCTCGTAATCGAGGATGGCCGGGAGCTGGATCTGCCAGTCCGCCCCAAGGTAGAGGGGGATCCGGGCCTCCTCCATCTCGCGCTGGGCGGCCGGTCCGCCGGAGACGGCGTTTGGGAAGGTGGTGCGGAAGCGCGTGCCGAGGGTCAGCGAGAGCTCGGTGGGGGTTTGTTCCTCCAGGGCGGGGTAGGTCATCCGGCCGGCATTGGCGATGGTTCCCACGCGAACCACCTTGTAGACCATGAAGTCGTTGAAGCCCACCGTCTTGGCCCGCGCGCCGCGGCCGGCGGCGTACTGGAGGATTTCCTGGGCCATGAAAAAGCGCGAAAGCTGGAAAAAGCCCATCAGCAGGAGGCAGAGGATGATAATGACCACACAGGATTCCACCAGGGCCTGTCCGCGCCGACCGGCGGCCGACGCCCGGGTGCCCGCCCGACACCCTGGATCTAATAGGAATTTGATATTTGTAGGGCGGGCACGTCCCGCCGCTTCGGCGGGATTGCCCGCCGGTCCAATTCCCAGATCGGCACGTCTGCTCGCCTCAGGCCGGTATCCCGTCCCGACTTTCCTGGAGGTCGGGAGGAGTTCCCGCCCTGCAATACGGAATATGGTCCGCCCCGCTTGGAGGACGATCCATGGAGTGCCGGTGGCGGTGTGCATGACGGCCTCTAATCGGAGAGGCTCCTGCAAAAGCCAGCAGGGAGGCCGGACAACCTTGTTCCGTCCGCGGAACAAAGCCCCAAAACCTCCCAAGCCGTTTCCCGCCGGAGGTGGACCTGACGGAAGGGGACGAAGCCCCGGTCCCGTCACTCGCTGGGCTTCAGGTCCTTGAGCTTCTGGAGCGAATCGCCTTCCTCGCCCACGGCGTCGCTGACGGAACTCGAATCGGCGCCCAGCTCTTCGGCGGCGCCGCCGACCATGGCGCGGATTCGGTCGCCGAACAGGCCGAAAACGGCCAAGGCCGCCAGCGCGATGATGGCGACGATGATGATATACTCCGTTATGGCCTGGCCCCGCTTGCCTCTGGATCTGGAGATCATGGTTTTTTCCTCCCTTGATGGAAACCCGTTCGACCCCGCCCCTCGGTTTGATTTATACGCCAAATCCCTAAAATGATCAACGAAAAAGTCGGCAAATTATTGTCGCCGCCCGGCAGGCGGCTCGCCGGGCGAGGCGATTTTTTCGAGGAAAAAGCCGCGCCGGGCCTGGCCGGAGACCACCACGCCGCTGGAGGCCGTGGCCCGCACCCCGGTGATCCGGATGCGCGCCACGATTTTCCCCGCGATATGATCAATGGCGTTGCCGGTGGCGGGGTCGGTGATGGCGCGTCCCTCTTCGCGGACATCGAAGACGTCGCCTTCCCGCACCCCCACGTTCTCGCCGCCGTTGACGATCACGTATTCGCCGGCGACGTCCGCCAGGCGCGGCTGCCAGGTGGCGTAGGGGATGTCCTGGACAATGATGAAAACGGCCTTGCGGATGGCTTCCTGGGTGGCCTGCCCAATGGGGGTCTTGAAGAACAGGTCGCCCCCGAAGGTCACGCCGCTGTAGTCGAAACGGGCCCATTTGCCCGAGGCCTTGGCCGAGCCGTCGGCGAGCACGCTGGCGATGATTTCCCCGGTTTCGACGTCGGTCACCGTCAGGCTGATCATGATCAGGGCGCGCGCGCCGCTGATCCCGCCGGCGGCCTTGGAGGAGCGGAACCAGGCGGACGAGCTCCCGGTCTGGGTGAAATCGGTGATGACCCCGCGGATCAGGTAGCGGGCGTTTTTCAGGCGGCCGCGCTCGACGCTGTCCTCCTTGCGGAACAGGGCCTGGCCCTGGCGGGTGATCTCGCCCAAGACATCCCCCAGGTTCTTGCGGTCCACGACGATCAGGCGGTGGGTGGCCATGAGCTCGGTCACCAGCAGGTCGGGGATCCCCCGCCCCAGCTTCCACTGGCCGGCGAAGCCGGTCTCGTTCTCGAACTCGGTGACCGCCACCACCGGCTTGATGGCGTTGGGGGGCAGGGGCGGAATCTTGGGGGCAAAGCTCTGGCAGCCGCAGAGGCCGGCGGCCAGCAGGAGCGAGACCCCCGCATTCCTCCACCCTGTCAGCGTGGCGGCTGGGCTCATGCCGTGCCCGTTCAGGCCTTGGCGGGGGCGGCTGCCGGGGCCGGGGCGGTCGCCGGCGCGGGAGCTGGGGCGGGAGCGGCCGCCGACGGGGCGGTCTTTTTTGCCGCCGCCTTCTTGCGATCGATCCAGCGCTTGCGCCGCAGGCGTTTGACGCGTATGCCGAGTTGCTGTCCCATGGGACGAGTTGAATAGAGAATCCGGCCGCGGATGTCAAGCGCCTTTTCCCTTGCCATCCGGCTTCGGATTCTGCTACAGCTGCCTTCCGGTTGGGCGATCAAAAAAAACGGTGAGCGCGGATGGCACGGACGGTACGGCGCCACGTGAATGGAAACCTCCGCGTCCGCCGGCGCTGACGACCATCCTCGGCTCCCTGCGGGGGCCGGCAGCTCAAGGGGGGAATTATGCGCCTGGGAATCTGCATCGGACCGGAAGCGCTGGCCGACGCCGCCGCCGCGGGATTCGATTACGGCGAGACCAGCATCTGGGCGCTGGCCTTCGACAAGGGCGAGGCCGAGTTCGCCCCCCTGCGCGCCGCCATGCTGGCGGCGCCCATCCGGATGGAGGCGATCAACTGCTTCCTGCCGGGGGAACTGAAGGTCACCGGTCCGTCGGTGGATCTGGGCCCCGTCCGCCGGCACATGGAACTGGTCCTGCGCCGCGCCGCCGAGGTCGGGGCGCAGATCATGGTCTTCGGGAGCGGCGGCGCCCGTAAGCTCCCGGAAGGCTTTCCCCCGGAGCGCGGCTGGGAGCAGCTCGCGGAGGCCGCGCGGCTGGCGGCGGACATCGCCGGCCGGCATGGGATGACCATCGCCATGGAGCCCCTCTGCCGACGCGCCTGCAACTTTTTCAACCGGGTGGACCAGGGGGCGGCCTTCGTGGACCGCGTGGGGCACCCGCGCCTGCGCCTGCTGGCCGACCTGTTCCACGTGGCGGACGTGCAGGAGCCTCTGGCCGACATCGCGGCCGCCGGGAATCGCCTGGCCCACGTGCATCTGGCCACGCCGTCCATTCCCGAAACCGCCCCCGGCATGGCCTACGATTTCCCCGGCTTTTTTGCCGCCTTGCGGCGGGCCGGCTACGACGGGCGGGCATCGGTGGAGGACAACCCGGGCCTGCTGGGGAAGAGCAAGCGGGCGCGGGTGGAGGTCTTCCGGGCGGTGCGGGAATTCCTGAAACAATATCTTTAACCGCGGATGACGCGGATGGGCGCGGAGAGGGGAATAATATCATAGAGTACTTTGATCCAGGCTTCATGTTGGATTGTTTCACTCGGAAAAGAGACACTGTTCGTGTGCATGGTTATCCATTCGTGGTTGAAACAAAGGAGAACGGTACATCATGAGACGCAAACGCTACGCCCAGGTGGGCGCGGGCAGCCGGGGCGGGATGTATGCCTACGCCCTGGTCAAGACCATGAAGGCCGCCGGCGAGCTGGTGGGCCTCTGCGACCGCAATCCCGGCCGGTTGGAACTCTACCAGCGCTGCATCACCGAGCAGTGGCAGGGCCGCCCCGTGCCGCTCTACCCGGACACGCGCTTCGACGCCATGATCCGGGAACAGAAGCCGGACACCGTCATCGTCACCACCCAGGACAGCTTCCACGACACCTACATCGTGCGGGCCATGGAGCTGGGCTGCGACGTCATTACCGAGAAGCCCATGACGATCGACGAGGTCAGGTGTCGGCGGATCATCGCGACCGCCCGCCGGACCGGCCGCAAGGTGCGGGTGACCTTCAATTACCGCTATTCGCCGCCGCGCACCCAGGTCAAGGACCTGCTGCTGAAGGGCGCGATCGGCGAGGTGCTCTCGGTGGATTTCCACTGGATGCTCAATACCGACCACGGCGCCGACTATTACCGGCGCTGGCACCGCGAGAAGAAAAACTCCGGCGGCCTGCTGGTTCACAAGGCGACCCACCATTTCGACCTGGTCAACTGGTGGCTGGCAGCGCACCCGGCGGAGGTCTTTGCCATGGGCGCCCGCCGGTTTTACGGCAGCCAGAGCGGCATGGCCGAGCGCTATGGCCTGCGGGGCCGCGCCAAGCGCTGCCATGACTGCCGGCTGCGGAAACGGTGCCATTTCTTCCTCGACCTCGAAAAGCACAAAGGCCTGAAGGAAACCTACCTGGACTGCGAGCGCCACGACGGCTATTTCCGCGACCGCTGCGTGTTCGGCGAGCCCATGGACATCGAGGACACCATGAACCTGGTGGTCCGCTACGATACCGGGGCCTTCATGTCCTATTCGCTCAATTCGTTCGTTCCCTGGGAGGGCTACCGGATCGTTTTCAACGGCACGCGCGGGCGGCTGGAACACGATTGCGTGGAGAGCGTCTATGTCAGCGGCGACGGCCGTGAGCAGGGCGGCATGATCCCCCAGGGCACCCGCATCCGGCTGTACCCGCACTTCAAGCCCGCCCGGGATATCCCCGTCTGGCAGGCCCGGGGCGGACACGGGGGGGGGGACGATCTCCTGCTGAAGGATGTGCTGTCGCCCCGGCCGCCGCCGGATCCCTACCGGCGCGCCGCCGACTACCGGGACGGCGCCTGGAGTATCCTGGTCGGGATCGCCGCTAACCGCAGCATCCGCACCGGCCGGCCCGTGCGGATCGGCGCGTTGCTGAAAGGCATTCGGCTGTGACCGGGAAGGCGGCGGGCAATGCCGCGGGCGGCATCGCCCGCCGGCAACGGGTTCCGGAATACGGCGGGGCGTCCGCTGAGCCGGCCGGGCCGGCCGGAGGGGGGGGTGGCGTTGCACGCGAACATGCACATGTTGCGGGATGAATTCATCCGCCGCCTGCGGCGGACGTATGCCGGCCGGCGCGAGGCGCTGGCGGGAATCGGCACCCGCCGCCAGGCCCTGGCCTACCGGGACGAGGTGCGGCGCAAGCTGGCCAAGTGCTTCGGGCCGCTGCCGGACCGCACCCCGCTCAATCCGCGGGTGACCCGCGTCGCCGACCGGGGCGCGTTCACGGTGGAGTGCCTGCTGTTCGCGAGCCGGCCCGGGTTCCTGGTGAGCGCCAATTTCTACCTCCCGGCGCGGCGGTCGGGGCCCGTGCCGGGGGTCGTGGTGGCCTGCGGGCACGCGCTGGCGGCGAAAGCCTATGGCCTGTACCAGGACGTCTGCCTGCGCCTGGTCCGCAACGGGTATGCCGTCCTGATCTACGATCCCATCAACCAGGGGGAGCGCCTGTTCCGCCCCAAAACCCGCGCCGCCGCCGACCTGTGCGGGGGCCACAACCTGGCGGGCAAGCAGCTCATCCTGGTGGACGAGCCGTTTTGCGCCTGGCGCCTGTGGGACGGGATCCGGGCGGTGGACTACCTCGCGTCGCGGCCGGAAGTCGATCGCCGTCAACTGGGAATTACCGGCCAATCCGGCGGCGGCACGCTTTCCAGCTTTATCTGGGCCTTTGAGCCCCGCCTGCGCATGCTGGCGACCTCCTGCTGGCAGACCAGCTACCTGTGCGATTTGGAGAACGAGATGCCCGCGGACTCGGAGCAGTATCCCCCCGGGATCCTGCGGGCGGGCCTGGACAAGATCGACTTCCTCATGGCCCGACTGGGCGAACCTGCCCTGCTGCTCGGCCAGGAGTACGACTATTTTGACGACCGCGGCTTGCGCCAGGGCCACGCCGAGCTGCGACGGCTTCACGTCCTGGCGGGGGGAGACCCGGCCCTGTGCCGCCTGGCGCTGGATACCCAGGAGCATTCCTTTTCCCGCGCCAACCAGGAAACCGCGGTCGCGTTTTTCAACCGGGTTCTCGGACGCGGCGCGCCCCGCCGGGTCCGCCAGCCTCCGCGGCAGGAGGAACAGGAATTGCTGGCAACCCCGGAGAACGACGTCGCGGCCGCCGGTTCGCGGCCGATGGCCGACCTGATCGCCGAGCGCGCGCGGCGGGTGGCGGCGGCCCGCGCCCGGCCGGCCGACATCCGCGCCGCCCTGCGCGCGGTCCTGGGGATCCGCCTGCCGGTCCGCGTTCCGCACACCCGCCGTTTTTTCAACTGGATCGGGCGGCGCAAGCCGACCGGCGCCATGATTTGCCACTTTGGCGTGGAACCGGAACCGGGCATCCTGGCGATCCTGAGCCGGGTGGGGCCCGCCGGCCGCCCGCATCGCCTGGCGGTCGGCCGGGCGGCGCATGTCTACCTGCCGAACCTGTCCTCCGAGGAGGAGTTGGCTTCGCGCCGGACCATGCGGGGGTACCGCGATTTCTGGTGCCTCGACCCGCGGGGGATCGGGGAGGGGCTCTGGGGCGATGCCGGCCAGTTCGTGAGCGACTACGGCTACGATTACCTGTATTGCGGCTATTACCTGATGTATGGCGAGTGCGTCCTCGGACAACGGGTCCATGACGTCCTGGCGGTTGTCGCCCTGCTGCGCGCCGAGGGCGCCCGCAGGATTTTCCTGCACGGCGCGGGGCAGGGCGCCCTGTTGGCCCTGATGGCGGGCGTGCTGGACCCGCGGATTGACGGCGTGTTCTGCCGCGGGGCGCCGAACTCCTATCTCGAGCAGGCCTGCGACCCGGCCCTGAACTGGCCGAGCTCCAATTTTCCCCGCGGCATCCTCAAGCGCCTGGACTTGCCGGATCTCCGCCAGGCGCTGGGCCGGCGTTTGAAACAGGACGCCGAACGCGGTGCGCGCTTCCGGGCGCGCTGGTAAGCGCAGGCCGGGGAAGGGACCACCCGCCGGAGCCTGCGCCCCGCCCGGCCGGCGCGGAGCGACCAGCGGGGGAAATGACGCTGCCGAGCAGGCATGCAACCGCAAGATCACAAGAACGTGCGGAGCGGAAAGGTGCAGTTCAAAAGAAAGGACCTGTCATGAAAATTGGATCCGGGTTGCGCGCGAGCATGATCGGGCCGGGCTTCGGCATCCTCCTGGCCGCGGCGGGCTGCGCCACCGGGGGCGGCGATTCCGCCGGTGCGCCCGGCACGAACGCCGCCCCGCTGCGGGTGGGTGTGACGCCCAACATGCCCCCCCTGGTCTACAAGCAGGGCCATGACCTCGTGGGCCTGGAGGTCGACCTGGCCCGGGAACTCGGGCGCGAACTGGGCCGCCCCGTGCGTTTTGTCGAAGTGAAATGGGACGACCAGATCCCGGCGCTGCGGGACCGCCGGACGGATATCATCATGTCCGGCATGTCGGTGACGCGCCTGCGGGCCCTGCGCGTGGCCTTCACGGATCCCTACCTGGAGGTCGGCCAGATGGCCCTGGTGCGGCGCAGCGACCTGGAGCGCTTCATCACCCGCGGCGCGGTGATGATGACCGACGGGAAAGTCGGCGTGGAGAAGGCGACCACCGGCGATCTGTTCGTCCAGCAGGAGTTCACCCGCGCCGAGCGCAAAGTCTATTCCTCCCCGTCGGCCGCGGTCAGGGACTTGCTGTCGGGGCGCTTGGACCTTTTCATCCACGACGCCCCGGTGGTCTGGTGGCTGGCCGCCGAGAACGAGGACCGCGGCCTGGCCGTCGTCAACAGCCCGCTGACTTCCGAAGTCCTGGCCTGGGGCTTGCGAGATGACGAGGCCGGCTTCCGCCAGGAGATCAACCGCATCCTGGCGCGCTGGAAGCGGCAGGAAACCCTGCAGGGCCTGGTCCGGCGCTGGATCCCCTACGCGCGCGCGAACTGACGCGGAGAAAAAGGAGATTTACCGCGGATGGGCGCGGATTCCAGGAATCACCGCCCAGGGTTCGACAATACGTTTCCATGTTCAATATAGCTTCGGTCTGATTCATGGGGCTCGACTCTGACGCTCTTTCTGTTCGGAGATGGAGTTCAACCGCGGATGACGCGGATGGGCGCGGAGGTTACGAAGCGTCGATCGTAGTCAGAGTGGCGCCATGTTTATCCGCGTAAATCCGCGCTATCCGCGGTAAAAAACTCTTGCTGTTTCCGTGCCGCCAGGTCCCCGGCTGGGCGATGCCGGGCGCGGATTCCAGGAATCACCGCCCAGGGTTCGACAATACGTTTCCATGTTCA
>CAZVVD010000015.1:0-30156 GCA_964630555.1 uncultured Verrucomicrobiota bacterium | reverse complement strand
TTCAACCGCGGATGACGCGGATGGGCGCGGAGGTTACGAAGCGTCGATCGTAGTCGGAGTGGCTCTCCATCATTATCCGCGTAAATCCGCGCTATCCGCGGTAAAAAAATCTTTCTGTTTCCGTGCCGCCAGGTCCCCGTGCTGGTGGTACTGGGCACGGATTTCAGGAGTCACCGCCCAGGGTTCGGACCACGCGTTTCCATGATAACTTTGCGAATTTAAAGTTCAAGAGAATGGCCAGATCCAGATGGGTAACCGCCAGGTAACCCAGCATTTGGGCCATGTGGTTGTCGTCAAAGGCCACGACTACTTTCGGGTCCACGATAATCAGCTCATCAACAATCAAATCCGGAATTAAGGTCCCGATTAATTTCCCGTGATAGTGAACCGGAAATCGTTTCTGCTGGTCTGCCCGGTGCCCCTGTTCCTGCAGTTCTATAACCAATGCGTTTTCATATAATTTCTCATCCAGGCCCGGCTTGAGTTCGTTTAACACCCTGATCGCGGCCCCGATGATGATCCCGCTGAGTTCCTTATGGACGATTCCTTCGTTCATCGAATCTCCTTTGGACCAGAAATTGACCGCGGATGGCGCGGATGGGCGCGGATTTCAGAAATCATTACCCAAAGTTCGACAATACGTTTCCATGTTCAATATAGCTTCGGTCTGATTCATGGGCCTCGACTCTGACGCTCTTTCTGTTCGGAGATGGAGTTCAACCGCGGATGACGCGGATGGGCGCGGAGGTTACGAAGCGTCGATCGTAGTCGGAGTGGCTCTCCATCATTATCCGCGTAAATCCGCGCTATCCGCGGTAAAAAATCTTTCTGTTTCCGTGCCGCCAAGTCCCCGGCTGGGCGATGCCGGGCGCGGATGTTACGAAGCATCGATCGTAGTCAGGGTGGCGCATGTTTATCCGCGCCCATCCGCGCTATCCGCGGTTAACAATCTTCGGTCTTACAGCTTCCGGTCGGCCAGGTCCCTGGCCAGCCGGTACTGGGTGCGGAAGAAGACGACCCACTCCCGCGCCTGGCGCACTTCCTCCAGCTTGCTGCCCAGCCGCCGGCCGGTCGCCTCGCGGGCCGCCGCGTAGTCCGCGCCGGGGGGCAGGGCGGAGAGCGCGGCCAGGGCCTGCGGACACGCCGCCGGGCCGCCCGCGCGGTGAATGGCCGCCCACGCCGCTGCCAGCTCGTCGTGCGTGTCCAGGCACATGGCCCGGACCAGGACCCGGATGACGCCGAACAGGGGACCGGTCCAGCGCGATTGATAGGAAAAGCCGGTGGCCTGCGCGTAGGGCAGGGCGTCCGGGTCCGACATGCGCCGGAGGTGCTCGGGCGTGTAGAGGTCGCGGCGGACCGGCAGGCGCCGCAGGGCGTAGCGGACCGGTCCGCCGGGTTCGCCGACGCGGTAATCCCAGAGCTGCTGGCCCTCCACGCCGAGGCAGAAGTCAATGAACCGCTCCGCCAGCTCCCGGTGCGGCGCGCCTTTGAGCAGGCTGATGGGGTCCACCGAGAGCGAGGAGCCGCCGGCGGGCGTGACGTAGCGCATGCGCCGCGAGCCTTCCCGGCGTTCAACGGTTTCGCTCTCGAAGCGCCCGTAGTAATCAATGCACATGCCGGCGGCAGCGTCGCCCTGGGCGACATCCGTGGGCACCTTGCCGGCGGAGTCGGTGAAATACTTCGCGTTGGCGCCGACGCGGCGGACGAGGTTCAGGCCGCGCCGCCAGCCCGCGGCGAGGGCGTCGGCGGAAGCGGTCTCCGGCGTTTCCGAGCGGGCGGCGAGCTCGGAGGCCATCTGCTCCTGGATCAGCATTTCGAAGGCTTTCGCGATCGAGCCGCTCTTGGTGGGGTCCGCCAGGGCCACCTGCCGGAAGTAGCGGAAGTCGGCCAGGTCCGCCCATTGCCGGGGCGGCTGGCCGATGCCGAGGGCCGCCAGGACGTCGGCGTTGTAGCACAGGCCGAAGCTGGTCAGGCAGCAGCCGTACCAGCGGTCGTCGGCGGCGTAGAACTCCTCGCCCGAGAAGGTGCGGGGGATGATTTCTGGGGCCAGCCAGTCCGGGTGGCGCTCGCGCAGTCCGCAGGGGGCGGTATGGCCCTTGGCGGCCTGGCGGGCGTGGTCGTACTGTCCGCCGCCGAAGAACAGGTCAATGCCGATCCCGGGCCGCCCGACCCGGCCGGCGGCCTCGAACTCGCCGTCGAGGTAGCGGACGATCTCGCTGGTGCCGCCGACGTTCCGCCAGTCGATCCGGACGTCGGCGCCGAACCGGCGCCGGTGCCAGCGCCGGAAAGCGGTTTCGAATTCGCGCAGGACGGCCTCGTTGTGCGGGCTGACGATCGCCAGCGCCGGCGCGTTCCGCGGGGCGGTGTCGCCTTTCGGGCGGAGCAGGAAGGGGACGGCCAGGGTCGCGGCCAGGGCCAGGAACAGGAGCGCGAGCTTGAGGGTCTGGTTCATGCCCGGCGTATCCTGAGCATCTTCAGGTTTTGCAATGTAGCGAGACTTCGTCCCACCATTAGAACCTATCTCAAAATTCGCGTGGGCGTGGCCGAAGGGATTTTCGCGCTAGGCTCCGCCGGTGCGGCGCTCGCACCACACTCCATGCCAGTTTTGAGATAGGTTCTAGGGTGCCACCTCAGGCTGTCGGAGAAGCTATTGACCTAGACAAAGGCAATCCTCCGATAAGCCGGTGGATTTTAGGGCGCAAAAAGCTTGCTCAGATCGATTCCTTCCCAGTCGGAATACTCCGCGGCTTTGAACCACAAGGTCAACGTGCCGGGAACGATCACGAAGCGGTAAATGTTCGTGTCCGGCGGCGTCGGCCCCCCCTCGGGAACGGTCGTGTCGAAAATAGCCATCATCCGGCGGGCGTCGATGGCGCCTTTGTATTGCTCGGCCCGCGCGACCAAGTTGCTGTGCCGATTCATCGAATCCACAAGGGTGGCGTGATAAGGAGCGGGCGATGGGGGCCAGCCTGGGCTGACAAAATGATTTACGCCAACCAGGATGCCGTCGTGTTCGCCGCCGCGGCTCTTGACGTCATAGGTAGCCATTTCATAACACACGGCCCGCTCGGGACTCGCAAGGTTGAATACAAGCGGGTAGCCCAGCCGCAGGGAGTTCATGGCGGATCCCAGGCCGGTCAAGGTGGTGTATTCCAGTGCCAACTCGATATCCTTAACCATGAAGGACGTTCGAGAGATGAAGCAACGATTCGTGTCGCCGCAGGTGCTGCCGTCATTGTTTTCCAGAACCAGGCCCGCGGAATTGAATGCCTGGATGGCGCCGATTTGTCCCGCATATGTCAACATGGCCACTGAATGGCTCCCATCGGTCGGATTCATGATCACCAGGGTCAGGTACGGCGCGAAGGCGCGGAAAAAATAAGCAAAATCGAAATCGCGTCCTAAGACCAAAGGCCCGTTGCCGGTGTAATCGCCCCAGACCGCCATGCCGGAACAATGAGCGCGGCTGTCTTGCGCCAGTGGTCCGCAGAAATAGGCCAACAGGTATTCGAAAAATCCGTTGATTACGGCCTGCTCTTCCCAGGTGAGGGACGTCGTGTCCGTGATGCCCTGGGCCATGTCCTGGAAACGTTGGGGATACAATTGATAAAGGTTTGTACAGTATGCGGTCAGGCTCGCCGCCGAATCGGTGATGTGGTTGGTCACATATTGCCGGATGATTTCCTGGTACATCCCGCGCATGTTTTCGCCGAGGAGCGCGCCGTATTGTTGTCCCATCTGCCGGAAGGTTCCGTTGAGTTGCACTACCGAAAACTTGCCGTCGGCCGTGCGATAGTTTCTCCCGCCTCTGAACGTTCCGGTCAGCGTCAGGTTGGATATGGCGATCGGCTCATCCATGAGGGCATACCAGTCGCCTGAAACCGGGTTGTAGACCGCCAGTTCAGTGGTTCCGTTGCCAGTATAATCGGCGGGCGCGGGGAGAACCCCGATTTGTCCGGAAGCAAAGGAAACCAGTTGATAGTCCGTTGACGACAGCCGGGCATACCAGAGTCCCGTGGATTCCTGAAACACCGCCGGATCGGCCTTCCCGTCGTTATCAAAATCGCCGGAAACCGCCGTGGCGCCCAATCCGCCCAAGGGGATGCTGGCCACCGAATAGCCGCTGGCCGATAAGGCGACAAACCACATTCCGTCGGACTCCACATAAAGCGCCGGATCAGCCTTGCTGTCGCCGTCATAGTCCGCAGGTACGGCGATGCCACCGTTGACACCCAAATTGACCGAGTTGACACTTCCGGCCCATAACGAGACTGGTCCCATTGCCAGCAGTCCTATCAGAATCCATTTTCCGCGAGTTGAGGGCATACATCCTCCTATCCCGGAGTGAGCGGTTCAAGTTCGATGCCTATAGTCGTAAAACGGTTCAACGGTTGATGGGAAATGGTTTAGAGGAACATGGTTGATGGTTAAATGGTTTCTGCGGTTCAGATTGTCACTACGAAATACGCGAAATGCACGAAAGGCTCGGATGCCAATTTTCCGCTCATCCGTCTTTGCTTCTTTCGCCCCGTTTCGGGGCGTTATGTTTCCTGGCTTTGCGGGAAACATTCAGAAGCTGTTGGCCTTGATGAAGGCCAGCAGCTCGGCCAGGTCGGCGGTGGCCAGGCCGACGCAGGTGTCGGCGCAGCCGTAGTAGACGCGGAGCTTGCCGCGGGCCTGGTCGTGGAGCATGGCGGCGGGGAAGACGACGTTGGGCACGTCGCCGACGCGCTCGTAGGTTTCGGTCGGGGCCAGCAGGTATTTGCGGGAGCGGTAGCGGACCTTCCAGGGCTTGTCGAGGTCGAGGATCGCGCCGCCGGCGCAGTAGATGAACCCGGAGCAGGTCGTCTTGACGCCGTGGTAGATCAGCAGCCAGCCCTCGGGCGTCTCCAGCGGGGCCGGGCCGGGCCCGACCTTCGTCGCCTGCCAGGAGCCGGCGGTGCCGAACACGAAGCGCTGGTTGCCCCAGTGGACCAGGTCCGGGCTGGTGGCGTAGAAAATCTCGCCGAAGGGCGTGTGCCCCGTGTCGCTCGGCCGGTGCAGGAGCGCGTACTTGCCCCCGACTTTCCGGGGAAAGAGCACGGCGTTGCGGTTGAAGGGGAAGAGGATGTCCTGGAGCAGGGTGTAGCGCTTGAAATCCTTCGTCGAGGCCAGGCCGATGGCCGGCCCGCCGCCGTCGGTGGGGTAGTGGCAGAAGGTGAGGTAATACGTGCCCTCGAGCGCGACCACGCGGGGGTCGTAAGGCGAGTTTTCCGGGCGGTTCAGGTGGACAACGTCCCGGTCGCGGCACTCGAACCGGATCGGATCGGGGTCAATGTCCCAGCGGAGGCCGTCCCGGCTCCGCCCGGAGCGCAGCTCGGAATACCAGTGCTGGTTGTCCACGCGGAAGACCCCGGCGTAAGCCTTGCCGAAGGGCACCACCGCGCTGTTGAGGACGCTGTGTCCGTTTTTCAGGCCGGCGACGGTGATGATCGGGTTTTGCGGGTGGCGCTTGAAGACTTCCTCGTTGGCCATGGTGTTGTCTCCTAGGGCGGGCTGTGGCCCGCAACTCAGATTTTACCACTGATTACACTGATTTCACCGATAAAGAGGAGCATGCAAATTCTGGTTAAATCATTAATTATCAGTGTCATCCGTAAAATCCGTGGTAAAAGTTCTTGTTTTTCTTCAATGTTCCAGATCAGGGACCAATCCATCTCGGCCGATATGCCAGCCCGTGCCGCGGACGCTAGCACGGGGCGGCGCCGGTTTCAAGCCGGTTTGCGGCAGGAACAGGCATGGATGCATGCGGCCTGGATGAATGCGGTTGCTTTCAGGAATGCGACCGGCTAGGATCGCGCCCGCGGTCAGCGCCGGGAGGGGGTTCCATGAGCACGGGACGTTTTTTGCGGGCGGAATCGGATTGCTTTATCGGCCGGCGGTTGCGGCTGGAGCGTTTCCTGGTCTGTTCGACCCAGGGGTTTTTCCCGGTGCTGGTCAAGACCGGGCCGGCCGCCCTGGCTGTCATCTACCGCACCGGCGGGACCCACGTGGCCATTTGCGCCAGCCTGGCGGTGGCAACCTCGCGGGACGGCGGCCGCAGTTGGAGCGATCCGGTCGAAATCACCCCCCGCTGGGAGGACAGCCGCAACCCGGCCTTCGGGGTGAACGCCCGGGGCGAACTCATCGCCGCCTACTGGAAGGCGGGGTTGGATCATTACGTGGACGGCCCCAACGGGCCTCAGTGGAAGAACCTGGAGGTCCGCGGGCGAACCCCCACGATGTTCGTGCGCCGCAGCGCCGACGGCGGCCGGACCTGGAGCCGGGAGTGGCCCTACAAGTCGGGGCTGCTTGCGCTGCCCTCGCCCTACGGGCGGATCATCGCCGCGCCCGGCGGCGGCCTGCTGATGGGGCTTTACGGAATGCCGCGCCGGAAGCGCAAGGGCGCGCGCGATCTCAGCCTTCTCCTGCGCAGTCGCGACGGCGGCCGGACCTGGGGCGACGAATCCCCGGTGGCTGCCGGCTACAACGAGATCGCCTACGCCTTCCTGCCCGACGGACGCCTCCTGGCCGCGGCGCGCTCGGAGTCCGGCCACGTGGCCACGCTTTTCAGCGACGACGGCGGGCGTTCGTGGAGCCGTCCGACACAGGTCACCCGCGACGGTGAGCATCCGGCCGATCTCACGGTCCTGGCGAGCGGCGCGGTCCAGTTGACCTTCGGCCGCCGCATCCGGCCCATGGGCTGCGGGGCGCTCTTCAGTTCCGACGGCGGCCGCAGTTGGGACACGGCCCGCGAAGTCCTTCTGGCCGGGGACGGCGTGCGCAACCCGGACCTGGGCTATCCCTCCACGGTCCAGCTTGCCGACGGCACGCTCGTCACCGCCCTCTACTACGCCAGCGGCTCGGAGTCCGGCGCTGACTTTGGAGGCTGGGGTGAGATTTCCTGCCAGGCGCTCCGTTACCGGGAGGAGAATGTTCGCTGAAAGGTGGACCGGGCGCTCCGCGCACGGTTTTCTTGCCGTCAGGGGAAAGGAGAATCAGAATGCGAGCCAAGACGCTGTTTCGATCGGGGCTTGTGGTGATGGCCGTCGCGGCGTGGTTGCAGGGGCCCTCTGCCCTGGCCGATCCCCGCCTGCCGAGCATCATCGGGCCGAACATGGTCCTGCAGCAGGGGGTGGAGGCGCCCATCTGGGGTTGGGCCAAACCCGGGGAAAAAGTCACGGTCACGTTCTGCGGCCAGGAGGTCAGCGCCGTGGCCGGCGCCGACGGCCTCTGGCTCGTGCGCCTGGCGCCGCTCAAGGCCGGGGGGCCGTTCGAGATGACGATTGCCGGCAAGACCACCCTGGTGCTGAAGAACGTGCTGGTGGGCGAGGTCTGGCTGGGCTCGGGCCAGTCCAACATGGCCATGGGCCTGAACGGCTGCAGCAACGGCGCCGCCGAGGCGGCCCGGGCGGACTTTCCCGAGCTGCGTTTGTTCCGGGTCGCCGGGGCCACGTCCTGCGGGCCGCGCCAGGACGTTTCCGGAAGCTGGGTGGTCTGCTCGCCGCAGACGGCCGGGGGCTTTTCCGGCCTGGCCTATTTCTTCGGCCGGGATCTCCACCGGCGCCTCAAGGTCCCCGTGGGGAGGCGGCGGCCTGGATGCCCCAGCCGGCGTTCCGGGCGGACCCGGATATCCGGGCGATCGTCAAGCAGTGGCAGGACGAGATGATCGCCTTTATCGGGAAGCAGGAAAAGGACCTGCAGGAGCTGACTTTCTGGAAGCAGGCGGCTGAAACCGCCTGGGCGGCGGGGGCCTCCCTGCCGCCGCCGCCGACCGCCGTGGCCGACCCGCGGGGGGCGACCCCGGGGCGTCTCTACAACGCCATGATCCATCCCCTGGTCCCCTTTGCCATCCGCGGCGCGATCTGGTACCAGGGCGAGGCCAATGTCGGCGCGCCCGTCCTGTACCGCAAGCTGTTTCCCGCCCTGATCCGGGGCTGGCGCGAAGCCTGGGGCGAAGGCGATTTTCCTTTTCTCTTCGTGCAACTGGCCGCTTTCACGAAGCCTGACGACGAGCCCGTCATGACCAGCGGCTGGGCCGAACTGCGCGAGGCCCAGGCCATGACCCTGGCCCTGCCCAAAACCGCCATGGCCCTGGCGATCGACACCGGCGACGCCACCGATATCCACCCCAAGAACAAGGAGGAAGTCGGCCGGCGCCTGCTCCTGGCGGCCCGGGCCGTGGCCTACGGCGAGGACCTTGTGTATTCGGGGCCGATCTACAAGTCCATGGCGGTGGAGAGCAACCGGGCCCTGGTCGCTTTCGACCATGTTGGCGGAGGACTGGTGGCGCACGGCGGCGAACTGAAGCGCTTTGAAATCGCCGGGGCCGACGGACGCTTTGTCTGGGCCCAGGCGAAAATCGAGGGCCCGCGCGTCGCGGTCTGGAGCCCCGAGGTGGAGAAACCGGCGGCGGTCCGTTACGCCTGGGCGGCGAATCCCGAGGGCTGCAATCTCTACAACGCCGAGGGCCTGCCGGCCTCGCCCTTCCGGACGTCGGACGCACAGGCCATGCCCCTGCCGCGAACCACGCAGATTTATCACTGCCGCCCGGCGGCGGCGGTGCCGGTGAACGACGGCAAACTGGACGAACCGGTTTGGGAAAAGGCGGCCGGCGCCGGCCGCTTCCAGGTCATTGAAAGGTTTCGCTTTTCACAATTTCCCACGGAGTCCAAGCTGGCCTACGACGCCGAGAACCTTTACGTCGCCTTCCGCTGCCGGGAGCCGGCCCTGGAATCGCTGGTGTGCAGGGCCGTCGGCCATGACAGCGAAGTCTACGAGGACGACAGCATTGAGATTTTTCTCGACACCAAGCTGGACAGCACGAATTACTACCAGTATGTCGTCAACCCCAACGGCGTGATCTTCGACACCCGCAACCGCTGGGGGTCGGAATGGAACGGGCCCTGCACGGTGGCGACCAGCCGGGAGAAGGATGCCTGGACCGTCGAGCTGGCCATTCCCTGGAAGACGCTGGGCGTCGCGCCGCCGAAGCCGGGGGACCGCATGGGGCTGCAGCTCGCCCGCACGCGGGCGCAGGAGCCCAGCGAGGTGTCCCAGTGGGCCTCCACCCAGGGGCCGTCCAACCACAAGCCGACCCACTTCGGCCTGCTGGTCTTCGAGTGAAGTTTCCCCACGCCGGGCCGCGGGGAAACCTGCCAGCCGGAAATCGAACAGTGGAAGCGACGCCCTCGTCGCTTCTTTTCGGAATGACAAGCGGCGGGGGCGCCGCGTCCCCACGAATTGGGTAACCTCCGAAAACCGCTATAAATAACGAGATGTCTTTTCAGCTAACCCGAGTTCTTATCGTCATCCAGCTGAAACAGCTGGCCCGCGCGCTCCCTGGCCGATGCTCCCTGGCCGGGCTCCCTGGCCGGGCTCGGGCTAGGCGGGCTAGGCGGGCAGGCCGTCGCGCGGGAAATGCCCTGTCAACTGTCAGAATTATCTTGAGAAGCATCCTCATGCGGTGGGCGTCCCCGTCATGCGCGGGGTCTGCGGAGGTGACAAATTCGGTGGCGGGTAAGGCGCCGCGTTAGGGTGGATGATGGAGGGTTGAAGATTATCTGGCATTGTCGTATGATAATTAGAACAAAGCCAAGCGCTTAGAAGTAGGCAGACGCTACGGGATCCGATGGTCTGCCGGGGGCCGGAAGGCCCCCCGTTCCGTTCTGGCGGGTAGGCTGCGCGAAGACCGGGCCTGCTGCGGCGTAGCATCTGAGCGAAGACCGGGCGTGGATCTGCGAACAGATCCGATGATAAACGAATTCCACAGGTCTTTCCTGCTTGCCGCCTGGCTGGTCTCGCTGTGGATTCTGCCTGGACGCCTGTCGGCTGATAGCTACTACGTCACGCCCACCGGGGCGGCGCCCTACGACGGCACGAGCTGGGGGTCGGCCTTCAGCAACGTGCAGGCGGCGGCGACCCTGGCCACCAAGGACGGGGACGCGATTTTTCTCCAGTGGGGCGTGTATTCCAATGCCAGCCAGATCGTGATTTCCAACGCCGTCGGGCTGACGGTGCATGGCGGCTGTGCCGGCACGGGCGGCGACCCTGACTCCTATTCCGGCACCAACAGCACCCTGACGAAGACCGGCGGGGTGATGCGGATCCTCTACGGATACGCTTCCACGGTAACCCTGCACGGGGTCACCGTGGAAGGCGGCAGCCTGCCGGGGAACAACCGCGGGGCCGGAATCTATGCCGCGGCCTGCGGCCTGACGCTGAGCAACTGCGTGGTGCGGAGCAACCGGATCAGCGCGGTCAATTCCACCTGGTCCTACGGAGCGGGACTGTATGCCTCCACTGGAACCCTGGCGCTCCTGAATTGCGTATTTTCCAACAACGCCGCGGAGCTGGCGGATAACAGCCACGCCTACGGGGGCGGCGTGTATTTTTCGGGCGCGACCCTGGCGATCCGCGACACGCGCTTTGCGAGCAACCGGGTGAGCCGGGCGTCGGCCTGGTGGCAGACGGCGGCGGGCGGGGCGGTATATGCCAGCGCGACCGGCATCAGCATTTCCAACAGCGCCTTTGCGGACAATAATTGCGTGGTCCACAACACGGTTGGTGGTATGACGGAGGTGGCGTATGGCGGGGCGTTGTATCTCGCGGGGGGAGACGCGGAGGTCGTCGGGTGCGGGTTCACCAACAATGGGGTCGCGGCCCAGGACACCGCCTATGGCGGAACGCTCTGCGCCGTCGGGCTGACCTCGCTGGTCGTTCAGTCGTGCGGTCTGACGGGGACTTACTCCTATTCCTGCGCCGGCGGCGATAAGCATCGCGGCAGCGCGCTCTACCTGTCCGGGGTGGCGACCGCGCGGGTGAGCGCTTGCCAAATCCGGCCTGCCGAATCCACCGTGGCGTTGTCCGACACGGTCCGGATCGAGTCGTGCGGGCGGATCGCCATGCGGGATACCGAGCTGGAAGGCAGCACTCTGCACGGGATCCGGCTGAACGGGGGCGCGCTGGAGATGACCAACTGCCTGGTGGTCCGTGGCGCGGGCGACGGCCTCTACCTCACGGCCGGCACGGCCACGGTGCAGAACGCGACCCTGGCCGACAACCTGGGCTGGGGGCTGAACTGTGCCGGCGGCGCCGCCGGCGTCACGAATTCGATCGCCTGGGGCAACGGGCGGGGGGGCATCAGCAGCGCCGCCGGCGTGAGCGTGGACTACTCGTGCTGCCAGAACGCCGTGGGGGGAGTCAGCAACCTGCTCCAGGATCCCTGGTTCGTCTACAGCTATTACCTCTCCGTGTCGGGATTGCTCGGGCAGGCGGAGAGCAGTCCATGCCTTGACTACGGAAACGCGTCGCCGGCGGCGCTGGGGCTGACGAACCGGACGACGCGGACGGACGGAACGGGCGACACCAACGCGTGGGTGGACTTGGGGTATCATTACGCGGCGGGGGTGGCGGACCTGGTTCTCTCGAACGCCCTGTCGAACGCTGTGCTCTACGTGGACGCGGCCGGGGGGAGCGACGCGAACGACGGGCGGACGGCGGGGACGGCGCTGAAGACGCTGGGGGCGGGGCTGGGGCGGGTCAGCCCGCGGGGTACGATTCACCTGGCGGCGGGCGGCTATAACGCGGCCAACGGCGAGGTGTTTCCGCTGACGCTGGCGGCCACCCATGTGACGATTGCGGGGACCAACCCGGCGGGGACGGTGGCCGATGCCGGCGGCGGCAACCGGGTCTTCTATGCCGTGAACAGGGGCGCGGTCGTCCTGGAGGGCCTGACGATCCAGGGCGGTCGCCTGGCCGGCGGCAACCAGGGGGCCGGTTTCTACTCCTTGGGCTGCGACCTGACCTTGAGCAACTGCGTGGTGCGGAGCAACCGGATCAGCTATGCCAATGGCGCCACCTCTTACGGCGCGGGAATGTATGGGTTCTTGGGAACGGTAACCTTGGTCGATTGCCTCGTCTCCAATAATTTTCTCCTTGTCTCGGATGCCGCCTACGCGTACGGGGGCGGCGGTTTTGTCTCGGGGGGGGGCTTGACGATCCGTAATTCTTTTTTTGCAAACAACCGGATGACCAATTTCAGCGGGCACTGGAATAATTTTGGGGCCGGCGGTGCGGTTGGCAGCAGCGGCAGCAGCGTAAGTATTTCGAACAGCAGCTTTGTCGGTAATGGACTGAACCCGTGGAACGGGAATCTCGGCAATCCCGGATACGGCTATGGCGGAGCGCTTTATCTCTCCGGCGGAGACGCGCTGCTGGTGGACTGCGGATTCACCAATAACTACGTGGTGGGGGCGGATGTGGCCTACGGCGGCTCTCTCTATGCCACCTCCGTCACTTCCCTGACGGTGCGGGCGTGCACGTTCAACCAGGGGTACGCTCAGTCCATCGACACCGGTACCGAGCGGGGCGGAGCCATGTACTTGGCGTCGTCTACGGGAACCCTCATCGGCTGCCGGATCCAAGGGGTGGGGACGACTAACGACTATGTGGGCGACACCTACATCGCCTCGGGGAGCGTGGCGATAACCAACACCCTCTTTGCCGACAATAACGGCAACGGGATCACCGCCGCCGGCGGGAATCTCTCGGTCGTCAACTGCACCCTGGCCGGCAACGCGGGGTGGGGCTTGACTAACGCCGTGGCCATGACCGCCGTCCGCAACAGCATCGCCTGGGGCAATACCAATGGCGGGATCGCGTCGAATGCCATTTACGTGAGCGTAAGCTACACGTGTTCCCAGGAAGCGTCTCCGCATGCCGGGGACGGCAACATTATCACCAACCCCGTTTTCGTGGATGCCGCCGCCGGCGACTACCACCTCCAGAGCCGCGGGGGGTCTTATCACGACGCCGCCAGCGCTTACGTGCTCGATGCCAGCAACAGCCCCTGCATTGACGCCGGGGACGGCTCTGATTACTCCCTGGAGCCGGCGCCCAACGGCGCGCGAATCAACCTGGGGGCCTACGGCAACACCGTCCAGGCCTCGAAGACGCCCTTGCGGGTGACCAATGCCGGGGGCGCGGTGAACAAGACGGAAAGCGCGGCCGACCTGCTGGGGGAGCTGGTGTCGACCGGGGCGGCGCCGGCAACGGTCTACTGCTTCTGGGGCACGAATGACGCCGGGCAGGTCAAGGGGAACTGGGGGGCGTCCAGCAACCTGGGGGTGTGCGCGTCCGGGGCCGCGCTGAGCAATCACGTGGTCGGGTTGTCCTCCGATCACCGCTATTACTACCGCTACTACGCCTCGAACGGGCTGGACGAGGCCTGGGCAGAGCCGGCGGCAACGTTCCTGCCGCTGACTCCCCCGTCGGTGGACAACGACGGGGGGGCCATCCCGGGGCGTAACCGGGCGGTATTGCGGGGCACGCTGCTGGACGGCGGGGAGGCCGAGGTGTGGATTTACTGGGGCACCAACGCCGACAGTTGGTCGGAGACCAACGCCCTGGGCACGGTTCCGGAAGGCGGCTTCCAGGTCGTGGTTTCCAACCTGCTGGAGGATACCGAGTATTATTACCGGTGCTACGGGTCCAACCTGATCGGCACGAATTGGGCGGCGTCTTATACCAACTTCCGGACCCTGGCGGCCGACGGCAACTACGTCACTCCGGAGGGGGCGGGGCTGAAGAACGGGCTGGGCTGGGAGAACGCTTTTGACAGCATCCAGGCGGCGGTGGATTCCGGCACCAACGCGGGGGATTGTGTCTATCTCAAGCATGGGGATTACCCCCTGGGCGCTTCCCTCGCCATTTCCAACCGCGCTGCCTTTTCATTCCTGGGCGGGTATATGGGAGTTGGCTCGCCCGGCGCGACTACCAACGTCAACAGCGTGCTGTTCCGGCAGTCGGTCTCCAATTTCCGGATCCTGGCCGTCAACGCCTCCACCGTGACCCTGGCGGGGGTGACCGTGGAAGGCGGCAGCCTGCCGGGGAACAACCGCGGGGCCGGAATCTATGCCGCGGCCTGCGGCCTGACGCTGAGCAACTGCGTGGTGCGGAGCAACCGGATCAGCGCGGTCAATTCCACCTGGTCCTACGGAGCGGGACTGTATGCCTCCACTGGAACCCTGGCGCTCCTGAATTGCGTATTTTCCAACAACGCCGCGGAGCTGGCGGATAACAGCCACGCCTACGGGGGCGGCGTGTATTTTTCGGGCGCGACCCTGGCGATCCGCGACACGCGCTTTGCGAGCAACCGGGTGAGCCGGGCGTCGGCCTGGTGGCAGACGGCGGCGGGCGGGGCGGTATATGCCAGCGCGACCGGCATCAGCATTTCCAACAGCGCCTTTGCGGACAATAATTGCGTGGTCCACAACACGGTTGGTGGTATGACGGAGGTGGCGTATGGCGGGGCGTTGTATCTCGCGGGGGGAGACGCGGAGGTCGTCGGGTGCGGGTTCACCAACAATGGGGTCGCGGCCCAGGACACCGCCTATGGCGGAACGCTCTGCGCCGTCGGGCTGACCTCGCTGGTCGTTCAGTCGTGCGGTCTGACGGGGACTTACTCCTATTCCTGCGCCGGCGGCGATAAGCATCGCGGCAGCGCGCTCTACCTGTCCGGGGTGGCGACCGCGCGGGTGAGCGCTTGCCAAATCCGGCCTGCCGAATCCACCGTGGCGTTGTCCGACACGGTCCGGATCGAGTCGTGCGGGCGGATCGCCATGCGGGATACCGAGCTGGAAGGCAGCACTCTGCACGGGATCCGGCTGAACGGGGGCGCGCTGGAGATGACCAACTGCCTGGTGGTCCGTGGCGCGGGCGACGGCCTCTACCTCACGGCCGGCACGGCCACGGTGCAGAACGCGACCCTGGCCGACAACCTGGGCTGGGGGCTGAACTGTGCCGGCGGCGCCGCCGGCGTCACGAATTCGATCGCCTGGGGCAACGGGCGGGGGGGCATCAGCAGCGCCGCCGGCGTGAGCGTGGACTACTCGTGCTGCCAGAACGCCGTGGGGGGAGTCAGCAACCTGCTCCAGGATCCCTGGTTCGTCTACAGCTATTACCTCTCCGTGTCGGGATTGCTCGGGCAGGCGGAGAGCAGTCCATGCCTTGACTACGGAAACGCGTCGCCGGCGGCGCTGGGGCTGACGAACCGGACGACGCGGACGGACGGAACGGGCGACACCAACGCGTGGGTGGACTTGGGGTATCATTACGCGGCGGGGGTGGCGGACCTGGTTCTCTCGAACGCCCTGTCGAACGCTGTGCTCTACGTGGACGCGGCCGGGGGGAGCGACGCGAACGACGGGCGGACGGCGGGGACGGCGCTGAAGACGCTGGGGGCGGGGCTGGGGCGGGTCAGCCCGCGGGGTACGATTCACCTGGCGGCGGGCGGCTATAACGCGGCCAACGGCGAGGTGTTTCCGCTGACGCTGGCGGCCACCCATGTGACGATTGCGGGGACCAACCCGGCGGGGACGGTGGCCGATGCCGGCGGCGGCAACCGGGTCTTCTATGCCGTGAACAGGGGCGCGGTCGTCCTGGAGGGCCTGACGATCCAGGGCGGTCGCCTGGCCGGCGGCAACCAGGGGGCCGGTTTCTACTCCTTGGGCTGCGACCTGACCTTGAGCAACTGCGTGGTGCGGAGCAACCGGATCAGCTATGCGGATTTCAGGACCTCCCAGGGCGCGGGGCTGTATGGGGGCTTGGGGACCTTGTCGCTGCTGGACTGCGTGGTTTCGGATAACGCCGTTATTTTGTCCGATGCCGCCTACGGGTACGGGGGCGGCGTGTATTTTTCGGGGTCGGAGCTGGCCCTGGTCGGCAGTCGCTTCGAGAGCAACCATGTGGCCCGGACGAACAATCACAACAATTTTGGCTATGGCGGGGCAGTCTACAGCGGCGGGGCCGGCGTGAGCATCTCGAACTGCGCGTTTGTCGGGAATTCCGTGACGCCGTGGAACGGCACGACTGGCAACCCCGGGATCGGCTACGGGGGGGCGGTCTGCCTTTCCGGGGGCGATGCCGAGGTGAGCGGTAGCGGGTTCACCAACAACTGGGTGGTGGGATGGAATGCCGCCTACGGTGGCGCGCTGTATGCCAATGGGCTGACCTCCCTGGCGGTGCGGGGGTGCGCGTTCAACCAGGGCTATGCCCAGTCCTCCGGCGCCGGCACCGAGCGGGGCGGGTCGCTTTATCTTGCGGCCTCCAACTCCGTCCTAATCGGCTGCCGTGTCCAGGGGGTGGGGATGTCGGAGGATTACGTGGGCGATATTTACGTCGCGTCCGGGCCCGCCGCGCTGACGAATACCCTGGTGGCCGGCAACGGGGGCAACGGGGTGACCATGTTGGGGCAGGGGTTGACGCTCGCCCGCTGCACCGTGGCGGACAACAAGGGCGCAGGCATTTCCATCGGTTCCGGAACGCTGGCCGTGCGCGATTCCATCATTTGGGGCAACGCCCTGGGCGGCCTCGTGAACGGCGCCGGCGCCGCGGCTGCCTATACGTGTTTGCAGGAGTTGTCTGCCGGCGTCGGCAATTTCTCGGCCGACCCCCTCTTCGTAGATCCCGCCGCCGGGGAATACCACCTCATGAGCACCGTCGGCTCCTGGCATGACGGCGCCTGGACGCCGGACGCTTTCCTGAGCCCCTGCATCGACGCCGGGGACCCGGCGGCGGACTGGACTGCGGAACCGAAGCCCAACCGGGGCCGGGTCAACCTGGGGGCCTACGGGAACACCCCGGAAGCCTCGCGCTCGCCGCAGGGGACGGTGTTCCGGGCACGGTAGGGGTAGCGGCCGCTGTCGAAGATCGTTAGTCGGTCAGCAGGATCACGTCGGCGGGATCAATCCAGACCTTAAGTTCTCCGGCCGGCTTCTCCGCGAGGTCCGCCCCGTAGCCCAGAGCCCGCAGTTCAATGCCGCCCGGCAGGGCCAGGCGGTATTCCATCCGGCCGCCGCAGAACAGGGACTCGGTCAGGGTGGCGGGAAAGACGTTGGCCGCGGCCCCGGCCGGCGGCGCCAGGCGCAAGGCCTCCTGGCGCACGCCCACGGCCACGGCCTGGCCGGGGCGGAAGGCGTTCGCCGGAGCCAAGGCCACCCATTCGCCGCAGGGCGTCTCCACCCGGACCTCCCCGCCGTCAACCGATCTGACCACGCCCCGAAGCAGGTTCGTGCCGCCGATGAAGTCGGCGACGAACCGGTTGGCCGGCCGGCGGTAGAGCTCGCGCGGCGTGCCGACCTGCTCCACGCGGCCCTCGCGCAGGATCGCGCAGCGGTCGGCCATGCTGAGGGCCTCCTCCTGGTCGTGGGTGACGTAGACCGCGGTGATGCCGGTCCGCTTGACCAGCCGCCGGATTTCCAGGCGCATGTCCAGGCGCAGCTTGGCGTCCAGGTTGGAGAGCGGCTCGTCGAGCAGGAGGCAGCCCGGCTCGACCACCAGGGCGCGCGCCAGGGCCACGCGCTGCTGCTGGCCGCCCGAAAGTTGGCCGGGCTTGCGGTCGGCGAATGCCTCCATGCGCACGGCCGTGAGGGCTCGCGTCACCCGCTGGCGGCGCTCCGCCTCCGGCGGGTTCCGGCCCGGCACGGTCAGGCCGAAGGCCACGTTGCCGGCCACCGTCAGGTGCGGCCAGAGCGCGTAGTTCTGGAAAACCATGCCCGTGTTGCGCTCGTGGGCGGGCCGGTCGTTGACGCAGGCGCCGTCGAACAGGATCCGGCCGGAGTCGGGGGCGCCGAAGCCGGCCAGCAGGCGCAGGAGCGTGGTCTTCCCGCAGCCCGAGGGGCCGACGAGGAAAAAGAGCTCGCCCTCGGCGATCTCCAGGGAGACCGCGTCCACCGCGGTGACGGAATCAAAGCGCTTGGTGACCGATTCAAGGGTGATCTTCATAATTGACGAGCCTGGGCTGGAAATGACTGTCCGGCAATTTAGACCCCGTGTTTTTCCACCATATCTCCCATTGGTCGGCAGAAAAGCCATAATCCTCGCCTGTGATACTTCGGAGTGCTTCAACGCAATGTTCCGTGGTACAAACGACCGCTTGCCGGCCTTCATGGTCAAACGGGGGGACTTCTCGCCGAAGCGCTTTAATGAGGAGTGGCACAGATTCTTTATTGCCAACTTTTGCCAGCTTGAGATACGTATCATGGTGCCCACTGCCTTGGCTGATCACTTCATTGCATCGATGAGCGAGTTGGTCACGCCATGCCGTGTCGCTGTCATAAGTGATAGGAGCGTCAGTTTCCAGTTGGAACCATAATCTTTCCCAATTCCACGTTGGATGCGCTTTGGCCCATTCGAGATCTGAATAACCTTTCCATTCGGAATAATCATTAGTCAGCGCTTGATACACCCGGATTTGTCCAGCCGATTGGGCCAAGACGCATATCCGGGATGGATGGTCAGGATCAGGCACGATGCCGAAAGGGTTAAAAATAACACCAGCAGGATTAATATCGTTCCATTCGCCACCATCTGTCGAAGTCGCTAGTGTCTTGTCATGTCTCGTGATTATCGAGCCGTCTGGTTTTGTAAACAAATATGGGTTCTCCATGATGGCGAATAGCACGCCGGACTTTGGATGAATATACAATTTTAAATAATCCGTTCCTCTATCTCCCAATAAACACCAGTCTCGCCCCTTATCTGTAGAAATATAAAGACCCGGTTCTTTTCTTCCGGCATTTTGCGGCATTTGATCCATAAGACGCCGAACCGTATAGTAATAGATCACGGCAGGATTCGTGGGGTGAACAAGCAGGGTTCCACCCGCCGGCAAGTCCGATCCTGAAGGCGCCGAATGTTGTTTTACATACAACTCATCATACCGATCCCCTGGAGACGGGGAACGGCACCCTGCTAAGACAAATAGACCCAGAAGAGCAAGAATGGCTTGGATGAACTTTTCAAAGGTGATTATCATGGCTTCAGGGCCGCATCCTATCGGCTGGCCCGGCAACGGTCAATGGGATTGGGGAGGGTGAGGCGGGAGAACTTCTTTGCTTTTCACAAAGACGCTGACGCTTTTTTCCGCGAACTCGTTGATGGTCATACTGGGAACAAGTTTGGCGTAGGGCGGTTTCAGGATGGTCGTCAGGCGAGGCGTGGCGGCAAATTCCGGTTTGTCGGCATAATGGTGAATGACCGCAATCAGAATCGCTACGCCGGCAATTGACGCAGAAATACCCACTCGTCGTGTTGTTCTTATGGCCGTGGCATAGTGTAAACTAAAAAACATCATCAGGAATAACAGGCTGCCAATCCACAGATACCCGCCAACCCGCTCCACCGCCGTTGAGTTTATTCCAAATGCGATATAATCGAATACACAATTAAGAAGGATAATCGCGACGATAACGAAATTAGCGATCAGAAGTTGAGCATGAAACCTTGCTTGCCGTCTGACCGAATAACCAATAAGCGACCACAAACCGGCCCAGGTAAAAACCATGATCAAGGGAGCGATGATTTCCTTGATCAATGCGGAAAATCGCGTTTTGGCATACGTCTCGAAATATTCATCAAGGAGCGCTAGGCCGAGAGTCAGCCCCAGACTGGCCCACGTGACGAGGCGAAACGATGCGGGTTCCATTCCCCGAGACCAGTAACCCAACTTCACGGCCGCGGGCACCGGATGGGATGGCGATAGAAGACGCAGGCTCGTTTCGCCTAGGGTCATCTTTTCGCCCGACGCGATATGGACAATCTTGTCCGCCATACGCCGGCCACAAGCGTATACACCGTTATCGCTGTCGAGATCCTCTACGACGAATCCGGTCTCATCCTCCGTAATGCGGAGATGTTCCGGAGAAACAGCCGGGTCTGAGAGAATAAGGTTGTTCTGGTAACCGCGTCCGACGAGAACCGGAAACGAATCGAAACGATGGATGGTCGATGCGCTTCGACTGCGGTCGCTAATTTCGATAATTAATCCTGCCACCGGATTGCCTCCATAAATTTCTTCACAAAAGCCGTCCCGTTTTCCTCCGTGACGCCGGACAGCGCCAGATTAACAAGCAGCGCTTGGTCCGATTCGGTTACAGACGCCATCTTGACGATTACATCGTAAAGATGGGGATGCTTTTTATAGTGGCGGGCACACAACGTAACCTGCCAGTCCCGACCGGCGATTTTAACAAAATCCGTGCGAATCTTGAAATTCGTCACATCGTCTTTGCTTCCGGAATTTAATTTCGGCGTAGGCTTAAATTCCTCTTCCAGCAGATGGTAAAAACGCGGGGCATTCAGTCCCTTGCTGACATACCAATCGCAATTGTATTTCAACTTACCCGTTGATAACGACGAAGAGAGGAATATTTCATCCCGGCTATAACAGGTCACGTAGGTATGCTCATACAACGCTTCTTGATCCTTGTCTTTATCGCCCCACCACTCCAGCATGTCGGTCTGGATTCGCGGCACACGAGCGCCACCGATGGCATCAAGCGACCATTCTGCGGCCATCAAGCGTAATATATACTCGTTCTGATTGTCGATTAAATCCTGCTCAATGCGCTGATGAAGGTCAGTCGCGGAGTTCGAATCAACCCTCGAAACACGGTCCAAGAGCTTCTGGAGATACTTCACGGGCACAAGGAAACTGATCTGCCGTCCCATGGTCGCCACGTTGATGCCGACGACTCGACCTTCGCGGTCGATGGTCGGGCCGCCGCTCATGCCCGAATTGACCGAGGCTGAAAAGTGGATCTTTTCATAAAAGGACTTCTCCAGGAGACCGTTGTATGTTCCTTCGACGATGGCCATGCCTAGATCCAGCGGATTCCCCAAGGCAAAAAGGGTAGTGCCTTTGTCAATCGGCACAGCATTCAGTTCGAAGCTTTCTATAGATCTGCCGTCACATTGGAGCAGCGCCAGATCATGAATCACATCCGTGTCTATGATCTTGAGTGAATAAGTCTTGCCATCATAGCCAACCCCTTCAAGGCGGTAGAGATGGGGATCGTCTATGGCCTGACTGACGACATGATAATTGCTTGCAAGAAATCCGTTTGTTCCCACGCTGAATCCGGAGCCTATGCCAGCTTTGTTTCCCGACGAGGTCTCAATAACCCTGATCTGATACATCCGATTCTGATATGCGCGGAAAAGCGCATCAGCCTGGGTGACCCCCGCATCAGCGCTGACCATGTCAGCGAAAAGCAACACGCATCCAATCCTTGTTGAATATTCAAGATATTTAAGCATTCATGTCCTCACCGTTTGTGGGCGTCGCAGAACAGGATCCGGCCGGATCAGAAGTCCTGTCGGCTGGCCCGGAAACGGTCAATGAGACTTGGGGGAGATCTGTAATTCTCGGCATAGGAATGAATATCAAAATCCGGCCTTCGGCCAAATCCATTCCCCCTTTTTATCAAGGTAACCTCTTTGTCCAGATTTCGAGACCAAGAACAGGTCTTGGCAACCCTCGATGGTATCGTATCGATTCGGTATAACGAACCGCCCTTTCCGGTCAGTGACACCCCAATAACCTTCGCGTTTGACGATGGCATATCCATGAACAAATCCGAGTGCATCCTCGAACTGAGGTGGGATGACCCAGCGATCACCTCTCATGGCGTATCCCCATTTGCCGTGAAGACAGACGTTGATAAGGCCCTCGCTGTCCACAAACGGATCCCAAAAGGATTCGGGTTGTGGTTCCTTGGTGATGGCGTCGTAGCGACAAGAAAAAATAAACCCCTTCTCGTCGGCCATGCCTAAAGGACCGCCCGGTTGTTCTTTGACCCAAACGAAAGAAAAGGAGTAACAACAATACTCCGGCTCTTTGATCATAGCATAGTCGCCAGGCAATACGGGACGCCATGACGTATCCAGCAGGACGTAGCGCCCATTACGTAAGGCGATGACTCCCTTGTTACCACCCGATGTAAGAGCTTCATATGTTGGTCGAATCTTCCAACGACCTTGGAAGTCCAGAAGTCCCCATAACCCTTCTGACTTTACAGTAATGCCATTACACGGTGTAAGACAAATATTGCATATTTCTTGGAACTGTGGGGCAACAATCTCTTTCCCATCGGGCGAGACAACCCCCCAATACTCTCCTTTTCGGACAGTGATCAATCTTTGCCCTTTGTCGCCGAAATGCATACTGACTTCATCAAATTCGGGCGCACGCACAACTGTTCCGTCCAGTTTAATGAGTCCCCATTTTCCATTGATTCGCATGTTGAGTGTTTCGTTGCACCCGGAATATTCTAGTTTGTCATATATAGGATCGATGACCCAATGGCCGTATTTGTCCAAGACGCCTGTATGCTGGTTAGTCTGGGCAATGAAGAAACGGTCGCAAATAGGCGACGGGTCAATCCAGTCGAATATCGGAGGTATCATGTTGGTTTCATGGCCATGGATACGGAAGAATTCCCATTTGCCATCACGCAACGTAATTGCAGAAAGACCTTGATCATTATAGTAAAAGTGCATTGAGATCGAACCATACTCAGGGGGAAGAACAAACTGGCCCTGGCAATCAATGATGCCCCACTTTCCTCCTTGCACAACGGTGGTGAACGGGCGTTCCTTTCCAAAGCCTTCTGCTCTTGAGAACGACGGTGGAATAGCCCACTGTCCATCAAGACCAAGATAACCCCAGGCCCCGTTCGTCGTGGGCCAGGGTTGCAGGCCTCCTGCGAAAGGATAGTATATCAAGCCTCGTGTTCGGAGCATGATATTACCATTCGTATTTAAAACGCCCCATGTTCCATCGGAAAGTTGAACAGAAGCAAATCCATCAAAAAATCTTGTGTCCGTTGGATAGGGCGAGGACAATCTGTCGGGGCCGATTTGATGCCCTTGTTTGTCGATGAAATAATAATTGGTGAAAACCGCGTTGCCGTTGGTGGCAAGTTCGCCTACAAATAGCCGATCTTCGCACCAGGAGCCGGCAGAAATGAAACGCGGGGGAACGGCCAAGCGTCCCGTCCGGTCAATGAACCCGATCTTGCCGTTTTCCTGAATCTGAAAAAGGCCGGAATCAAAGCGGGATGAATAGTCTGGCTTGATGGATTGGCACCCGAGCAAAGAAAAGGTCAGAAAAAGCAACGCCGTGACTATGCCGTCGCATCTCGCGGGGACGTAGCGAAGGCAGAACCGCTTGCTGACCGATTCCAGGGTGATCTTCATAAAGGCAGAATGTCGAAGACAAAATGAGTTCAGCATGCCCCCGTACCCGAATTCTATAGGCCGGTCCGGAAACGGTCAATGAAGATTGCCTTTCCGCCCGGCCAGTGACATTTTATAGTCATGGCGTCCGCCCGGCCCCATATCCGGTTCCGCTGCCCGGCCTGCGGCCAGAAGATGGCCGTGCCGCAGGAATACGCCGGCCAGACCGTCGCCTGCCCTGCGTGCCGGAACGACGCCACGGTGCCGGGCTCGACCCGGACGACGGATGTCATTTCCGCCCAGGAGGAACAATCGGTCTTCCTTGGCAGCGCCTGCGCTGGCGGTGGGTGCGGCGCTCCTGGTGGAACGACAGCTGGCAGAACGGCGACAGTCCCCGGCACAATCCGACCATGCGGCTGCAGGATGTCCCGGCGCTGGCGGAGATTTCTCCGGCGGCTGCTCAAGGCTCTCAGGGACAAAATCCAGGACACGCCCGTCTTGGCAGCCGCCTCGCCGGCGTGGAAAAATTCGCAATAGCGGCGGCGCGAGGGGATCAGCCGCCCCGGGCCTTCTTCAGCTCCGTCCGCTTTTTCTGGATCAGGAGCTGGGCGATCATGATGACCTGGTTGGTGGACCAGTAGAGCACCAGGGCCGAGGGCATCTTGTAGAACATGACCAGCATCATGATCGGCATGAACCAGAGCATCATCTTCTGCTGCATGGGGTCGGCCATGGTCGTGGGGGTGAGCTTCTGCTGCCAGAACATGGTCGCCGCCATGAAGAGCGGCAGGAGGTTCAGCGCCCCGATCGGCGGAGGGAACATGCCCGCCAGCAGGTTCTCCGGCTCGCTCAGGTCGCGAATCCAGAGGAAGTCCGCGAAGCGCAGCTCGATGGCGCTGCGCAGGACCACGAAGAGGGCCACGAAAACCGGGATCTGCACCAGCATCGGCAGGCAGCCGCTGACCGGGTTGACCTTGTGCTTGCGGTACAAGCCCATGGTCTCTTCCTGCATCTTCTTGGGGTTGTCCTTGTACTTGGCCTTGAGCTCCGCCATCAGCGGCTGAAGTTCCTGCATCTTCTTCATGCTTTCCGTGCTCTTGTGGGTCAGCGGCCAGAAGAGGACCCGGATGAGGATGGTCAGCAGGATGATGGCGATGCCGTAGTTGGGAACGATCTCGTGGGTGGCGTTCAGGACCATCAGCAGGAACTTGCAGAACCACTTCCACCAGCCGAAATCCATGACCTCGTCCTGGTGCAGGCCGAGGGTTTTCAGAATGGAAAATTTCTTCGGACCGGCATAGTAGTTCAGGGTGCGGATCGAGCGCTCGCCGGGCGCCAGGGCGGTGTCCGCGAACAGGACCGCCGCCGACACGCCGGCGATCTCGGCGCTCTTCGGGGCGCGGCGCGGATCCTCGCGCTCGCCGGGAACCCGGGCGCGCTCGGCGCGGACCCAGTAGCCGGCGGCGCCGTCCTCGGGCGCCAGGATTTGCACGAAAAACTTGCTCTTGGCGGCCACCCAGTCCACCGGCGCGTTGACCTTGTGGCCGATCCGCTCCGGCGCCGACGCCAGGCCCTGTTCTTTCATCTCGGCCTTGAAGAGCTTGGCCAGCTTGCCGCCCCAGTAGACGACACTTTCGCCGCCGACGGAAGGCTGGGCGTCCACGCCCAGGGTGTCGAGCCCCATGGTCCGGGTTTCGCCGGTCATGCGCATCGGGCCGATCCGGAGCTCGTGGCCGCGAAGGGCAACGGCCTGGCTCCCGGCGTTGGTGATGACATCCTCTATCCTGATCCGGAAATTGTTTTCCAGGGCCAGGGTGCGTTGGAACAGGAGGCCGCCCTCCGTGGCCCGGGAGATCCGGATGGCGGCGCCGGAGGGATCGGGTTCAAGCGTGAAGTCGTCGTCCGCGGACAGGCCGGGAAAGCCGGCATAGACCAGGGCGGGGGCGCCGCTGAAATCGAGCAACATCGGCCCGCTGTCGCGCGCGAGGGCGCGCCGGTAGTCCTTCAGCTCAACGGCCACAATGCCGCCGCCCCACGAGGAGACCGTGACGGTCGCCTGGGCGTTGGTCAGGACCCGGCGGACTTCCGGCGGGCGCGGGCCGGCGGGGGCGGCGGTCGGCGCCGCCGCCTCGGCCAGGTGCTCCGGGGGCGCGGCGAGGACCGGGGCCGGCTCGGTCTCCGGCGCCGGCGGCGCCACTGACCCGGTTCCGGCCGCCGCCGGGACCGCAGAGCGCGGCGGGGACTGGGGCTGGGGAGGAAACAGCTTGCGGGCGACCAGGGGCCAGGCCAGCAGGGCCGCGAACAGCAGGCCGACTATAAGGAGGTCTTGTTTTTTCATAAGGCGTGAACTCTAGCAGAATTCAAGGGCCGAACGCAATCCCAAGAAGCGGATCCCAAGAAGCGGAGCCGTGAGCCGCCGGTTCTACGGCACCGGGTCGAACCCCCCGGGATGCCAGGGGTGGCACTTGAGCAGCCGGGCGAGGGTCAAGCCCAGCCCCTTCCAGCAGCCGTGTTTCCGGACCGATTCCAGACTATAGGCGGAACAGGTGGGGTGGAAGCGGCAGCAGGGACCCAGCAGGGGGGAGATGAGGATCTGGTAGGTGCGGATCAAAATAAGCACCAGGGTTTTCATGTCCATGACCTCTAACGCTGGCATGGTCCACAAGCCCGAGAAATCAACCACGCCTGGATACCAATAAACACGAAGATGGTCTCGTTTTCCGCGTGACGCAGTCCGACCTGATCCAATTTCCTTCGTGTGAGATGCGTGTTCATTCGCGGTAAAATTATTTGTTTTGCTGGCGGCGTCGCCGCGCTGGGCCATCCGCGGCGATTTGTTTATCCGGACGGCGCGACAAGGCCGGCTTCCCGGGCCAGGCGGAGCAGCTCCGCCTCAATCTCGTTCCACCCGGCGCGGACGATCGCCCGGCGGGCGACGAGGACGACGTCGCAGCGCCCGCGGAAGCGGTGGCGGTTCAGGCGCCATGCCTCCCGCAGTCGGCGCCTGGCCCGGTTGCGC
This sequence comes from uncultured Verrucomicrobiota bacterium, assembly GCA_964630555.1. Classification (GTDB taxonomy): domain Bacteria; phylum Verrucomicrobiota; class Kiritimatiellia; order JAAZAB01; family JAAZAB01; genus JAHIJO01. The sequence continues at coordinate 4,100 of CAZVVD010000015.1, read as the reverse complement.
ACCACCGCTTCCCCGACTTTGCGGCTGGATACGACCCCCAGCCGCAGGGCGGCATCCTCCGCCTCTCGAAGCCAGAGGACCATCAGGCGTCCGGGAAAGCGGCGGCCCCGGTCATACGTCTCCCGAAAGAGGGCCGACCGGGTCAGCCGCTGGCGGCGCCCTAAGCGCCGGTTCACACGCAGGTCGGTATTCGCCATGAAACGTGTTTTCCGGCAATCCGGCCATCCGTGGAAGCGACGCCCCCGTCGCTTTCTGCCGGAGAGGACTCGGTTGCGGAACCAATCAGCGGCGGGGGCGCCGCTTCACCTATAGGCCCTGTGGCGGAAGACAAGGTTGCCGGCAGGCACAATCGCATCATTCCGGAAGGCTTGTCTGCGTCACACCGTCAGGCGGGCGCGGCCTTTGCGCCGCCGCCGGGCCAGCACCTTGCGTCCGTCCGCCGTGGCCATCCGCGCCCGGAAACCGTGCTTTCGATTGCGTTTCTTAACGGAAGGGTGATAGGTGCGTTTCATGGACCAGCCTTTCTTTCCGGCGCCGCCATCCGCCGTCTGTTGCGCCCTGAAGGGCGCGCCCGGTTGCTTCGGCCGGGCGCGGCGTGCGAATCCGCGGCCATTGCTTTTTTTGATTAGACCATAAAGCGCCGGGGGATTCAACCGGGAAAATGACGTGGACTTCCGCCGCGACTTGTGGTAGTGGACTGGCTTTCAACCGGCAACCCGATGAGGTATCAGGCATGGATCCATCTGCTTCCGTTTCCGCGCCCGTGCCCTGGTATCGCGCGCCCTTCGCGTGGTTCAAACGGCTGTATCAATGGGTCTTGCATTGGGCCGATACCCCCTACGGAACGCCGGCCCTGTTTGTGCTGGCATTCGCGGAATCCTCCTTTTTTCCGATTCCGCCGGATGTGCTCCTGATCGCCCTGGCGCTATCGAGGCCCCGGCGCGGTTTCTGGTTCGCGGCGGTGTGCTCGGCGGGGTCCGTGCTCGGCGGCATGGTCGGCTACGGGATCGGCTATTTTTTCTGGGACGCCGTAGGCCAGCCGATCATCGCTTTTTACCATGCCGAGGCGGCCTTTGCCACCGTCCAGGGCTATTACCAGAATAACGCCCTGTTTTACATCGTGTTGGCGGCCTTCACCCCGATCCCCTACAAGGTCTTTACCATTGCCGGCGGGATCTGTCAGATTCCCTTCTGGCAGGCCCTGGTGCTGGGGTCGCTCATTGGCCGCTCGTTGCGCTTTTTCCTGGTCGCCGGCCTTTTTTACTTCTTCGGCCCGCCCATCAAGCGCTTTATCGACCGCTATTTCGAGATTCTCACCGTGGTGTTCGGAATCCTGCTGGTCGGCGGGTTTTTGGCCATCAAATACCTGCATTGATTTTTTACGGGTGGAACCCGTCACAAAGGATGCCGCCGGGGCAAACCATCCCTGTTTTTTGCCCACCGGCAACATGCGGCCTTACCAGCAGAGCCCTCCGCGCAGGCCGAACTGGGTCGTTCGGTTGGCCGGTTCGGCCAGGACATAAATCCCGTCCGGCGCCAGGACGGTTTTGCGCTCCGATTCCCCGACGTCCCAGTACTGGAGGAAGGGCTCCAGCGTCAGGCCGAGGGCCCGCGTCACGGGGTGTTGGAGGAACACGGACGCCCGGGCGCCGTAGCCGGAGCTCTGGCGGAAATCCAGGGGGGTGTGTTCCGCGAGGGGGAAATCCGTGTTGCGGTTGAGGCCGGCCCAGAAGACATCGAACTCCGCCCGCGCTCCCAGCGTCCAGGCGCCGCCGAAGGTGCGGCTGATTTCCAGGCCCAGGGGGGTGTAGAGGTAGAAGGTCTCCCGGGTGTAGCCGGCGGGACTGTGGGCCCCCAGGTCGTCGCGCCAGTAGCGCAGTCCCAGCCCGGCAAACGGCGTCAGCGGGGCCCAGCGCCAGCCGAGCGCGGTGCGGAGATCCGCCAGCCAGTCGGGGGTGTCCACCGCCACGGGTTCGCCGTCCATGGTCTGGCCGTCGTAGCGCAGGGTCCCCGCCGCCAGGGTCAGGTCCAGGTTCCAGACCAGGTTGCTGTTGAAGGCGGCCGTGAAGTTTGCGAAGCCGCCGTAGAGCAGGCCGTCTTCCCGCATCGGGCCCGGCTCCCGGTAGTGGAAGGAGCTCAACTCCGGGCCTATCTCAAAAACGCCGCTGACGCCGGCCGGCGCGTTCCGGGCGGAGAGGAAACAGCAGAGCAGCAGCCCGACGCAGAGAACCCCTGGACCCGGAAACATCCTGATCCGGCTGGCCATGGTGGTCGTTAGCATTCAAACGAAGATCCGGCCTGGGCGACAGGGGCAGGCCTGAAAAGTTTTCCCGGCCAGGCGGGGAAAACTTAGAAGTAGGAGCGGATGCCGAAATGCATCCCGCAGTCGCTGCTCTGCTCGCGCCCGTTGTTGTTGAAGACGTTCTTGCTGGCAAGGTCGTAATACAGTTCCGCGGCCAGGGCTACGCTCTCCGAGAGAAAAAACTTCAGGCCGCCTGCGCCTTCGGCCAGCAGGTGGTCGGAGATGTAGAGGTCTCCGAAATTGGCCGTCAGCCGCAGGGCGACGAAGGGCACGATGGCCAGGTTCAGGTCGAAGTTGATTTCGCCGTAGGGCCCCAGGCCCCAGCCGAGGTCGCTGCCCTGGCAGGCGAAATCGGCCATGCCGCCCACCTGGATGTCGTCGGCGACGAAATAGCCCAGCGACAAGGCGAGGTCGGTCTGGACCTTGCCGTTGAAGTTTTCGAAATCGATCGCCCCGTTGAAGCCGAGCTCCAGGGTGTCCTCCTGGATCGCCGCGCCGAATCCGGTGACCGCGAAAAGCAGGATGGCGCCGGCCGCCGCCGTTTTCAGGAAGCGTCCGGATTTCCGCAAGCGCTGCAGGCACATGTTATTCTCCTTCCCTTCAAGATCAGGGCGGCTTGCTCGCCGCCCGAGAAACCTTGTTAACCTAGCGCGCAGCGACGTCCGGGGTCAAGCCCAAAACCAGTCAGCCACCCGCGCTGGCCGGGAACGGGGGGGGCGGCTCAGCCGATCATGCCCCGGGTCCAGTCATGGGTCAGGAGGGGCTGGTGCTCCCGCAAGGCCAGGGACTGCAGGTCCGCCGGCGCGGCGCCGCAGACCAGGCGGAAGCGGAACTCGTGCTCGCCCTGATCGGTGTGCCGGTAGCGCCACTCCTCCTTCAGCTTGCAGGGGTCGTGCCAGGCGTAGGGCGGGGAGCGCAGCAAGGTGAGGCGCAGGCTGGTCCCGGTCCCGTCCAGGCTGAAGCAGTCGGGCGCGGCGACGCCCAGCGCCGGCCCGGAGTCCGGTTGCAGGAGCGTCCAGTCGTGCATCGGGAATTCGCGTCCGTTCTGGGGCCGCCGGACGCTGCCGCCGGGGACGCCGTCCTCGCGCTGCGGGACCGGCGCGGCCAGGGGGAGGGTCAGCTTGGCCACCTGGAATTCCTGCGCCCAGAACAGGCGCAGGTCGAGGTCCAGGACCGGGCACTCCCGGTAGACGCGCGCCCAGAGCGACAAGCGGCTCCTCCCGAACGCGGCATCCACCCGCAGGGAGGCGCGCAGGGGGCCGGTTTCCTCGACCACGGCCCGCTCCAGGACGAACTCGCCGGCCAGTTCCCCGCCATAGCCGCCTTGTCCGTGCCCCCAGGTGTCGCTGTGATCCGGCAGGAGCTGGACGCGGAGTCCTGGTTGCGCGCGCAGGATCCCGCTGCCGGCCGGCTGAACGAACAACAGGTCCGCTCCCGTTCCGGCCCGCGCCTGCCAGCGTGCGTTGGCGGCCTGCGTGCCGCTGACGGCGATATCGGTGGCGAGCGCGGTGGGCGCGCTGGGCGCAGGGGCGGGGTCTTCCACCAGCCTGAAAACGCGCAGTTCGCCCGGTCCGATTTCGGCCGGCCAGAGCAGCAGGCAGGGCGGCGCGCCGGTGAAGGCCTCCTGCATGAGATGCTGATACGGCAGGCTGTTGCCGGCTTCGTCAAGCAGGCGCCCCTTGAAGGCGCCCCACCAGCGCCAGGGCTCATGGCGGGCGAAGCCGCGGAAGGCCACCGGGGCGGGGTTGAAGACCACGATGCGCTGGGCGGGGTCGGGGGGCAGGCGCCGGCAGTGGCG
>CAZVVD010000014.1:38011-46390 GCA_964630555.1 uncultured Verrucomicrobiota bacterium | reverse complement strand
CTCCGGCGACTACGTGGTCGTCAAGTTCGCCCGCTGGGCCTTCGAGAAATTCAAGGGCGCTCAGGACAAACTCGGCACCCAGATGCGGGCCGTGGGCGAGGTCATGAGCATCGGCAAGACCTACAAGGAAGCCCTGCAGAAGGCCATCCGCTCCCTGGAGAACGGCCGTTATGGGCTGGGATTTGCCAAGGATTTTCATAAGCGCTCCCTGGAGGAGCTGATGGAGCTGCTGCGCGAGCCCACCAGCGAACGGCAGTTCATCATCTATGAGGCTCTGCGCAAGGGCGCCCCGGTGCAGGAGCTCCAGGCGCGTACGTTCATCAAGGCCTGGTTTCTTCAGCAGATGAAGGAACTGGTGGACGAGGAGGAGGAGCTTTTGCGCCACCGGGGCAAGGCCCTGCCGGACGCCCTCTTGGCGAAGGCCAAGAAGGACGGCTTTGCCGATCGCTACCTGGCGAAGCTCCTCAAGATCGACGAGGCCGAGATTCGCCGCCGCCGGATCGCCCTGGGCGTCGTCGAGGCCTGGGAGCCTGTGCCGGTCAGCGGCGTGGAGAACGCCGCCTACTACTTTTCCACCTACAACGCGCCGGATCGGACCACCGTCAGCGGCCGCCGGAAGGTCATGATTCTGGGCGGCGGGCCGAACCGGATCGGGCAGGGGATCGAGTTCGACTACTGCTGCGTCCACGCCGCCTTCGCCTTGCGCGAGGCGGGGGTCGAGACCATCATGGTCAACTGCAACCCGGAGACCGTCTCCACCGACTACGACACCTCCGACAAGCTCTACTTCGATCCCCTCACGGTCGAGGACGTGCTGAGCATCTACGCGAAGGAACAACCGGAGGGCGTGATCGTGCAGTTTGGCGGCCAGACGCCCCTCAACATCGCCGCCGAGCTGGCGGCTGCCGGGGTGAAAATCCTCGGCACCAGCGTCGAGACCATCGCCCTGGCCGAGGACCGCGACCTGTTCCGCAAGATGATGGAGCAAATGAAGATTCCCATGCCGGAATCCGGCATGGCCATCAACATCACTGAGGCCCTGGCCGTGGCCCGGCGCATCGGCTACCCGCTCATGGTTCGGCCCTCCTACGTCCTGGGCGGCCGCGGCATGGAGGTGGTCCTCGACGAGGCCATGCTGCGCCATTACGTGGCGGCGGCCTCCGACATCACCCCGGAGCGTCCGATCCTGATCGACCGCTTCCTGGACAACGCCCTCGAGACCGAGGCCGACGCCTTGGCCGACGGCGCCGACGCCTTCGTGCCGGCGGTGATGGAGCACATCGAGCTGGCGGGCATTCATTCCGGGGATTCCGCCTGCGTCATTCCCCCGGTCAGCATCCCGGCCGAACATCTCCAGACCATCAACGACTACACCCGGCGCATCGCCCGGGAGCTGAAAGTGGTGGGGCTGATGAACATGCAGTACGCCATCGCCGATGGCACGGTCTACGTGCTGGAGGCCAACCCGCGGGCCTCGCGCACCGTGCCGCTGGTGTCCAAGGTGTGCAACGTGTCCATGGCGCGCCTGGCCACCCTGCTCATGCTGGGTCGGAAACTTTCCGATCTGCGCCTGGAGCCCCGGGCCATCCCGCACTTCGGGGTCAAGGAGGCGGTGTTTCCCTTTACGATGTTCCCGGAGGTGGACCCGGTGCTGGGGCCGGAGATGCGTTCCACCGGCGAGGTCCTCGGGCTGGCCGAATCGTTCGGCCTGGCCTTTTTCAAGGCCGAGGAGGCCGCCCAGCCGGTCCTGCCGACCGAGGGCACCGTGCTGATCAGCGTGGCCGAAAAGGACCGGACCGCCATCCTGCCGGTGGCCAGGGAGTTCAGCCGGATGGGGTTCATCCTGCGGGCGACCGAGGGCACCGCGCGTTTCCTGGGGGAACACGGGGTCAAGGCTGAGCAGATTCATAAGCTTTCCGAGGGCCGCCCGAACATTCTGGACGGGATTATGAACCGGGAAATCCAGCTGGTGATCAACACCCCCGCCGGCAAGCAAAGCCAGCACGACGATTCCTACATCCGCAAGGCGGCCATCAAGTACAAGGTGCCCTACATCACCACGGCGGCGGCCGCGGTGGCCTCCGCCAAGGGCATCGCCGCCAGCCGCAAGGGCCGCAGCGGGGTGAAATCCCTCCAGAGCTATCACCGCGATATCACCTGACGCGGCGCCATGGCCGCAATCCACGCTTGCCGCTCATTCCCAGCGCTCACCCGCGAATAACGGTGACGCCCGCTGCGTTGGCTGAAACAACGGCGTGTGATTGACGCGGCGGTTTCGGGAGGAGGAGACGCTAAAAATGGCGTTGCTTCCCTGCGCCGGCTGCGGTAAAAGATTAACCAGCTAGCCACGGGCGCATTGGGCGCCGCAACAGCAGGCCGCGGGAGACATGGGAGGGCGGGGTATGAATGGCTGGAGGTTTTGCGTCGCGGGAGTCTGCCTGGCGATTGGCAATGTGTTCGGGCAACCGGAGGGGGGCGTCCCTTCCGCCGCGCCGGAAGCCGTGGGCCCCTTGCCCGGGGAACAGGTGGTGATGACGACGGCGGACCTGCTGCAGGAGGGCGACCGCCTGATCCAGGCCGGCGAGACCAATGCCGCCCTCGAGCGGTGGATGAGCGCACACGGCCAGAGCCTGAATGACCATGCCAACCTGGCCGCCCGGGTGGCGGCCGCCCTGGTGGCGGCCGGACGGGAGCAGGACGCCGACAACCTCTGCCGGGAAAACCTGGCCCAGTCCGACCGCCTGCTGCGCGATTACGTCAACCAGGCCCACCAGGAGTATGCGCGCCGGGAGGATCCGCGGGCGCTGGCGGCCTGGGCCGGCGGGCTGCTGGGGCAGTCCCTGCCGCCGGATCTGCGCGTGGAAGTTTTCGGATGGCTGGCCGACGCCACCCGCCAGGCGGGCCCGTTTGAGCGCGTGCTGGAATTGGTTCCGCTCTGCGCGGCCAGCTTCGACGGCGCGACCAGCCGGGCCCTCCTGGCCAAGCTCGTCGCCGGCTATGAGGCCGCCGGCGACGCGGCGTCGGTCGACAAGCTCCTGGAAGCCCTGGATCGCGTGGCGGGCCGGCACCGCGAGCTGGGTCTGTTGGCGGCGACCCTGCGCGTCAACCGCCTGTTCGACGCCGGGCGCTGGCCGGAAGCGGAGGCGCGCTTCCTGCAGGAAGCCCCCGGGTTGCCGGACGCCGAGCTCTGGGACTGTTTCCGGCACGCCAAGCCGCTGGTTCTCAAAGCCGGGCAGTCCGAGCTGTGGGACCACCTCTGCCTGGCCGTCTTGCAGACCCAGCCGGGCAAATCCCGGACCTGGGCGGCGGCCGCCATGGCCTGGCTGGAAACCGCCAAGAACGGGCAGCCGGAGGATCTGCCGGCCCGGCTGGATCAACTGGTCCAGCTGGACGGGGATCCCGCCATCATGGCCGGCCTGTTCTGCCTGTTCAGCGATCCGATCATGAAAGCCGGCCGGCCCGAGAGCCTGCGGGCCATGACCAAGACGGGGGGCAAGCTGGCGGCCAAGCTCAAGGACAAGAACAAGCGGGACCTGGACCTCTGCAAGTGCAAGATCGCGGAATACTATTTCCTCCTGGAGGATTACGACTCCACCCTGCGCCTGTTCAAGGAGCCGCTCGCCTCGCTGGAGCCGGCGGAGCAGGAAAACATCGTCAACAAGATCAAGGCCCACCAGGCCATGCAACAGGGGCGCTGCCAGGATGCCATTGGCTACCTGCGGGCCTTCATGGAAAACGTCAAGACCTGGACCGAGCCGGAAAACTCGATTTTCCTGGACATCGTCTTCAGCAAGGAAATGTGCCTGGGCCTGTCCGCCAAGCGCATCGGCGACATGCATGCCAAGCTGAATGAAGCCGGCAAGGCGCGCGCGGCATACCAGGAGGCCGACGGCTATTATGCGGCCGCGGAAAAAGAGTTCCAGAACAAGGCGAAGGAGAGCGAGTATATCCGTAAATGTCGGACGGAGCTGGCTGGCCTGATCAAGAAGTAGAAAACCGCCATGGCGAATGCCTGTCCTGCGCTGAAGGATAAAGTGGCCGCGGTGACCGGCGCCGGCCAGGGGCTGGGCGCGGCCATCGCCGAGCGTCTTGCGGCCGAAGGATGCCGGGGGGTCCTCCTGGCCGATCTCCGGGAGGCGCTGACCGCCGGGGTCGCGGACCGCCTGAATGCGGCCGCGCCCGGCGTCGCCCTGTCCGCGGCTTGCGACGTCACCCAAGAGTCCCAGGTCGAGGCCCTGGTGGCGTTGGCCCTCAAGCAATGGGGCCGGCTGGACGTTTTCGTGGCCAACGCCGGCATCCTGATCTCGGGGCCCCTGGTGGAGTTCGACGCCGCCCGCTGGCGCCAGGTGATCGAGGTCAACCTAGTGGGCCAGATGCTCTGCCTGAAGCACGCCCTGCGCGTCATGGAACGCCAGGGGAGCGGTTCCTTTATCCAGGTCAATTCAAAGTCCGGCAAGAAGGGCTCTTTCCGCAACTCGGCCTACGCGGCCTCCAAGTTCGGCGGGATCGGCCTGGTCCAGAGCGCGGCCCTGGAAATGGCCGCCCAGGGCGTTCGGGTCAACGCGGTCTGCCCCGGCAACCTGCTGGATTCGCCCCTGTGGGTCAACAGCCTGTTCAAGCAGTACGCGAAGAACCAGGGCTTGACCGAGGCGCAGGTGCGCCAGAAATATATTGACCAGGTGCCCATGCGGCGCGGCTGCCGCTACGAGGACGTCTGCAACGCGGTGGTCTTCCTGGCCTCGGACCAGGCGGCCTACATGACCGGCCAGGCGATCAATGTCACCGGCGGCCAGGAGATGCGATAAATTTTCCGGGAGGAACCCGGACAAATTTATGACGCCGCGGCGGAGAAATCCAATCGGATAGGAAGTTGCATTTTGTAGGCGCCACGCTATGAGTGGCGCCCGGTGTGCCCCCCCCCCGGTGGGAGATACGTTTGTCGGAGGAAGAGGTCGATCGTTCGGTTCCCCTCCCGGGAGGGGCAGGGAGCGGTTCCGTCTGCATGGTCAACAGGGCGGGGGCTTACCGGGATCTGAAATGAACAATCGCAAATCGAAAATCGGCCATCGACAATTGCTCCGCCTGCTGGCCGTGGACCTGGGGGCCTCCGGCGGCAAGTGTTTCGCCGGGATTTTTTCCGCCGCCGGGTTTTCGATGCGGGAGCTCCACCGCTTCGCCTACGAGGGCGTGGCCTTCCACCTCCCGGAGCGCGGCGGCGCGGTCCGGGAACGCCTGGTCTGGGATGACACCCTCATCTACGCCAACATCGTGGCCGGCCTGCATGCCTGGCGGCGCGAACTCGGCGCGCCCCTGGATGGAATCGGCATTGACACCTGGGGCGCCGACGGACACCTGGTCACTCCCGACGGCGACCTGCTGGGCAAGGTCTACGCCTACCGCGATCACCGCCTGGACCGGATGATCGGCGAGCTCAAGGCCCTGATCCCCGCCCGGCGGATATACGCCCTCACCGGGATCCATTTCCAGCCCTTCAATATCAGCAACCAGCTTCTGTGGTTCCTGCGGAACCGGCGGCATCTCCTGCTGCCCGGGAGCCGCTACGCGCCGATTCCCTCGCTGTTCTATTACTACCTGGGCGGAATGCTGAAGGTGGACTCCACCTTCGCCAGCGTGACCCAACTCATGGACGCCCGGACCCGGACCTGGAGCCGCGAAATCCTGCGCCTGCTGAAGATACCGCCGGCGCTCCTGCCGGAGATCGTGCCCCCGGGCGCCGTGCTCGGGAGGATGCACCGTGCCCTGGCGGATTCCGTGGGGCTGAACCCGGCCCGGCTGGTGGCGGTCGGCGGGCATGATACCGCCAGCGCTTTCGCCGCCGCCCCGGTGGCGGACCCCGCTGACGCCCTGATCATCAGCTCGGGCACCTGGTCGCTGGTGGGACGGCTCGTGCCGGAACCGGTGACCACCCCGGAGGCCATGGCCCTCAACCTGAGCAATGAGGGGGGCATCGGCAATGTCCGGCTCCTGAAAAACTGCATGGGCGGCTGGCTGGTCCACGAACTGCGCCGCGCCTGGCGCGACGCCGACGGCCGCGAAATGGAGTGGCCCGAGATCTACCGCCTGGCCGGCCGGGCCCCCGCCTTTGCCGCCGTGATCGATCCGGACGATCCGACGCTCTACAACCCGCCGGACATGGAAAAGGCCCTCTTGGCCTGCTGCCGCCGGACCGGCCAGCGCGCGCCGGTTGGCCGCGGCGGGCTGCTGCGCATGGTCTATGAAAGCCTGGCGTTGAAGTATCGCCGGATCAACGCGGATATTGCCCGCGTCTGCGGCCGGCCCAGCCGGGCGGTCCACGTGGTCGGCGGCGGGTCGCGCAACGAATTGCTCAACCGGTTCACGGCTGATGCCCTGGGCCTGCCCGTGCTGGCCGGGCCGGTTGAGGCCACCGCGGTCGGCAACCTGATGGTCCAGGCCCTAGGCCTGGGGCGGATCCGCTCGCTGGCGGAGGCCATCCCGCTCATCCGCCAGGCTTTTCCCATCCGGCCATACCGCCCCCGGGACACGGCGGCCTGGGACCGGGCCTACCGGCGCTTTTACGGGAACGGGTGATCCGGAGTCCGGCGCGCGCGGCATTGGGGAAGGGGATGGGAGCATCCCCGGCAGGGGCAAAATGCATACCGGGACACTCAAGGCGCTCTTGACAGGCGCTGCGGCCCTGGCCTCGGTTGCGGCTTGGGCGAATCACCTGGCGCTGACCAACGTGACGGTCAAACCGCGGGACGACCGCACGGCCTACGTCCGGCTCGACATCCGCTGGGAGAACTCCTGGCGCTACACCAACATCAACCACGATGCCGCCTGGGTGTTCTTCAAGATCAAGCCCGAAGGGCGCTCCGGCTGGGAACACGTCATCCTGGAGACGAACGGGCATGAAATCGGCGCGGGAACGGTTATCCAGGTCCTTGTGCCCGATGACCGGGTGGGCTGTTTTATCCGGCGGGACGGGGAGGGCACGGGAACGCTCTCGGTCACGAACGTCAAGCTGGCCTGGAATTTCGCCTCCAACAGCCTGGTCAAAACCGACCGGGCGCGTCTCCAGGCCTTTGCCGTGGAAATGGTTTATGTGGCCGAAGGAGATTTCTGGGTCGGCGACGGAACGGACTTGAATATCACCGGCCAGTTCGAAGCCGGCACCAGCGGCGCGCCTTTCCGGGTGACCAACGAGGCCTATGCCATCACCCTGGGCGGCGGGGGGACCGGCAGCCTGGGGAACAACAACGGCTACGGAATGCGCAGCGGATCGGCCGACGACTTCAGCGATTCCGTCAGCAAGACCTTGCCCGCGGAGTTTCCCAAGGGAGTCGCCTCTTTTTACAGCATGAAATACGAGGTCAGCCAGGGGCAATACCGCGATTTCCTGAACACCCTGACCCGCGTCCAACAGCAGGCGCGCACGGAATATCAGCTGGCCAATTACTTCGCCATGGGGCGGGGGGGCACTGTGATTATGAATCGGTCTGGTATTCGCTGTCCGTCCAGCGTGCCCCTGCCGCCGGAGCCCATCGTGTTCGGCTGCGACGGGAATGCCAACGGGGTTTTCAACGAGGCCGACGACGGCATGGATTGCGCCTGCAACTTCCTGTCCTGGATGGACGGCTGCGCCTTGGCGGACTGGGCGGGGCTGCGTCCGTTGAGCGAACTGGAGTTCGAAAAAACCTGCCGCGGCCCGCTGGCGCCGGTGACCAACGAGTATGCCTGGGGCAGCGCCGATATCCTGGCGACGACGGGTCTGCGCGACGCCGGGACCGGCCAGGAAGCCGTGAGCAACGGCAACTGCAATTACAACTTATGCACCCCCCGCTGGCCCTACCGCGTCGGCATTTACGCCACGAGCAACAGCGTCCGCCAGGCGGCGGGTGCGTCCTACTGGGGGATCATGGATCTGAGCGGCAATCTGTGCGAACGCCCGGTGACGCTGGGTAACGCCGCCGGGCGCCTGTTCACGGGCCGGCACGGCGACGGGCGACTCAGCGCCAACGGCCATGCGAATGTGACCAACTGGCCGGGAACGGGGGAGGGGGAAGTCATCAACGCCACGGGCGCCGCCTATTGCCGGGGCGGCACCTGGGTGCGGGAGGCGATCACTGCGCGTGTTTCAGACCGCTACATTGCCGCTTACACTGTCAACGACCGGCGCGATGACGGCGGGTGGTCCAGCGGTATTGTGCGCGGCACGCGCACGGCCCCTCCGGGGGTGGGGCCGTAAGGGGCGGGTTGGATGCTGAGCGCCGAACCCGGGCGGCGGCGCCGCTCGGGTTAAAGCCGGAATTCCGCCAGCATGACCGTATGATCCGACGGCGCCTGGCCCAGGCGCGGCGCCAGGTCAATGGACGCGTTGACGGACTTGGCGGCCAGGGG
>CAZVVD010000014.1:30351-38001 GCA_964630555.1 uncultured Verrucomicrobiota bacterium | reverse complement strand
AGGATATGGTCCACCCGCCAGCCCATCTTCCGTTTCACCGCGTTGGGGGTGCGATAGTCGAAATAGCTGAACTGGCCCGGCTCGGGGCGGTGCTTGCGGAAGACATCCACGAACCCCCAGGCGATGGTATCGGCCAGGGCCTGGCGCACCGCGGCGTGGTAACAGACGTTGTTTTCCTGCTTTTCGGCGTTGTGGATGTCCATGGCCAGGGGGGCGACGTTCAGGTCGCCCACCCAGGCCAGGGGTGTCTGCGGGGTGAAGTGGCGGCTGAACCAGGTCTTGAGGCGCTCAAACCAGCGCAGCTTGTACTGGTACATGGGGTGATCGATTTCGCGGCCCTGGGGCACGTAGGTGTTGACGATGAAAACCGGGCCGATCCTGGCGGAGACCAGCCGGGTCTCGTCGGGCGCCTCGCCGTCGTCGAATCCGAAGCGGATGTCGGCCGGCGGGCGTTTGGAGACGATGGCCACCCCGTTGTAGGACTTCTCGCCGCGGAAGATGACACGGTAGCCCGCATCGAGGAGGGGGCGGGCGGGGAAATCCGCATCCTGCGCCTTGGTCTCCTGCAGGCAGAGCACGTCCGGCTCATGCCGCCGCAGCCAGTCCAAAACGACTCCCAGGCGCGAGCGGATGGAATTGACGTTGAAGGTGGCAACGATCACGGGGACTCGTTTCGAAAAAAAAGGGGAAAGCGGCTGTCCGCTTTCCCCTTTTTGCGGATACTGATTCAGATAGCGCTTACTTCGCTTCTTCGGCCTTAACCGGGGCCTTCACCTCGGTCTTGGGGGCCGCGCATTCCTTCACGCTCTTGATGGCCTTGAGGTTGGCCTTGTCGCCGTGGCCGACCACTTCGATTTCCTTGCCGACCATCTTGTCCAGGTCTTTGGCTTCCGGCAGGGCGACTTTGCCGTCGGCGGTGACGAGCATGTAATGGACCTTGTCGCCTTCCTTCTTGCTCTCCAGCTTGCCCTTCAGGGTGACTTCCTTCGCGACATCGGCTTTCTTCTCGATCACGGGCGCCTTGACGTCAGCGGCCTTTTCCGCCTCGGCCATCGCCGTCATCGCCGACGCAACTCCCAGAACCAGCAGGCCAACCAGTAGACGCTTCATGGATGGGACTCTCCTGAAAAACGATACCCTAGCGATGCGTGGTGAAACCAAGCGACCGAACAACGTGGAGCGATTCCTCTTTTCACCTCCTGTGGTAACGATGGCCCAAAAACAACGGTTTGGAAAACGGGGGCACTATGCCTCAAACGGGTTTTCGATGCAAGGTTTTTTTTGGGCGCCGAGCCGCTCCCGGAGGCGGGTCCGGCGCTGGGGCACCTGGTTGTTGCGGATCGCCAGGCCGACGGCTTTGGCCGAGCCGACCAGGCAGACCAGGCGGCGTCCCCGGGTCAGGGCGGTGTAGAGCAGGTTGCGCTGCAGGAGCTTGAAATGCTGGGTGGCCATGAGAATCACCACCGCCGGGTGCTCGCTGCCCTGGGCCTTGTGAATGGAACAGGCGTAGGCGAGGCTGAGTTCGTCCAGCTCGGGCAGGTCGTAAGGCACCCGCCGGCCGTCGAAATCCACCGCCAGCGCCTGGGCCTCCTCGTCCACCGCGGCGACCCGCCCAATGTCGCCGTTGTAGACGTCCTTGTCGTAGTTGTTGCGCAGCTGCATGACCCGGTCGCCGGCCCGGAAGGCGCGCCCAAACCGGGTCAGGGCGGGACCGGCCGGGTTGAGGGCCTGCTGCAGGACCGCGTTCAGGTTGTCGGCCCCCAGCGCGAAACGGCGCATGGGGGTCAGGAGCTGGACGTCGGTTTGCGGATTGAAGCCGAACGTATCCGGGATGCGCCGGGTGATGAGTTCCAGGGCCGCGGCGATGACCCGCTCCGGCTCGTTCGCCTCGATGAAATAGAAGTCCGAGCGTTCGCCGGGCGGGGGCAGTTCCAGGGACTGGCCGCGGTTGATCCGGTGGGCGTTATGCACGATCCAGCTCCGGTCCTGCTGCCGGTAAATGGTGTCGAGCGTGCGGAAGGGGATCACCCCGGACGCGAGGCAATCCCGCAGGACGTTGCCCGGCCCGACGCTGGGGAGCTGGTCGGCGTCGCCCACCAGGAGCAGGATCGCGCGCGAGGGCAGGGCCCGGAGGAAGGCGTTCATGAGGACCACGTCGATCATCGAGGTTTCGTCCAGGATGAACACGTCGCCCTCCAGCGGGTGGGCGGCGTCGTGCTCGAACTGCCCCGTGCCGGGGGTGTACTTCAGCAGGCGGTGGAGGGTCTGGGCGGGCCGGCCGGTGGCCTCTTCCATGCGCTTGGCGGCGCGCCCGGTCGGCGCCGCCAGGCAGACCCGCAGGCCCTTGGCCGAAAAAATGTCCACCACGGCGCGGATGAGGGTGGTTTTGCCGACCCCCGGACCCCCCGTGAGGATCGACACCTTTTGGGTGAGGGCCATGGCGAGGGCCTCGGCCTGGCCGGGGGCAAAAACCAGCCGCATGCGGCCGGCGGCCCAGGCGGCGGCGCGGGCGGGGTCGGCGATGACCTGCGGGGCCGGCGCCGCCAACAGCCGGTGGATGCCGGCGGCAATGCCGGCCTCGGCGTGGTATAGCCCGGCCAGGTACACGGTCTCCCCGTCCTGGACTAGGTTGCGGGCGTCCAGTTCCGCGGCCAGGGCCTGGACGAGGGTGGCGGCGGGGATCTCCAGCAGCTCGCCGGCCGCGGCCAGGAGGCTCTCGCGGGGACAGAGGCAGTGGCCCTCGTCCGTCATGGCCTGCAGCGTGTGCACGATCCCGGCCCGGGCGCGGATGACCGAGTCCTTGGGAATATTCAGCGTCTGCGCGATCTTGTCGGCGGTTTTGAAACCAATGCCCCAAATTTCCGCCGCCAGGCGGTAAGGGTTTTCGCGGACACGGGCGATGGCGGCGTCGCCATAGGCCCGATAAATCCGGTTGGCCTGGGCGGTGCCGACGCCGTGGCCGTGCAGGAACACCATGATGTCGCGCACGGCCTTCTGTTCGTTCCAGGCCGCCTTGATCTGCTCGCGCCGCTTGCGGCCGATGCCCTCCACGGCTTCGAGGCGGGCGGACTCCCGGTCGATGACGCGCAGGGTGTCCTCCCCGAACTTGTCCACCAGGCGGTCCGCCAGCACCGGGCCGATGCCCAGGATCAGGCCGCTGGCCAGGAACTTGCGGATGCCCTCGCGCGAATGCGGTTCCACGACCGACAGTTTCCGGGCGTTGAATTGGAGTCCGTGGACGTGGTGGCGCGTCCACTCGCCTTCGGCGGTCAGGGTCTGCCCCTCCCAGATGCCGGCGCAGTTGCCCACGACCACCAGGCCTTCCTGGCCGGACGCGGGCTTGAGAACGCAGACCGTGTAGCCGGTGTCCTCGGAGCGGTAGACGATGTGGTCCACGATTCCGGTCAGGGTCCCGGTCGTCCCGGCGACGACGCCCGGCGTCCCGGCGACGCCGCGGGCCCGGCGCCGGAAGGGGCGCCGCGGCGTCTTTCGCGGTGTATGCGCGGCGCTGTCCATACCATCAGGGGCTAGCCCCGATCCCGTGCGGGGCGCCGAATTCCATCTCGAAGTCCGGCGGGGACATGCTCAGCGCGGCGGCGTCACCACTTCGAAATCCGACCCCCGGACGCGGCGCAGTTCCTCGTGCAGGACCGGGATACGCTCGTCCGGGGCCACGCTGATCGCCCAGTCGATTCCGTTGTCGGCCACGAACATGCCGTAGGTTTTTAGCCCCGCCAGGATCGTCCGCACGTCGGGGGAGAAGCCGGAAAGGTCAAATCCCTTGCGCAGGCGCAGGCGCTCGCCCATCCGCGGCAGGCGCGGATCGGTCAGCCGGCTGGCGTAATGGGTGGCCGGGGCGACGTAGGCGCGGCGCGTGCGGCTGACGGTGACCCGCAGGGCGTGTCCGATCCGGCCGCGGCACAGTTCGTCGTGGCGGACGATGGCGGGAAAAATCGGCAGGCCGGCGGCATCCGCGCTGGTCCAGCCGTCCGGGCGCAGGGCGTTGGTTTTCAGGTCGAAGCGCGAGGCCTGGGCGGCCGTCCAGCCGGCGTCGGTTTTCTTGATGGCGAAAAACTCGTAGAGCAGGCGGTTGACCGGGTCCACCACGATCGCATGCCGGTCGCCGCCGGCGTTGAGCTTGTCGCGCTGGACGTCATCGAGGGTGAGCTCTTTCCCGTCCTTGTCGCGCGGCTTCGCCCGGGGCCAGCCCTCGATCGGAACTTCGTCCGGGATGGGGAAAGGCCCCGGGTCCGATTCGCCGACGTACCCCACGTTGAGCAGTTCGACCCGCGGCTGGTCCGGCGGCACGAGGATGAAGGCCATGTCGGGGTTGTAGCGCAGCGGCTTGTCCCGGCCAATCGAGGCGATGATGGCCGCGGAGTCCGGGTGCAGGGGCCAGTCCGCCACCGCCTGGTTCCAGGGGTTGTCCGGCGGAAAGACCTGCAGGGCTGCGCAGATGGCGTCGGCTTCCGGGGTGTTGAACATCACCGGCTGGGTGAGCGAGGGCTTGGCCGCCGCGTCGAGGGGCGCCGCGCCGGCGGCGCCGGCCGGCAGGGGATGTGCGCAGGCCGCCAGCAGCAGGACGGCCGGCCATGTCCACCACCTGCGTCCCGATTGCGGTTGCCTGGCGCTGATGTTCACGCGGGGGTCTCCTGCCTGCCGTCTGGCGGCCGTGCCGCCCGACGTCAGGGGGTGGGTATGGGCAGCCGCAGGGACAGGTCGCCGGCGATGTCCGCGGTCAGGCTCCTCAGCGGGGGCTGGTCCGGTATGGTGACGGTGACCGTGGACGGTGGCGCCGGATCCGGCGTCGGGGTCGGAAGCGGCGGCTCCCCCGGCGGCTGCTCCACAACTTCGTCCGGGTCCGGGGCGACCGCGGTCGCCTGCTTGGCGTTGACGCGCGCCCGCAGCCGGCTGATTTCCTCCTCGCGCCTTCGCGTCACGTCCGCCAGAAACCCCTTGAGCTCGCCGTCCTGGCTTTGCATCAGCCTGGCCAGGGCCAGGTTCTGGGTTTCCAGCTCGGTGATGGCCTGCTGGACGTCGTCGGCCGGGGTGGCCGGGACGCCGGTCTTGCCGGCGCCAGGTCGGCCGGCGGAAGCCATCAGCGACAAGAGCGCATCCTGGGAATGCTCGGACATCCGGCGGGCTTCCTGGACCTGGAGGAGCACATCGCGGACGATCCAGATCCCGCCGGCAAACACCAGCAGCAGGCAGACCAGGAAGAGGGTGCCGAAGCGGATAAACTCGTTGCGGACCCGGCGCCGCTCATTGGTCAGCATTTGCTCCAGGATCTGTTTCAGGACTTCGGCGGTGGGAATGGGCACTGCCGGCAGGCGCTCATCCGGCGGGGTCGGGGCGCGGCTGGAATCCGGTTCGTTCATCGAGATCAGTATGCCAATCCGCGCCGCGTTTGTCCAGCCCGGACGCAAAATGCATTCTTGCATTTCCCCCGGGGGCGTTCTATCTTTCCGCCCTGTTCGGGACAGACCGGCGGCGGTCGCAACAACCTCGCAGAAAGGAATCAAGTTCCATGGGCAAAACGGCGCTGGTGATGTGGGGCGGGTGGGACGGGCACACGCCGAAGGCGACCGGCGAACTGCTGGCCGGGCAGCTGAAGGCAAACGGGTTTGACGTGCGGGTGGAGAACTCGCTCAAGCCGCTCGAGGATGTCGCAGCGGTGAAGCAACTCGACCTGATTGTCCCCATGTGGACCATGGGCGAGATGTCCAACGAGCAGTGGACCGGTCTGCACCAGGCGGTGCATGACGCCGGGGTCGGGATCGGCGGCGTGCACGGCGGCATGGGCGACGCCTTTCGCGGGCGGGTCGAATACCAGTGGTTGGTGGGCGGCCAGTTCCTCGGGCACCCCTACGTCGGGGAATACACGGTCAAGCTCACCCCGGTGGAGAGCCCCATCACCCGCGGCCTGCCCCGGAGCTTCAAGTACAGCTCGGAGCAGTATTACATGGGCATCGACCCGGCCGTGACCGTCCTGGCCTACACCCCCTACACCCACGAGGGCGCCAAATGCAAAATGCCCGTGGTCTGGACCAAGACCTGGGGGCGGGGGCGCGTGTTTTACTCGTCGCTGGGCCACACGGCCGAGGAATTGCTCAAGTACCCGGAGGTGGTCGCGATGACCACCCGCGGCCTGCTCTGGGCGGCCAAGGCGTAATCCTGAAACCAACCGGCGGGGAGGGGATGTCATGGCTCGTTTCAAGCAGGCTCGGGACATCAAGGTGGGCGTGGTGGGCTACGGCGGCGCGTTCAACATGGGACGCGGCCACCTGAACGAGATGAAAAAAGCCGGCATGACGCCGGCGGCGGTGGCCGAAATTGATCCCCAGCGCCAGGCGGCGGCCGCCCAGGATTTTCCGGGGATCGAGACCTACAGCTCGGCCGCCGACCTGCTGGCCAAGTCGGACGTGCACCTGCTGGCGATCATCACCCCGCACAACACCCATGCGCCCCTGGCCATCCAGTGCCTGAACGCCGGCCGCCACGTGGTCTGCGAAAAGCCGCTGGCGCTCACCACCGCCGAGTGCGACGCCATGATCGCCGCCGCCCGGAAGAACCGGGTCGTGCTCTCGACCTATCACAACCGGCACTGGGACGGCCACATCCTGGAAGCCCTGAAACACATCCGCGCCGGCGAAATTGGCCGGGTGGTGCGGGTGGACGTCCAGATGTGCGGCTGGGGCAAACCCGGCGACTGGTGGCGCTCCAGCAAGACGATCTCGGGCGGCCTGCTCTACGATTGGGGCGTCCACCTGCTGGAATACACGCTCCAGGTCGTGGACGACGACATCCGCGAGGTTGCCGGCTACCTGTGGTCCGGCGTCTGGGCGGACCGGACGGCCTGGAAGAAGGACACCATCGAGGACGACGGCCTGGTCGTAGTGCGCTACGCCGGCGGGGCGTGGTCCACCCTGGCCCTGAGCAACATCGACTCGCGGCCGCCAGCGGCGTTTTTCAAGGTCACGGGAACGCAGGGCACCTACCTGATGGAGTGGGGCACGGGCGAAATCGTGACCCATAACGGGGACAAGACCGTCAGCGTGCGCGTGCCCAACCCGCCCGGGGTGGGGTGGAAGCTTTACCAGAACATCGCCGATCACCTGGTCCGCGGCACGAAACTGGTCATCACCCCGGAGTGGTCGCGGCGGCCGATCCACATCCTGGACCTGGCCGGCCGGAGCGCCGCCCAGGGCAGGGCCTTGCCGGCAAAATACAGGTAACAGAAAGGAAACGACCATGGAAAGAATCAAGGTCGGCATTATCGGCTGCGGCAACATCAGCGGCATTTACTTCAAGATGATGCGCGAGGTCTACGGCAACCTGCTCGAGGTGGCGGCCTGCGCGGACTTGGACCTGGAGCGCGCCCGGGCCAAGGCGACGGAATATCCCGGGGTCAGGGCGGTGTCGGTCCGCAAGCTCCTGGCCGATCCCGCCATTAAGATCGTGGTCAACCTGACGATTCCGAAGGCCCATTACGCCGTGGCCCTGAAGGCCCTCAAGGCCGGCAAGCACGTCTACGGCGAGAAACCGCTCGCCATCACCCGGGCCCAGGGCCGGCGCCTGCTCGCCCTGGCGGGCGAGAAGAAGCTTCTCGTCGGCAACGCGCCCGACACCTTCCTGGGCGGCGGCATCCAG
>CAZVVD010000014.1:20301-30341 GCA_964630555.1 uncultured Verrucomicrobiota bacterium | reverse complement strand
CATCCAGACCTGCCGCAAGCTGATTGACGACGGGGCCATTGGCGAGCCGGTGGCGGCCACGGCCTTCATGATGTGCCGCGGCCACGAGAGCTGGCACCCGGACCCCGAGTTCTACTACGAGGTCGGCGGGGGGCCGATGTTCGACATGGGACCCTACTACCTGACGGCCCTGGTGAACCTGCTGGGGCCGGTGCGGCGCGTCACGGGCTCGGCCCGCATCAGCTTCCCGACCCGCACGATCACCAGCGCCAAGAAAAACGGCAAGGTGGTTCCGGTGGAGGTGCCGACCCACGTGGCCGGCGTGATGGACTTCGCCGGCGGCGCGGTGGGCACGATCGTCACCTCCTTCGACGTCGTGGCCCATACCCTGCCGTGCATTCAAATCCACGGCAGCAAGGCCTCGCTCGAAGTGCCCGACCCCAACGGCTTCGGCGGGACCGTGCGAATCCGCGGACTGGGCGACAAGGAGTGGCGCGAGGCGCCCCTGACCCACGTGGCCGATATCAACCGCGGGACCGGCGTGGCCGACCTGGCCTGTTCCGTTTCGCGGCCCGGCCGGCCGCACCGCGCCAGCGGCGAACTGGCCTACCACGTGCTCGACATCATGCACGCCTTCCACGACGCCTCGGCTAAGGGGCGGCACGTGGAACTGAAGAGCACGTGCGCGCGGCCGCCGGCCCTGCCGGCCGGCCTGGCCAAGGGCGAACTGGACCCGTAGCGGGCCGGCCGCGGCGCCGCTTCAGGTGGCGCCCGGGAAGAGGTCGCCGAAGGTGAAGGCCCGCCCGCGGGCGGAGCGGCGGGCGAGGGCGTCGTCGAGTCGTTCCCGGGCGGCGGCCAGCCGGTCCAGGAACAGGGCGCTGGAGATGGCGTCCGCGCCGCAGGCTGCGACGCCGTCCCGCTCGGGGCGGTCCGAGGTGACCACCGTGATGTCGCCGGGCTGCGCGGCCGCGCTGACCAGTGCCTCGATGACCGCGTCCGCGCTCTGGCCCGGTCGCGAGAACATCACTTCCACCCCGCCGGCGGGTTTTGGGGCCGCGGCGCCGCCGGGCTGAGCGCCGTCGAAGACCACGGTCACGCGTTCGGCCAGCACCCCGGCCAGCCCCTCCAGCAGCCGGAGCAGGAACTCGCGTCTGCCGGCCAGGTCCGGCGGCAGGTCCGCCTGCAGGCGCGGCAGGTGATGGACCAGGTTGTAGCCGTCGATGATCAGCCAAGTCGTCATCGGTGCCGGGCGCCTGAGGGAAAGCAACCCGCTCCAGGTGCTGCGCCATGGACGGTACGGGCTGAACCCTGAATCCCGCGAAACCTTGGCCGAGGCTCAGGCAGGCGCGGGACAAGCCCTTAGCCATCCACCTCCCACCATCAACCATCAACCATTAACCATTAACCATTCCGTTTAGCGCTGCACCCGCCCGGAGGCGTCTCCGCCCGCCAGCTTGTCGACCTCCTCGGCCGTGACCCGGTTGAAGTCGCCCGGGATCGAGTGCTTCAAGCAGCTCGCGGCCACCGCGAAGTTCAGGGCGTTCTCGGCCGGGCGCCCGTTCGCCAGGGCGAAGATCAGCCCGCCGGCGAAGGCGTCGCCGCCGCCGACCCGGTCCACGATGTCGGTGATGTCAAACTTGCGGCTGAGCAGGAATTGCTGGCGGTCGTTGAGGCAGGCGGACCAGCCGTTGCGGTCGGCCCCGTGGCTTTCGCGCAGGGTGACGGCGATCATTTTCAGGTTGGGGAACGTCTGCAGGACCTTGTCCGTCAGCGCCTGGTAGAGGTCGGACGCCAGCTTGCCCTTGCTGACGTCCACGGCCACCTTGATCCCCAGCGATTTCTGGCAGTCCTCCTCGTTGGCAATCCCGATGTCCACGTGCTTGACCAGCTCCCCCATGACTTCCGGGGCGGTCTTGCCGTATTTCCAGAGCTTGCCGCGGTAGTTGAAGTCGCAGGAGACGGTCAGCCCGGCCTGGCGGGCCGCCTGGACCGCTTCCAGGGAGAGGTCGGCGGCCGACTGGCTGATGGCCGGGGTGATGCCGGTGATATGGAACCAGGCGGCCCCGGCGAACCCCTTCTTCCAGTCGAAAGCGCCGGGCTTGGCCAGGGCGATGGCGGAGTGGGCGCGGTCGTAGACGACCTTCGAGCCGCGCTGGTTGGCGCCGCTTTCCAGGTAATAGATGCCCATGCGGCCGGAACCCCGGGCGATGAGCGCGGTGTCCACGCCGAAGCGGCGCAGCTCGGCGACGCAGGCATCGCCGATGTCATTCTTAGGGAGCACGGTGGCAAAGGCCGCATCCATGCCGAAGTTGGCCAGGCTCACTGCCACGTTGGCCTCGCCGCCGCCGAAGGTGGCTTCCAGGAGCGGCGACTGGAACAGCCGCTCGAACCCCGGGGATTTGAGACGCAGCATGATTTCGCCGAAGGTCACGACGCGCGGTTTCATGGGGCATTCCCTTTCAAGGGTTGATACGGTTCAACGGTTCACGGTTGGCAGGTTCAAGGTTATTGGAAAATGGTTGATGGTTGAAAAATTCACGGTTCAACGGTTCACGGTTGGTAGGTTCAAGATTGCGGATTCCGTTGCTACGCTGGCGCGATCTGAACCCTTTAACCGTGAACCGCTGAACCTCTTAACCGGCTCACTTTTTCTGCACCAGGTGCACGGCGAAGCCGCCGAACTCGCCCTTGAGGTACACGGCCACCATGCCGCCGGCGGCGTCCTTTTTGGCCGTGCCCATGTCGATGGCGACGCCCTTCCGTGTCAGCCAGGCGATAGCCCGCGGCAGGCTGTGGGTCGCTACGGCGATGTGGCCGTGGGCGCCCAGGCCCTTGTTCTTGTTGATCTCAAAGCCTTTCCCGGCGAAGTTGGAGCTGTTGCCCTCCTTGAGCGCCTGGTTGAACATGGCGGAGAGGGTCTTCGCCAGGCCGAGGGACTCGCCGGCGTCGGCGCAGTTGACCCCGACGTGGCCGAGGTCGAACCCCAGCATGATCTCGATGGCCTCGCGGGTGAGCTTGGCGATCTCCGCGAACTTGCCGGCCTTGATGAGCTCGTCCTTGACCATCCAGCTTCCCCCGCAGGCCAGGACCTTCGGGAAAAGAATATACTCGGCCAGGTTGGCCGCGCTGATGCCCCCGGTGGGGATGAACTGGACCTTGCCGAAGGGCGCGCTCATGGCCTTGAGGGTCTTGATCCCGCCGAAGGCGTCGGCGGGGAAGAATTTCACGACCTCCAGCCCGTGCTCGAGGGCCATCTGGATCTCGGTCGGGGTGGCTACGCCGGGCGTGATCGGGATCTTCCGCTCGGTGCAGTGCTTGACCACCGCCGAGCTGAAGCCGGGGGTGACGATGAATTTGGCGCCCGCCTTGACCGCGCGGTCGGCCTGGTCGGTGGTCAGGACCGTGCCCGCGCCGACGAGCATGTCGGGGTGGGCCGCGCAGATCTTGCGGATGGACTCCTCGGCCGCGGCGGTGCGGAAGGTGATTTCCGCCAGCGGCAGGCCGCCGTCCTTCAGGGCCTGGGCCAGGGGGACGGCGTCCTTGGCGTCGTCGATTTTCACCACCGGCACGATCCCGAGGTCGCCGATCTTCTGGAGGATGTCGTTCATGACTGGCTCCTTTATGGGGTTCCACGGTTACAAGGTTCACGGTTCAACGGTTGCGGAATACAGCATGTTCGGGTTCACGGTTGGTGGGGTTCAACGGTTGTTGGAAAATGGTTAATGGGGAATGGTTAATGGTTGAATGGTTCACGGTTCAACGGTTCAAGGTTATGGAAATTAACTTGTCAGTAATGAATATTCTTTCAACCGCTGTCATGCCATAGGCAGATCCGCCTATGGCGGAAACGGTGAACCCTGAACCTCCTCAACCTGCTCTGAGTCTACAGCTTGTTGACCGGATACTTCGGCTTCCCCTTGGCCAGCGCGTCGCGCACGTTTTCCGCCGCTTTCCGCTTCAGCTCGGTCTGGGACTCCTCGGTGTACCAGCCGGTGTGCCCCGAGACCGTGAGGTTGTCGAGGGTCAGCAGGGGGTTGTCACGGTTGACGGGCTCCTGCGCAAACACGTCCAGGCCGGCGCTGTTGATCCAGCCCTCCTTGAGGGCCTGGTAGAGCGCCGGCTCGTCGATGATCGGGCCGCGCGAGGTGTTGACCAGGATCGCCGTGGGCTTCATCTTCCGGAAGACCGCCGCGTTGAATAGGCCGCGGGTCTTGTCGTTCAGCGGCATGTGGATGGAGAAGAAGTCGCCCGCGGCCAGGGCGGCGTCCCACTCGGCCTTCTCGGCGCCGGCCTGGCGGATGGTCTCGGCGTCCACGAACGGGTCCACCACCAGGACGCGGCCGAGCTGGAAGCCCGCCAGCTTGCGGTGGAGGATGCGGGCGATCTGGCCGAATCCGAACAGGACCAGGGTCTTGCCCTGGAGCCGCCACTGCGGCCCGGCGCTGCCGATATTCCAGGTGCCGGCGCGCACCTGGCGGTCTCGCAGGGCCACCTTGCGCACGCAGCTCATCAGCAGGGCCAGGGCCTGGTCGGAGACGTCCTCGCCGCAGTAATCGGGCACGTTGGCGACCCAGATCTTCCGGGCGGTGGCGGCCTTGACGTCCACGTTGTCGTAGCCCACCCCGTAGCGGGAAATCACCTTGCACTTCGCCATCGCGCCGATGACCGCGGCCGTGAGGGGCGCGAGGTTGACGATGACGCCGTCGGCGTCGGCGCAGGCCTTCGCGAGGTCGGCGGCCGCCTGGCTCTTGACGTTCACGATCTCGGCGCCCAGCGGCTGGAGGACCTCCGTCTCCTCGCGGTAATGCGGGTAGCGGTCGTCGGCGATAAGGACCTGGTAACTCATAAAAAACTCCGTTTGGTATTGATAGGGTGAGATTTAATAACTTACTCTCAAGCATTCAATCGCTAAGTATTGGCCAAAGCGGGCTTACGCCCGCATCTCTAAGAGTTTCACCACCCGCTTCGCTGGAGACACGGAGAAAGAATCTTTCCACCTTTCCTCTCCCGATCCACCGTTGTTCGCATTTTGCGCAGGGCGTTGCGCCCTGCGCAAAATGCGAACAACACTCTGTGGGGAGATGGAAGGAGATCGCGCCGACAGATCGATCTCCGTGCCTCCGTGTTCTCCGTGGTTAATCCTTTTCTTGCTTCTTATCGCGGTTCACGTCACGGAAAAGAGTCTAATCACACTCCCGAAAACGATCCGAACCCGCCGTCAATGGCGATGCTGCTTCCGGTCGTGAAACTGGCGGCGGGGGAGCAGAGGTAGACGATGGCGCCGATGAGCTCCTCGGGCTTGCCGTAGCGCTTCATGGGCGTGCCGCCGAGGATATCGGAACCCCGCGTGGCCGTCAGGACGCCGGGCGTCTTGCTGATCAGGTCAGCGTTCTGGAGGGTGGGGAAAAAGCCCGGCCGGATCTCGTTGACCCGGATCTTTGGGGAATGGTTCATGGCCATGTCCGCCGCCAGCCAGCGGGTAAAATTGCTTACACCGGCCTTGGCGGCCGCGTAGGCCATGCCGCGCGAGAGAGGGGTGTCCGCGCTCATGGAGGAGGTGTTGACAATCGCGCCTTCGCCCTGCCGGATCATGACTTTCGCGAAGATCATGGAGGGAATGATGGTGCCCATGATGTTCAAGTCGAAGGCGAAGCGGATGCCGTCCACGGACAGGTCGGGGAAAAACACGCCAGCTTCCTTGTTGGTCTGGGCCTTGGGATGGTTGCCGCCGGCCCCGTTGATGAGGATGTCTACCCGCCCGTATTTCTCGAGGATGGCGTCCCGGGCCTTGGCGACGCTGTCCGGCGCGAGGACGTTGGTTTCCAGGCCGATGGCCTCGCCGCCCCGGTCCGTGATGTCGTCGGCCGTCTTCTGGGCCTCCGCCAGCCGCAAGTCCATGGCGGCGACTTTCGCGCCCAACCCGGCTAGGCCGCGGGCGACGGCGCCGAAGAGCACCCCGCCGGCGCCGGTGATCGCGGCGACCTTGCCCTCGATGGAAAACATGTCTTTCAGCGCTGCCGTCGTGTTGCTGGTCATGTGAACCTACCCGGATGTGAGGTTGAGCGTTGCAGTGAAAATTCGGAACAACTGCGGTTGTCATCCTGAGCGCAGCGAAGGATCTCAGGCCGGACGTTGAAATCGCCGGCGGTCCTGAAAAAGAATCTTTATAAGCATTTTGGAGACCGCGGGCAAGAAAAAATGTCCCCCAGCGAAAATGCCGTTGACATGCCGGGCGGCGGGGGGCAATCTGTTTTACTTTGAACCTGTGGACGAGGATCCGCCAAACCAGGAGGCCGGGGTGGCATGGGCTCCCATGAAAGGGCTATTGCAGGCGGCGCTGGCCGGCCGGTATGCGGTGCCTTCCTTCTGCGCCTGGAACGCCGAGACGCTCCTGGTGATCCTGGAAACCGCCGAACGCCTGCGCAGTCCCGTGATCGTGATGACCTCGCCGTTCGAGGTGGAGGTCTTGGGGTTGGCCGGCTTTGCCGAGGTCGCCGGACGGGTGGCTTCCAAGTTCACCATCCCCGCCGCCTTGCTCCTGGATCATGGGGATTCGCCTGAACGGGTGGGGCAGGCGATCGACGCCGGCTATACCTCGGTCATGCTCGATTACTCGGCCAAGCCGTTGCGCGAAAACACGGAGGCCCTGGCCCGGATCGCCGCCCTGGCCCACCCGCGCGGGATCACGGTCGAGGGCGAGATCGGACATGTCGGCAAGGCCGATACCCTGACGATGGAAAGCGGGGGCGATTCGACCCTGACCGTTCCCGACGAAGCGGCGGCCTTTGTGGCGGCGACGGGGATTGATGCCCTGGCGGTCTCCATCGGCAATGCCCACGGGCAATACACGCGCCTGCCGAAACTGGATTTCGAGCGGCTGGCCGCCATCCGGGAACGGGTCGGCATCCCGCTGGTCCTGCACGGCGGTTCCGGAACTCCAGAGGCCGACCTGCGCCGGGCCATCGGGCTGGGCATTGCCAAGGTGAACGTGGCCACGGACCTGGCGAGGGCCTGGTGCGCCGCCTTTCAAGGCGGCAAGGCCCTGTGGCCGCCGCTGGCCATGGGCCGGGCCTGCCGGGCGCTGGCGCCCGTCGCCGAGCGTTGGATGCGCCTGACCGGATCGGCCGGCCGGGCGTGAGGAGGCCGATAGGTTCCGGAATGGATCATTTCCCCCCGCGACCACGCTCTGGCGCGGTAGACCTTGCGCCTGCCACGCGCAACGCGTGGTCGCGGGTGAATGTTCCGGAATGGATGTCCCCCCCCCCCCCCCGCGACCTTGCGTCGCGGGTGAAGAGATTGGCTGGAAAGGCAATCTTTTCCAGCCAATCCCTCGCCCCTGCCGCGCAAGGCGGCAGGAGGAGAATTTTTACACCAGTCCCTTGCGGAGCAAGGGGGCTGAGTCATTTTGAGAAGCTTATAATGCGCATCAACTGCCTCGGGATCCTGGTGGTGGACGCGCTCAGCGGGCCGCTGGAGCGGTATCCCGTCCCGCGCCTGCGCCCGCAGTCGGTGACCAAATCCCTGCGGTTTGCCGCCGGCGGCGGCGCCGCCAACACCTCCGGCGCGCTTGCCCGCATGGGCCTGTCCGCCGGCGTGTTTTCCAAAATCGGGGACGACCCGAACGGCGCGTTCCTGCGGCAGGAGCTCGCCGGGTGCGGCGTGGATGTCTCCGGCATCCGCGTGGCGGCGGGGGAGACCACGCCCTTCACGTTTGTCGGCGTCCATCCCGACGGCGAGCGGACGTTCATCCACACCCCGGGGACTAACCTGACGTTTTCAGCGGCCGACGTTGACCGCGAGGCCGTGCTGGCGGCTGATTTCCTGATGTACCAGGATTGCTGGGTGCTGCCGGCGTTCGATGGCGCGCCGGCGGCGGACTTGCTGGCGGAAGCGCGCCGGCGGAAGGTCGTGATCCTGATGGACGGATGCTGGGGCCTGGGCCCGCGGTGCGATGTCCTCGAACTCGCCCTGCCGCACTGCGACTATGCCCTGCTCAGCCTCGAGGAGTTGCGGGCGGTCTACCCGGACTGGTCCCTGGACCGCATCGCCGACCACATGCTTGGGCTGGGGACCGGCGCGGTAGCCATCAAGCTGGGGGCCGAGGGCAGCCTGCTGGCGGCCAAGGGCGTCCGGGAGCGGACAGTCCCGCTGCCGGCCAAGGTGGTGGACACCACCGGCGCCGGCGATTGCTGGGACGCCGGGTTCATCGCCGGGCTGGCGCACGGACTGGATCCCGCGCGGGCGGCGCGGGTCGGGCACGCCTGCGCGGCTTTCGGGATCGAGCAGGTCGGTGGCGCCACCGGCGTACCGGACTACGCCAGCGTTTTTAAGCGGGCCGGGGTGGGGTAGCCCGGGCGCGGTTCACGGCTGGTAGGTTCAACGGTTCAGGGCTTGCCGCGCCGTAGTCCCGACTCTCCAAGAGGTCAGGACGAAGGCGGGTTCACCGGTTGCCAGTTGGCACCGGATTCCATCATCCTGAAGCCTGCCAGCCGTGAACCTCTGAACCGTTCAACCATCAACCATTCCCTATTAACCATTCCCCTGGCCCGCCCTTATCCCCAGCTCCCGCGGACGACGGCGCCGGTGGCGTTGGACTGGTACATGGCGGTGATGATTTCGACGCAGGCCAGGCCGAGGGCGCCGCTGCAGCCGTAAATGGGCTCCTCGTCCCGGCGGATGCACTCCACCGCGTAGGCCAGCTCGTCCACGTAGCCGAGGTTGAGGAATTCGTCCACCGCCGGCTTGGTCCAGCCGAGGGTGTTGTCGGTCTTCTCGATCGCGTAGCGGTAGCCGGGGCGGCTGTAGACGCTCAGGCAGGAGCCGAAGGTCATGTCGGCCTTGATGTTGCCCTCGCTGCCGTAGACCTCGACCTTGTCGTCCATGCCGCCGACGGTGATGTAGTTGCCCTCGACGAAGGCGTGCTCGCCGTTGGCGAACTTCATGATCCCGAGCGAGAAATCCTCCCCGCCGTTTTCCTGGTGCACGTAGTTGTCCTTGAGCCCGCCGTTGCACTTGGCGAAGACCTCGACGACCTTGTTCTTCCCGGACTGCCCCAGCAGGTGCAGGATCCAGCCGATGGGGTGGATCGCCAGGTGGATCAGGCAGCCGCCGCCGCAGGTGTCCTTGGCCTTGGCGAAGGGGCTGTGCGAGCCGTTGTGGCATTCCTTGGCCTTGACGTAGAGCGGCTTGCCGATGCCGCCCTCGCCGATGATCTCGATCAGGCGCTTGAGCGGCGGGGCGAAGCACCAGTCCTCTCCGTAGAACAGCTTCACCCCCGCCTTGCGGCAGGCCGCGACGATCTCGCGGGCGTGCGCGCTGGTGGTGGCCAGGGGCTTTTCGCAGAAAATGTGCCGGCCGGCTTTCGCGGCCGCCAGGGCGACGGGGTGGTGGAGGAAGTTGGGGACGCAGACCGAGACCAGGTCCAGGTCCTCCTTGGCGAGCATCTCCTGGTAGTCGGCGTAGGCCGCGGGAATCTTCCATTTCTTCGCGAACGGCTCGAGGTTGTCAATGGCGGCGACCGCCGTGATGGCCACGCGCGGGTTGCGTGCGTAGCTGAAGGCGTGGAAGTCCGCCGCGAACTTCGAGCCCACGATCCCGACCTTGATGGTATCCTTCATGGCTGGGCCTTCCGGCTGGTTGGCTTGTGTTTCCCGGTTGTGGTGCGGCCCGGGGTTGCGCCGCTGCCCGCGCCGGCGTCAGCCGGCCGCGAAGCCCCTCGAACGTCGGCGACCATACCAGACCGCGGCCCTCTGTCAATGGGCTAATAATAATCCTTCAAGCGGTTCCGGTAATCCGGGCCCAGCTCGTGTTTCGCCCGGTTTTCAAGGATCCAGAGCAAGGCCTGGCCGATCATTTTCTTGAACCCGCCCACCCGGGTGGCGTAGTAATAATCGCTTTGCAGCCAGCCGCGCTCCTTCCAGAAGGCATGGCGCGCCGGCATGCCCTCTTCGCAGAACTCGGTTTCCATGCGGTTGAACAAAAAATAGACATACTGTCTCAAGGTCGGGCGGGGCGGGCGTTCGCGCCGCAGAGCCGGCATCCCGTCCAGGACCGCCAGGGCC
>CAZVVD010000014.1:2736-20291 GCA_964630555.1 uncultured Verrucomicrobiota bacterium | reverse complement strand
GCGGGCGTTCGCGCCGCAAGGCCGCGGCGAAAGCGCGCGCCGCCCCCTCGATCCGGCCGATCGCCGTGCGCCGGTACTTTTCGTTCAGGACGAACGTCACGTGCGCAAAGCCCAGCTGGGCGACCAGATCGCATCCCCACCACGCCAGGTTCCAATCGGCGATGTAGCGCGGGATTTTGCCCGCGCCGTCGTACCCCGCCGTGCTGAGGACGACCGTGGGAACGCCGGCCAGCTCCGGCAGATGCGCCAGGTACATGAACCGGTCAAGAAAATTCTTGAACAGGGCCGAAACCTGGTGGGCGTAACCGGGGGATAAAAACACGAGCCCGTCAGCGGTCTTCAGCGCCTTGAGGATCAGGCCGACGTCGTCCTGGATCGGACAGTGCTGTCCGCCGCGCTTCAGGCAAAGCATGCAACCGAGGCAATACTGCAAGTTCCTGTCGCGCAGATGGAGGTATTCAAAGGCGAGGTCGCCATCCAGAGCCGTCATTTTTTCTTCCAGGATCCTGACCAGGGACATGGTGTTGCCTTTTTTTCTGGGGCTGCCCGAGACCACCAGGATGTTTTTTTTCATGGCCGCTCCTTTTTTGCTGTCATCCGTTTCTTTCAACCCTGGCGTCGCGCGCCGGCCGCCGGCCGCCAGGGATCGGGAAGCCCCGGCCGCGTAACGATCTGAGCAGCCAGCCACCATACGGGGGAAGGGGGAAAGCGCAAGCCTGGATGCCGGCGGCGGGCAGTTCCAACGCCGGGCCGCGGCGGGGCGTGGGCGGCGGAAAAAAACGGAAAAAAGGATTGACACACCGGGCGGCTTTGCCGATATTGAGCTTGTTTTTCAAACCATCAACCGCAGTCCGCTGCTGTTTATCGGGGGAGCCGGAAATGAAGATGAAGACCTGGGGCTTGATCGGGATCGTAGTGGCTTTGCATTGCGCGGTCATCGGTTCGGTCTGCTTCATCTCCGGGTGCGGCACCCCGCGCGCGTCGGAAGTTCCCCCGGAGACCCCGATCATGCCGTCGCCCGCGGCGCCCCGCGCGGCGCCGGCGGCGGCGCCGTCCGCTCCGGCCGTGAAGCCCGCCGCCGCGGTTCCGGCGCCGGCGAAGGAATCCCGCCCGACGGGCGGGGGCGAGTATATTGTCCAGCCGGGCGACACGCTCGGCGCCATTGCCAAGCGTTGCGGGGTTACCCAGGCGGAGCTGATCGAGGCCAACCAGATCACCAATCCGAACCGGATCCGGGCGGGGCAAAAGCTGGTGCTGCCGCCTACCGGCAAGGCGCCGGCGCCGCTGCCGAAGCCCGCCGCCAAGCCCCAGGCCAAGCCTGCGGCCGAGGCGCCTGTCCTGACCGGCGAAAACGAATACGTCGTCAAGGCCGGGGACAACCTGTCCAAGATCGCGGCCCGGTTCGGGGTGAAGTTGAGCGCGTTGCGCGAGGCCAACAAGCTGCAGAGCGACAAGCTGCGGATCGCCCAGAAGCTGATCATCCCGCCGGCCGCCGCGGCCGCGCCGCAAGTTCCCGCGGCCCCGGTTCCGGTGCCGGCTCCGGCGGCTGCCCCCGAGCCGGCTGCGACGCTGCCTGCAGCGACGGTGTCTGCGCCGGCGCCCGCGCCGGAGTCCGCGGCGCCGGTGGCGGCGCCCGCGGTGACGCTGGCGCCTTCCGCGCCCCCGGAATTCATCTCGGGCATCGTGCACACGGTGCAGGTGGACGAGGACCTGAGTTCCATCGCCAAGCTCTACACGGTGACGGTCGAGGAAATTGCGGAGCTGAACCAGCTTCCGCCGGATCACGCCGTCCAACCCGGCCAGCGCCTGAAGATTCCCTGAACATTCCGCGGCGGAGTTTTGCCAGCCGCGGGCTTGGCCCGGGGTCCGGCGCCGCCGGGGCTGCTGATCGGGCCTGGGAATGTGGAAAAAACCCGCCGTGCTGACCTTGGTGGTGCTGTGCCTGCTGGGGTTCGGCATCGTCATGCTGGCCAGCGCCAGCGCCACCAAGGCCATGTCCCTTTACGGGGACCCCCATTATTTCGTCAAGCGCCAGATCGTCTGGATGATCCTGGCGCTGCTGGCGGGGTTCGGCGCCGGGCGGATGGATTACCACCGCTGGCGGGCGCTGGCGGTTCCCTTGCTGGTGGCGACCGTGCTCCTGCTGGGACTGGTCCTGGCGCCGGGCATCGGGGTCAAGATCGGCGGCAGCCGCCGCTGGCTGCATTTCAGCCATTTCAGTTTCCAGCCTTCCGAGCTGGGCAAGTTCGCGCTGGTGCTCTCCCTGGCCTGGTGGATGGCGCGGGAGCAGCTCCACGTGAAAACTTTTCTGCGCGGCGCACTGATCCCGGCCGCGCTCATGGGGCTGATCCTGCTCCCGGTCCTGGCCGAGCCCGATTTCGGAACCACCCTGCTGGGCGCGGCCGCGGGCCTCACGATCATGTTCCTGGGCGGCGCGCGCCTGTGGCATCTGGGCCTCTTCGCGGGGCTCGGCCTGGCCGGTTTCTCGGCCATCCTGATGCACAACGAGGTGCGCCGGATGCGGATCCTGGCCTTCACCAATCCGGAAAAATATGCCCAAACCTTCGCCTACCAGTTGAACAAGTCGATTGACGCCTTCATCGCCGGGGGCGGGAGCGGGGTGGGGTTCGGCGAAAGCATGCAGAAGCACTTTTATCTGCCGGAGGCCCACACCGATTTCATTTTTGCCATCGTCGG
The DNA here is from genome assembly GCA_964630555.1 of uncultured Verrucomicrobiota bacterium. Lineage (GTDB taxonomy): Bacteria > Verrucomicrobiota > Kiritimatiellia > JAAZAB01 > JAAZAB01 > JAHIJO01. The sequence goes on along the minus strand of CAZVVD010000014.1, from coordinate 17,594 downwards.
CGAGGAGCTGGGAGTGGCGGCCACCCTGGCGGTCCTGCTGCTGTTCGCCGTCCTGTTCTTCTGCGGCCTGCGCATCAGCTGGCGCGCGCCGGACATTTTCGGCCGGCTGCTGGCCTTCGGCATCGTCCTGCTGATCGCGCTGCAGGCCCTGCTCAACATGGCGGTGGTGACCGGCTGCATGCCGACCAAGGGGCTGCCGCTGCCTTTTATCAGCTACGGGGGCTCCAGCCTGGTCGTCACCCTGCTCGGGGTGGGGGTGCTCTTCAACATCGCCCAGCACGCCGGCGGGGAATACAAGGACGATGATACCCGCGCGGTCAAGGACCGGGTGCACGCCTTTTAGCCGCCGCCCGGGCGGGAGATTGCCCGCAACCCGAGCGTTTTACCACCCGCTTCGCTGGAGGCACGGAGAAACCAAGAGGAGCGTTTGATAAATTTGGACCTGGCGTCCAGCCCATCTCAAATTTGTCAAAAGGCTTTCTTCTCCGTGGTGATCTTTTTTTGTCAGCCGTTCCGGATGGAATAAGGCGCTACCCCGCCAGGACCCACAGGGCGGTCGCCGCGAACAGGGCGATGTCCGCCAGCAGGGGAGGGTCCGTCAGCAGGATGAATTCGGGCTGATCCCCCTGGTCGCGGCGGTAGACCAGGTGGAGGTAGCGGAGGATGCCGAGGACGACGAAGGGGATGGTCCAGCCCAGGCCGCGGGTCTGGAACTTCTGCACGGTGTCGGGCCACTGGGTGTAGGCGGAATAGGCCGCCACGGCGGCGACGGCGGAGGCCGCGATCAGCAGGTCCAGCAGGCCCGTGCTGCTGCCCGCCAGGCTGGGGCGAAAGCGGGTGTCGCGAGTGTCGTTCATCAGCCGTCTTTCGTGCCGGCGCTTGCAGAGGGCCAGGAAGAGGGCCATGCAGAACGTGCAGATGAGCAGCCAGGGCGAGATCGCGGCGCCGACCGCGGCGCCGCCGGCGACCACGCGCAGGACAAAGCCGGCGGCGATGATCAGCACGTCCAGGAGCACGACCCGCTTGAGCCATCGGGTGTAGGCGGCCTGCAGCGCCGCGTAGGCGGCGATGGTCAGCGCGAAACCCCAGGGCAACCACCAGGCCCCGGCCAGTCCGGCCGCCAGCAAAACGCTTCCCAGGATCCGAGCCTGACCGGGCCCGATGCGGCCGGCGGCTACCGGCCGCCGGCTTTTCACGGGATGGGTGCGGTCCTGCTCCAGGTCCGCCAGGTCGTTGAACACGTAGACGCCGCTGGAGACGAGGCAGAAGAGCGCGAAAGCCCCGAGGGCCGGCCAGAAAGCCGCCAGGGGGATGTCCTGGTGCCGGTCGCCCAGCGCGAAAAAATAGGCCGCGAACACCACCAGGTTCTTGGTCCACTGCCGGGGCCGGATCTCCCGCCAGATGTCCCCCGGGCGGATGCGCGTTGCCGGGGGCGGAAGGTCTGAAGGGTCGGTGTTCATGGCCGTGGTTCGTCAGATGATTGAGCCACAAAGATCGCAAAGAACACACAATGGAGTTGTTGTAACTGTTCAGCAGTCACCACGGATGACACCGGTTTCACGGATCAAAACAAAAAACGGTGGGATCTCTGAGGTCAAAAATGATCGAACTATCCAGTGGTCAGTGACATCCGAAATCAGTGGTGCGTCGTTGCGATGATGTTGCCGCATGATCTCCGAAAATGCTCTATGCGATCTTGCGTTCTCTGCGGTTATTCATCCTCTCGTTGCTTAGTCCCGGTTTCCTCTGAAACGGCCGGGGGCGGATTTTGCGCGGGCCGGCGGCGGGGCAGGCGCCGGAACTTGAGCCGCAGGACCAGGCCCAGCGCCTCGCGGACAATGGCCGGGTTCATCTTGGAATGGCCGGAGCGGCGGTCCTCGAAGACAATCGGTACCTCGGCGATCCGAAAGCCCAGCCTCCAGGCGGTGTGCGTCATCTCGATCTGGAAGGAATACCCGTTGGACTTGATCCGGTCCAGGTCAATGGCTTCCAGCACCTCGCGGCGGAAACACTTGAAGCCGCCGGTCGGATCGGTGAAGGGCATGCCCGTGACCAGGCGCACGTAAAGGCTGGCCGCCTTGCTCAGGATCAGCCGTTCGAGCGGCCAGTTGATGATGCGGATGCCGTTGAGGTAGCGCGACCCCAGCACCAGGTCGGCGCCGGCGCTGGCCTCAAGCAGGCGCGGGAGGTCGGCGGGGTTGTGCGAAAAATCGGCGTCCATCTCGAACACCCGGTCGAAATGCCTTGCCAGGGCCCAGCGGAAGCCGGCCAGGTAGGCACGGCCCAGGCCCTGCTTGTGCTCCTGGTGCAGCAGGTGGATACGCCCGTCGCCGGCTGCCAGCTCCGTCACCAGGCGCCCGGTGCCGTCCGGCGAATTGTCATCCACGAAAAGGATTTCGGCTTCCGGGGCCGCCGCCAGGATCGCCCGGGCGATGTCCCGGACGTTTTCAGCCTCGTTGTAGGTCGGAATGATGACCAGGGGTTTTGGCATGGGCCCCATTGAGGCAGATTTTCAGGCATTTGACAAGGAGATTGCCGGACGCCTGGTAAGGCCTCACGCAGGGGCGGGAATTGTATCCGCGGCACTCAGTTGCCGGGAAAAGGCGCCCCAACAGAGTGGGGCGGCTACAGATTTACGCTCACAAGACTGAGAAGTCGTGAAAAAATTAAAAGTGCCCATGCACAGAGCGGACGCGATCCCGATTCTCCGGAGATCGGGACGTCCTTCCATTTTTATTAGGAAATTCGCATGCTTTGATCCTTGGAGGGACACGTTCCATCGTGCCCCTCCGATTTTTCACAACTTCTGAGGCCATACGACGCCTGAGAATGCCGAAGAAACCGCATGGGTTGCGGGCATGGACTCGCGAGCAAAGGTCCTGCCCAGAGGCGCGAGGCTTCGCAATTTTGAGAGCCCTGTCGCGCCCGGATAAACCACTGGGATTTTTCAATTATTTTTTGCCGAAGGGCGTTGACATTTTCCCTGCCCGCGTGCTATTCTTTGCCTATGGGGAAACGCGCGTCATGGCAACTGCAATTGGGTGCTCTGCTGGGGGTGGGCCTGCTCCTGGCGGCTGTGCCGCGCCCGGCCCCGGCGATGACGATTACTAATGTCTGGTATTTGGACATCGCGGCCACTTGGCCGGGCGATGATTTCGTGACGCGAAGACAGGATTTTAGAAATCCACCTTATATTGCCAGGTGGGGTATTTATGGAATGCCGGTCACTAATATCAATGGCCAAAATGTTCCCGTGGATAATGCGTATGATTATACCATCGTCTTTAAAACGATGACCAACTTCTACCTTTCAACCAATCGTTTTGTGTTGGCTGGTTCAGGGGATAGTAGGCAGACCAATTTTTACCTTCCTTTTTCCAACTCCCTCTCCGTGACGATCGAGGGCACCAACGGGATGGCCTCGAGCGTGGTCTGGAGTTTTTCGTCCTATCCCGACGAGTTTACCAACTCGAGCGCCTACAAGGGCGCCTATACCAACACCTGCTTTTTGAGCCCGATTCCGACCGGCCAGTACCTGGTATCCCTGCCGGCGAAGATCGGTTACACCGCGGTCAACCCGGGCACCAACATCACCGGCGAAAGTCCCCAGGACAACGGCATCACCGGGATCTATACGCGCGCGTTCGGGACGATCACGGTCACCGTCAGCCCTACCAACGGCCAGTGGACCTTCGTCACCCATCCCGCGGACGCCACCAACGTCTACGTCAACGGCGTAGAGGTCAACCTCGACGGTTACACCGGCACCGACAACGCGGTGATCACCAACGTTCCCCTGGGGGCGTATCGCATCCACTTCCTGGACTTGCCCGGCCTGGCGACTCCGGCGGACCAGACCAAGACCAACGGCACTCCCGAGTATCCCACCGACCTGCCGTTCAGCGGGTCCTACATCTCGGGGCCCGCGGTCTATGTCACGATTCTCAAGCCCGAGGACCACCACCCGGTGTCCACCCAGTGCAACTTGGCGGGGCTGGGCTATGGCTGGTACTCGGTGGATCCGGCTGCCGAGGCGCAGCTCGACCAGTCCGGGGTCTACCATTTCCCGACCGGCACGGTCGTCACCCTGAGCGCCTATCCCACCAACGCCACCTTCATCACCACCAACGGCGGGGTGGTGGCCACCAACACCTATGAGAGCTTTTTCTACCAGTGGTACGATCGGACCAACCTGTCGCTGACCACCGACCTGATCACCCATCTCAACACCCATTCCAACATCACCTTCACCTTGGGCACCAACGATGCCGTTTTCTCCCTGCTCTTCAGCCGGGAATACGAGACCTACGACAACATCGGCGATATTGACCACGACCATTTGCCGGACGAATGGGAGCGCGTCCGCGGCTTGAACGAATTGGACGACGGCAGCGGGACCAACAAGGGCCACGGACGTTCCGGCAACCCCGACGGCGACTGGATTCCCTCGACGGCGGCCAATCCGCCCTGGATCGTCACGATTTCGAACCGGGCCGCGAGTTACCAGGTCGCCACCGGCTCCTCCAGCCTGAATCCCTATCCGGGCTATCCCCTGCGCGGCAACCGGCTCTACAGCCCGGGGGCCGTTCCCGACGGCTATGCCCGCACGAACATCGCCTTCAACAACGACCTGGAATGCCGGGGACTGGACGGCTTTTATCTCGCCAACGGCTGCGACACCAACGGAACGGATGCGGCCTGCCCCATTGACGATCCTTACACCGATCCATTGAGCGCGGACACCGACGGCGATGGGATGGGCGATGGATGGGAATACTATTTTTGGTACTGGCGCTCGGCCAACGCCTTCCAAGCCGGCTTGTCCAACAGCGCGGACCTGGCCTGGGTCATGATCTCCCCCTCCGATCAGCGGATTTTGAACGGCGGTTTCGCGCCGTCCGACGCCGAGTGGGACACCGACAACGACGGCTTCTTGGATGGCGACGAATACGCGCTGGGCTTGGATCCGACCCACGCCGACACCGACGGCGACAGCATGGACGATTACTGGGAAACCGCCTTCGCCTCGACCAACCAGAGCCCGTTCAACGCCCTCGACGGCCTGGCCAATCCTGACGATGATTACATTTCCTTCAGCGCCGCGGCGCGGGTTCTGACCAACGGCACGGTCGGCATTCTGATCACCAATCCCGTCTGCTATTTTGGGGATGCGTCCTGGGTGGATTATTATACCAATTTCGGCGCCGCGGTGTTCGATCTCTACCAGGACGCCATCATCGCGCTCGCCGCTCCGCTCAGCAACCGGGTCCAGGGCGCGACCTACACCAATCCCGTGTTTTACGCCGTGTTGGGCGACACCAATGCGACGGGCTCGAATACGTTCTATAAAACCGGCTACCCGGTGTGGGTGGACCGAAACAACAGCAGCAATTATTCCGCCGGCGACCTGGATCTCTATAATCCGCTCTGCAAGAACGAATATGTCTATCTGCACGATATCGAGGAAACCGGGGTTCCGTTCCCCGGGGTGGCCAGTTTTTCCCCGATCTACGCCTGGAGCCATGTCTCCCACAGCAACTTGACGACGAACGCAGTCTCCTACGTGAGTCACGAGGAATACGTGGGCGGGAATTACCTGGGACGCTTATCCTGGACGCCCGGCGGGTTCGTGCCCTATGTCGGCGCCGACAACGACGGCGAGCCGATTCCCGGCAAGCCGTTTCCCCGGACCGCCTATACCCACCCCGGCAGCAAGGATACCGACGGCGATCTGATCCCCGACGGCTGGGAACTGTATGTCGGCTTGAACCCCAACAACGTCAAGGACGGCGCCGCCGATTCCGACGGCGATGGGTTGAAGAATTTCATGGAATGGGCCAACACCTTGGATCCCCTGGGGTCGGTCTCCAATCTCTGGCCCCTCAAGAAATGGCCGACCGATCCGGGCGTTCTGGTGGCGCCGCCCCCAAACGACCCGCATCCCAAGGATACCGACTGGGACGGGCTGAGTGATGGGCAGGAGTTCTCGATCCAGATGTCGGCCATTTCCGGCAATCCGGAAGATACCAATACGATTGAAGTCCTGTCCAATCCCGCCGCCTACGACAGCGACGGCGATATGCTCCCGGATGGCTGGGAGCTCTACGGCGGCACCCAGGTTGGGGTCGGCGACAGCGGGGGCGATTACGACGGCGACGGGCTGGCAAACTGGCGCGAGTACTGGACCGGCACGGTGCCGGAATGGCAGTTGTGCGACGCCCAGTGGGACGCCAAATTCTGCGCCCGCCTGTGCATGCAGTGGGACCCATGGTACAGCGGCGAAGACCCCAATCCTTTCTTTGTGCCGCCCGATTTTTATTCGTGCCCCTCGTTCCTTTACTTCAACGGGGTGATCACCGATGTGGCCCTGTTGCGCGCGATGTATCCCGCCGGCGGCTCGAACGTCGCCACCCTGGCGGAGTATCACACGGCCCGGGCGATCAATCCCGACTCGGATGCCGACGGTATGGACGATTTTTGGGAAGTCTACCACGGTCTCAATCCCTTGAAAGGGCTGCACGACCTGGCGCTGCCTGCCATCACCCTGGACCGCTACGGTGGCGGGGGGTTGGTCGGCGCGGTGGACGCCGATCCTGCCGCGCCGGGGTTCCAATTCGGGCTGCCCGGGATGCCTTTCGATTCTTTGGCTGAACTGATCGCCCATGTGCCCGCGGATCTGGAGATGCGCTATCTGCCCATGACCACCATCGTCGGGCCGTTCAACTTCGGGCTAGATCGTATGGATCCCGACGGCGACGGCTTGCCGAACGCCGAGGAATACTCGTATGCCGGGGAGCGTTCGCTGTATCACACCGATCCCACGCCGATCTGGCGCACCGACGACCGTGACGACAGCAGTTTCACGTCCCTGAACTATACCTACGATAATATCAGAAAATGGTTTATCCTGATGCCCGAGCCGGTGTTCCCGCATGAACAGGTGGAGGGGTTCGACACCGACAACGACGGGGTCGGCGATTACAACGAGATCAACGCCGCCGCCGGGCTGGTCGGCTCGGATCCGCTGGACGCCCGCAATCCGACCCGCAACCGGGCGGCGATGTTTAACGGCGCCGGGGATTTTCTGCGCAATCTGGTGGGCTGGTTCGAAGGCTCGGAGTCGTCTCTGACCCGTTTTAGCGTCGAGGCCTGGGTGCGCCCGCGCAATCCGGACCTGCCCGGCAACCAGGTGGTCCTCGAGAAGGCGGGGCTGTTCGTCAATCCCTACACCATGGCGCAGGACCTGGTGCGGGCCAACTTCCGCATGGGGGTCATAGGCGGGCTGCCCTATGTGCTCTATAACGGCCGCGGCGCCATGACCACCAACATGGCGACCGCCAACATCCGCCATCGCCTCAAGCCGGATGTTTGGACGCATCTCGCCGGCGTATATGACGGGCAAACCCTGACGATCTATGTCAACGGCGAGGCGAGTTCCACCCTGAACACAACCGAAATACCCGCGACCGGGTATGAGTTTACCTACGGACCCTTTATTATTGGAACGGCGCAATCCATCATCGTCGGCGCGCGGGACCTGACGCCCGGCGCCACAATTCCGGACGCGATCCTGGAGCCCACGGATTATTTCAACGGTTTTATCGACGAAGTCCGCATCTGGGACGTCGCCCGCAGCCGCGCCCAAATCATCGCCAATAAGGACCGGTGCCTTGCGACCAATGAGGTTTATCAAAACGGGCTGTGGTCCTATTTTACCTTCGACGACGTGCCCGACCCGGCGAAGGAGGGGATCGTTCCGGCCGGAATGGCTATCCTGGACACCACCCTGAGTTTTCATCCCACCATGGACTGGTGGTCAAGTTATCCGCTCCGCTCGACGGTCTATACCGGCAGCGCCGCGCGCCCCTACAATTACCTGGTCACGGCCGCCGACCACGTCCGCGCGCGGCCGGTCCAACCGCCGCGCGACGATTACTACCATTTCTCGACCAATTATGCGGTCACCAACCTCGTCGGCTACCGGAACACCTACAATCCCTACGGCGAGGAAACGTACCGCTGGGCCTGGCATATCGAATTGGGGCTTTTCCGGGGCGCGCGGGCCGTGGCCACCAATTCGTGGCTGGCCTCGCTGGATCCGAACGACCCGGACTCGATGGATTCCGACGGCGACGGACTGCCCGACTGGTGGGAGCAGCAGCACGGACTGGATCCCCACGACGCCACCGGCGACAACGGCGCCTGGGGCGACCCCGACCACGACGGCCTGAACAACCGCGCCGAATACCTGGCCGGGACCAACCCGCGGATGTGGGACACCGACGGCGACGGACTCAGCGATTACGACAGCCGCCGTGAGCGCGGCGCCCGCACCTGGGGCGAAATCTACATGGACGGCGACGGCATGCCCGACTCTTGGGAAATCCAGAACGGGCTCGATCCCTACCGCTATGACGCCCATCTCGACGCGGACGGCGACGGCTGGAGCAACTACGCCGAGTTCCAGGCCGGCACCGATCCGACCGATCCCGACAGCCATCCGACGCCCTCGGTCTCCGGCACGGTTCACTATTACGGGACCAACAATAACGGCCTGGCCAGCATCGAAGTCTGGGGCCGGAATGAAACCAACCTCTTCGAGGGGCGCACCGTCAGCTGGGGAACGGCCTGCGATGCCGAGGGAAAATTTACCCTCTACGGCCTGAAGGAAGGGATTTTTACCCTCTTCGGCTTCATGGACCTGAACGGCGACAGCCATTGGAACAGCACCCAGGTCGGGGCGCTCTCCACCACCGAGCCCGCCGGTCAGTCCGAGGAAAACCCCCACGAACTCGGCTGGGCCGATGTGTCCGGGGTGCGGGTGGGCGTCTCCGACCTCTGCCCCGGCTACGTGCGCCTGATCTGGGAAACGCTGCCGCTGAATGCTCCGAATATTGATTATGATGTGTGGGTCAACCGGGTCAGCGAGCAGAACGCGCCCCAGGTGTTCACGAAGCGTAAGACGGTCCCGGTCCTGGGCGAGTGGGATTTCCAGCAGTTGGGGATTTACGGCCTGCCGACCGGCGCCTACCAGTGGTGGGTCGGGTCCAACTATTTCGGGTCGTTTCCGGTAGACTGGCCCTCCGGTCTGGCCAAGCCGACCCTGCTGTCTCCCCTCGGCGATTCCTTGTATTCCGCCCGCAACATGATCCGGTGGAGCATGGACGCCTACAGCACCCGCTACCACCTGCAGGTGGCCCGCCGGCTGGCGGACGGCAGCTACCAGATGCTGGCTGATGGCTACTATCCCGCGCCCTACCGCGACGCTGACGGCGGCTGCAGCGCCTACCTGCCCGAATATGCCAGCGTCTGGGGGAACGGGCCGCTGTCTTGGCGCGTGGCCGGCTGGAGTCCCATCGGCGAAAGCGAGTGGTCGGACGTCTCGACCTTCAATCTCGATTTGTCGACGACCAACTCCTGCTGGATCTCCGGCGATGTGTATTACTTCGGCAAGGCGCGGGCCACCAATCTTTACGTCGAGGTTTTCGACAACCCGGGGTTCGGCGGGGCGCCCGCGGCGCGCGCTTTCTACACGGCCGCCAGCCCCACCAACACCCTCAAAGCCTCCTTCGCCCTGCACGGCCTGCAGCGCAAGACCTATTACCTGCGGGCCTACGCGGACATCACTCCGGCCGGCGGCGCGCGTAACGGACGCCTCGATTCCTGGGAATCCTGGGGCTTCGTCAAGGATCCCTTCGACGATTACCGGCCGCGGGCGATCGTCCTGACCAACACGTGTTTCGCCGAGCAGGCCCGGGTCGTCATCCGCGACCGCGACACCGACAATGACGAGCTGCCCGACGCCTGGGAAATGTATTACTTCGGCACCCTGGCGCAGAGCGGCGATATGGATTACGACGGCGACGGCGAGAACAACCTGACGGAATACGCCCTGGACTTCCTGGACACGGATCCGACCCTCTTCGACACCGACGGCGACGGGCTCTCGGATTCCTTCGAGCTCCGTTACGGCAACCCCGTGTTCTACGATCCCTACGACCCCGTGTCCAATCTCGGGGGCCAATCCCTGAAAGCGACGGCCTGGGATACCGACGGCGACGGCTATTCCGACGGCGCCGAGCTGCGCCGCTACCATACCAAACCCCTGGATCCCGCCAGCTATCCGGCCTATGCCCCGGCCTGTGTCGGGCCCGGCGCCAGCGCCGCGGATTACGACGGCCGCAGCGATTTGAGCCTCTACGAGCCGGCCACCGGGACCTGGCGTCTGTGGACCTGGCAGGGCTGGAATCGGGAGGGTCCATTCGGGACGCCGGGCACTCAGCCGCTGCTCGGCGATTACGACGGCGACGGCCTGGCCGATGCCGCGCTCTTCGAGCCGGCTTCCGGAACCTGGTTCGTCTACACGATGCGCGGTGAGCGCGGGTCGCGGCCCTTTGGCGACGCCGCCATGACCCCGGTGCCGGCGGACTACGACGGCGACTTCCGGACCGACCTGGGCGTCTATGATCCGCAGACCGGTATGTGGTATCTCTACGCGCCGGTGTCGGGCGCGTTCCTGGCCTACCAGTTCGGCAACGCGGCCTGCGTCCCCGTGCCCGGCGACTATGACGGCGACGCCCGGTCTGACATCGCGGTCTACCATGCCGCCGACGGCGCCTGGTATGTCTTTACCTGGCGGGGCGAGTTCAGCGCCATCCCCTTCGGACGGGCCGGATGTCTGCCGGTTCCCGGCGACTACGACGGCGATGGGCGCTGCGATATCGGAGTCTACGATCCGGTCACCGCCATGTGGCACCTCGCCACCTGGACCGGGCAAACCGCCTCCGGCCAGTTCGGCTGGGGCGGGGGGATCCCGGTGGTGGGGGACTACGACGGCGACGGCCGGCGCGACGCCGGTCTCTACGATCCCGCCACCGGCATGTGGTATCTCCACACCATGTCCGGCCTGATCTACAAGGGCCAGTTTGGCTCGCCGGGGTCCATGCCCATCCTCGGGGGACGGTAGAAAAATGGACGAGCCCTCGTCTTGGCTCGAATCGTTGGCCGAGTCCGGTGTCGTGGCCGGGCAACGTTTGCCACCCGCAATGGAAGAAACCGTCAGGGGGCAAACAGGTTTTTTTCTTTCTTTACTCTAGGTCGGTGATCTGGAAAGATGCTGCCTTCTGCATTCTGCCTCGACAAAGGGGGAAGGAACGCAATGAAGACATTAGCGATAGGCATTGGCTTGGCCATGGTCGCCGTTTTTATGGCTGGCTGCGAGTGGACCGCAGGCGGCAGCGTGGACACCTGGAATACGAGCCAGAACGGGGATTGGGCGGACTTCAGCGGCACCTATAAGGCTGTGGATAACGGGGTGCTGGTGCGTTCCTACGCCGTGGTGACCAACACGGCCACCAACCAGGTGAGCAGCCAGCAGATCGGAACCGGCGACGGCACGACCACGGCCTTCGCCGACAACCTGGGGCAGACGCCGGCGCGCGGCACCCTGACCATCGTCGTGGGCGGCTACCGCTTCATTGATCCGGGGAGCATCACCACCAACATCGGCGGCACCGTCAGCCTGACGGTCACCCCCGCGGACGGGGCCGCCGGCACCTTCAACTTCAGCACCACGGTCTGGTCGCTGACCTTCCCGGCGCCCGTCGCCGCCGGCACGCCGATCGTTGCCAGTTATTCTTACACCGCGACGACGACCACCCCGGCCCAGGCCAACCACGGCAAGCCCATCTATTCCTTCGTGGTCTACCAGACCGGCAACAACCTGCGCTTGATCGACAGCAATGCCGGCGCCTACGACGGCGTCATGGGCGCCATGGCGGGCACGACCAACTCGTCCAGCGCCCAGGCGTCTTTCAGCGTGAACGGCGTCTCCCAGGGATACAAGGTGACCATCGTCGGCACCCTGCGGGGAACCGTCAGCGGCTCCCTGCTCTCCGCCCGCACGATGAAAGCCACCTACATCGAGGAGGGCGGCTACGACGGCGATATTGACGCCGTGGCCCAATAAATTCGGCGTCGCCGAATTTGTCGGATTACGAATACGTCTTGTGGTACTTGGGATCCTTGGTTTCCGGCTTGTGGTCTTCCGTTTTCTTATCCTCTGGTTGAGTTCCCACGCCGCCCCGACTTGTCGGGGCCAGTGGCCCCTTGGCGCTTTGCGCCGACGGGGTAACCTCTGATCTCTGCGGCTCTGACCTCCGGGCTGTGGCTGCCTCCGCCGATTCCACGTAATTCATCTGCAGCATTGTCAGGCTGTCCTTGAGCGCCTTGTCCTCTTCGGCGTCCCGGTTGCCGCGCGTCTTGGCCTCCAACATGGCCAGCAGGTCGATCGTGGCCTGGGCGGCCTCCAACCGAACCTCGACTTTGCCGGTCAGCGCGTTCTTGAGCTTGCCCAGCTCCTGCAGCGCCGACATGCTCAGCATGCTTACGAGGTGCAGGAAGAGGGCCTTGTTCATCTCGGCTCCGGACGGGGGTTGATCGGGCATGGGCATCCTCCGAGGGTGAATTAAAAATTAAGAATTAAAAGTTAAGAAACCTGATCAGGAAGAGTGTTTAGTCGAGTTGATGGCCGACACGAAGATGGCCGTCAGCTGCCCGGTTTCATCCAGTAAACCACTTAACTTATACGACGATATAATATCGGCCTCGATGAGCAGTTCAAGCCAATACAGTGTCTCGTCAACCTCTTTCAGGCAATCGCCCATTTTGGCTATAAATTCGGCCCTGGATCTTGCCCGGTACGCTTCGCAGTAGTTCGCTCCGATCGATGTTCCGGAACGCAATGCCTGCTTTCCAAGAACTTGCGCCACGGTAGACTTGGGCAATGCCGCATACATCCTGATGATGCGCAGGGCATACGCTTTGGTTCGTGCCTTCAAGTCTTTTTTTTCATTCTGCATGGGCCTTTCCTCCTCTTATTTTTAATTTTTAAGTTTTAACTTTTAATTTTCTTCTGGCTTCACCGGAACTCCAGGATGCCGAAATGCTCCGGCAGGTGGAACTGCGGGCGTGGGAAAGCCACCGGCGCCCAGGTCAGCCAGTGGGGGTGCGAGGAGCAGTCCGCGCATTTGTAAAAATTCGCCCGCCAGCGGACGCCGGGCGCGGGCCGTGTGACGGGGCCGTGGCCTTCCAGGATGTCCACGGGGAGCCGGTACGCGACGGTCCAGGTGACCCGCCGCCTGATCTCGGGCCGGACGATCCTCGGCAGCGAGTGCGCGATCTTGATTTTCCGGCAAAGCCGGGCCGGGAGCGGGGTCACGTCCCGCCGCGGCGCTCGCTGAAAATGGAACAGGAAGACGCCTCCGCAGTTCATTTCCAGGTTGAAATACCCGGCGGCCGGATCCGGGCCCGGCGTGAAGAAAAACTCGACACAGCTGTCCCGGAAGACGGGCCCCTGGTTTCGCGGCGTCACCGCGCGCACGTAGCGGTCCTCGACCCTGAACAGCAGGGCCAGGTCGGAGTCCGTATAGCCCATTTTGAATTCAACCCGCGGCCTGTGCGCCGGGCTCTTCCCCATGGCATGGCGGATGCGGCCCGGGGCAAGCTCCCGCCATGGGGGACGCTCCCACGGGGTCGCGAGGTCCGGGGACCCGGCCAGCCTGGCGACGTGGTAGATCATGGCATCCGCCGAACGCTGCACACTGCAAGCAGGCGACCCGTCTTGGGTTGTGCCCCCGCGGCCTTGTGTCGCGGGTAAAGGAGATTGGCCGGGAAAAGCGCGCTTTTCCCGGCCAATCTCCGGTCCCTGCCGCGCAAGGCGGCAGGTGGCCAAGCGATGCTGGGAATGGCTATTCGCCGTTGTAGGGCAGTTCTCAATTCGAGGGGAGGATGCCGGGCGCCGGGCCGCGGCAATCCGGTCCTTGCCGGCCAGGTCCGGATGCACCGCGATCTCGACGAAGCCGCCGGCGGCGAGAAGGGCGGCGACGGCGGCCCCCTGGTCGTCTCCGATTTCCATGAACAAGCGGCCGCCCGGTTTCAGGACTCTGGCGGACTGGGCGATCAGCGGTCGGATGACGGCCAGGCCGTCCGCTCCGCCGTCCAGCGCGATGCGCGGCTCGTGATCCCGGATCATGGGCGGGAGCCGGGCCCAGTCCGCGGTCCGGACATAGGGCGGGTTGGAGAGCACCGCGTCGAGGCTGGCGGGCGGCAAGGGCTCCAGCAGGTTGCCGGCGGTAAACCGGATGCAGGCTTCCACGCCGTGCCGGCGGGCGTTGTGGCTGGCCAGCTCCAGAGCGGCGTTTTCGCTGTCGGTGGCGTGGTAGCGTCCGTTGGGGTGGGCGAGGGCCAGGCTGATGACGATGCAACCGCTGCCGGTCCCCGCGTCGGCGACCGCCGGCGCGCGTTCCCAGAGGTCGTTGCATGCCAGGACGGCTTCGACCAGCTGCTCGGTTTCCGGACGGGGAATCAGCGCCCGCCGGTCGACGGCGAAAACGTGTCCCATGAATTCCGTGTCGCCCTGGACGTATTGCAGCGGTTCGCCGCCGGCAACGCGGGCGATTTGCCCCGCCAGCGCCCGGTCCGCGCCGCGGGGGAGCGGCTCCTCGCGGCGCAGGAACAGTTCGGACCGGGCGCAGCCGATGATTCGGCTGAGCAACCAGGCCGCGGCCGGGGCCGGGCTCTCGACCCCCGCCCGCGCCAGCCGCCGCCCGGCGGCCCGCAGCGCTTCGCCGATCGTCCGGCCGGGAGACGGCTTGCGTTGTGTCCGTCGCCGCATGGTTTTTCCCGCCGGGCCGCAGTGAGGCTGAGTGCTTTCAGATTTCAGGAGGGTGGGGTCTCCGCCGCGGCGCTCAGCCGCTTGAGGCGCTCCGCGGTGTCATGCTCGGCCAGCGCCGCGACGACCGGATCCAGGCCGCCTTCCAGCACTCCGGCAAGGTTGTAAAGGGTGAAATTGATCCGGT
>CAZVVD010000014.1:0-2726 GCA_964630555.1 uncultured Verrucomicrobiota bacterium | reverse complement strand
GAGGAACAGGTCGTCCAGGTTGCCGTCCATGATTTTCTCCAGGCCGTGCGCCGTGTAATGGATGCGGTGATCGGTCAGGCGGTTCTGGGGAAAATTGTAGGTCCGGATGCGCTCGCTGCGGTCGCCGCTGCCGATCTGGGAGCGGCGCGCGTCGTCCTGTGCCTCCGCGTTGCGGCGGGTTTGCAGGTCCAACAGGCGCGAACGCAGGACCCGCATGGCCCGGGCGCGGTTCTTGTGCTGGGAGCGCTCCTCCTGGCTGGCGACCACCAGGCCCGTGGGCAGGTGCGTCAGGCGCACGGCGGAGTCGGTCTTGTTCACGTGCTGGCCGCCGGCGCCCGAGGCGCGGTAGACGTCTACCCGCAGGTCCTCGGGCTTGATCTCGATCGCGTCCAGGTCCTCAGCCTCAGGCAGCACGGCCACGGTGGCGGTCGAGGTGTGGATGCGGCCCTGGGCTTCGGTCGCCGGCACGCGCTGCACCCGGTGCGTGCCGCCTTCAAAACGCAGGGTGCGGTAGACGTGGTCGCCCTGGATCGAAAAAACAATTTCCTTGTAGCCGCCGGCCTCGGAGGGGCTGGAATCGATAAACTCGACCTTCCAGCCCCGCGTTTCGGCAAAACGCGCGTACATGCGGGCCAGGTCGCCGGCGAAGAGCGCCGCTTCGCTGCCGCCCGTGCCGGCCCGGATTTCCATGATCGTGTTGCGGGTGTCGTTCGGGTCCGGCGGCAGCAGGGCCAGGGTCAACTCCCGCTCCGCGGCCGGCAGCGCCGTCTCGAGACCGGCCAATTCCTCCCGGGCCAGGCCCTGCAGGTCCGGCTCGGCGTCCGCCGCCGCCAGCAGGGCGCGGGAGGCCGCCTGGTCGCGCTGAAGTTTCAGGAACACCGCGGCCTTATCCAGGAGCCTTTTCAGGCGGGCGTGCTCCCGGGTCAGCTCCCTGAGCTGGCGCGGCTGCGCCGCCGCGGCCGTTGCCAGCCGGGCCTCGCAATCCGCCAGCCGGGCGGCGGTGGCGTCGATGAAGGAAGCATCGATCATCCGAAATCCACAAGGATTCAGGGTTCAGGCTTTCCGTCCGGCCCCCGGTGGGGCCTTGGCCCTCCGCGGGGACGTAAAAAGGGCCAGGAGTCTGGATCCCCTGGCCCGGGAGGCGTGTCGCCTATTTCTTGCCGTAACGCCGACGGAACTGCTCGACGCGTCCGGCGGCGTCCACGTATTTCGCCGAGCCGGTGAAGAAGGGGTGGCAGGCCGAACAGGTGTTGACCTTCATCTCCTTGACCGTGGAACGGGTGTGGATCACATTGCCGCAGATGCAGGTGATCGTGGCTTCCGCATACTTGGGATGGATCTTGTCTTTCATGAATCCGGCTCCTGGGTTCAATCCGCAAATCAGAAATCTAACCAGATTTCTCCGCCACTGACAAGCGCTATTTACGGGTTGCCGGCGCTTCCTCGATCCGGTATAGTCCACCGCATGAATGGGTTTCGATTGAACCGCGGACGCGGACTGCTGGGCCTCGGCATGGCAGTGGCGCTCCTCCTGGTCGGTTGCGGACGGCGCGCGGAGCGCGACGCCCTGCAGGAGGGCCGGCGTCTGTTGGCGGCCGGCCATTGCCGCCAGAGCGTGCTGGCGTTTCAGAAAGCGTTGCAGGACGGCCTCGAACGCGAGAACGAGGCCTTGGCCTGTAACGGGCTGGGGCTGGCCTGCGCGCGCCTCGGCAAGACGAACGAGGCGGTCCGGATGTTCGAGCGGGCGGCGCGGGCGGATCCCGCCCTGGCCGGGCCCCTCTACAACCTCGGGCTGCTGGCCTACGACCGCGGTCAGGACGCCGAGGCGATCCGGTGTTTCGAGCAGGCGGCCCTGGCGGATCCCCGTGAACCGCGCCCGCTGGAGTTCCTGGCGGCCTTGTCTGCCCGCCATGGCCAGTGGGATGAAGCCCGGCGGGCGCTGGATGAAGCGCGGACGCGCGATCCGCTGTCGCCCCGGGTGCTGACGGCCCTGGCCTGCCACGAACTGCGCGCCAACCGGGTCGAGGCCGCCCTCGCGCTGCTGCAGCAGGCCCTCGAGCACGACGCCCGCTACGCGCCCGCCGTCTACAACCTGGCGGTGATTGAACGCCGCGCGGGGAAGGATTCCGGCCAGGCCCGCGGGCATTTTCAGCAGTACCTTGACCTGGTTCCCCGGGGGCCACACGCCGATCTGGCGCGCCAGGCCCTGGCGGAGTTGGCGGCGGCCGCGCCGGCGCCGGACGAGCCGCCGCCGGAACCGCCGCCGGCGGCGATGACGGCGACAGACTGGCTGGCCACGGCTCAGAAACTGGGCCGCGCCGGCCGGCGCGAGGCGGCGGTCAACAGCTGCCTGCGAGCGGCGCGCGCGGCCGAGTCTGCCGGCGACCTTGCCCTGCGGGACCGGGCCCTGGCCCAGGCCGACGCTTGGTGTCCCGGTGACGCCGGCGCGAGCTACGCGCTGGGCCTGTATTACGCCGAAATGGGCCGGCCCGGCGAGTCCGTCACCCGCTTGAAACAGGCGGTGGCCCTCACAACCAACTGGTTCGAGGCCCAGTTCGCGCTGGCCCGCTCGGCGGCCGCAGCCGAGGAGTTCGACACCGCCCGCCTGCTGGTCCGGCAGGCCGAGGGGAGCCGGCCGCAGCCCGAGGCCCTCTGGAACCTCGCGCAGTTCTGCGACCGGCAGGCGGCCCTGCAGGACCTGGCCCCCCGGTTGTATATCCTTTGGG
>CAZVVD010000013.1:33934-47105 GCA_964630555.1 uncultured Verrucomicrobiota bacterium | reverse complement strand
GGGCCGGCGGGGGAGCTGAAGGGGATACCCGGGAGTGTGCCGGCCGCGACGCGGCTGCCGCCGGGCTGCCGGTTCCATCCGCGCTGCGCGCAGTGCCGGGAGATTTGCCGGACGCGCGAGCCGGGGCTGGGTGCCGTCGGGGCCGGCCGGTCGGTCCGCTGCTGGCTGGCCATGGGCGCCGCCTGAACCCATCCGGGCCTTGCCCACAACCCAAGTGTGTCGAATTCGGTTCGAACAATGCTTCGGTGATCTTGGGCCGTCTCCGGGCTTGCGCCACTCGCATGGGCACGAGCCCAATGCTTCGTGTCGTGTGCCCGTATCCAGCCCAAGCTGACCTTGCTTTTTCGAACCCCTCGAAGCTCGGGGACCCGAATTCGCCACACAATGGCGCCGCTGTCGCGGAAAAAATGATTGGCATCGTGGAGCGACGACTCCGCATGCCTGCGCAAACTTCCTACACCCACCGCAGCGGCTATGCGGGAGCGCTTCGGCGAAGACAGGTCGCTTCACACGAACATGCCGCCGGGGCCGGCTGAGTCAAGAACCAGGAATTTCACCACGAAACACACGAAAAAAACAGGGGGAAGTCACCAGGATTTCACTACTGTCACTGATGACTGTGAATTGCTGAACCCTTCACCCTCCGTCGGCTGACGGACTGCGGCGCGGCAGGCTCCGCCTTCGCTCTTCCCATAAATCCCCATCAGCCATCCACCATCCGCCATTAACCATTCGTCCTCACTCCATGTGAAACACCATCTCCAGCGCCTTGGAGACAGGGCTGTGGTCGGGGTTGGAGGGCATGATCGGGCTCATGTGCTTCCACCACTTATTGCAGACCGGCGTCTGGGCGATCGCGTCCCAGCGGCGCTCGTCCTCGATCTCGACGTAGCCGAAGAGCCGGCTGTTCTCGCGGTCCAGGAAGATCGAGTAGTTGTGCGCGCCGTGGGATTTGAGGACCGCCTCGAGCTCCGGCCAGATCGGGTTGTGGCGCTTGATGTATTCCGCGTGCTGCTCCGGGTTCACCTGCATCATGAAGGCTTTGCGGATCATGGCGTTGTTCTCCTGTTATGGTGGCTTGTTCTTGTCCTTTATGTTCCCGCTTGCATTGCGTCGAAATCGGTTCGCAAAAACGGATTCAACCCAGGTCAACACGAAGCCATAAAATAGCGGCTGCCGGTTCGCCAGACAAGCTGCGCATTAGGCCCTGTCTTCTCAACAGGCACGCGCTTGCGTGGGTCTGTTAGGAGGATCCCGCATACGGGATTCGCGCCGGGCAGTCTGCCGCCAACCCTTGGATCGTGGGCAACGGTTAATCCTCCCCTGATATTCTTGACTTGGCTAGCCGCATCACAAGCGAGCATGATCCGGCGCAAAGCCCGGGATGCTCCGTGGTCCATAGGTTGCGGCTCACCAGGTCTTGGTGATCCGGATCACCTTGCTGGCATCCTGGAGGCGGGCGAGCACGTCGGTGACCGTGCCGTCCTGTCCGGGAATGTGCAGGTCGGGGCGCACGTCGCACAGCGGCTGGAGCACAAAACGCCGGCTGGCCCAGCGAGGGTGGGGGATGACAAGTCGTTCCTCATTGATCTCAAGCTGGTCGGCGTAAATGATATCGATGTCCGCGGGCCGTGGCGCGTGGACCACCGACGCAGGAATGCGTCCGACCGTTTGTTCGATGAAATGGAACAAGCCCAGCATCTGGCGGGCGGAAATCAGGGTCTCGATGACCAGGACGGCGTTCAGGAAGGGCAGATGGCTGAACTCGGGGGGCACGTCCACCGGGTCGGTCTCGTAGACCGGGGACTTGGCCGCCAACTTGATCCCGGGCCGGGCCAGAATCATCGTTTTGGCCTGGACGAGCTGCTTTAGCCGGTCTCCCAGGTTGGCGCCGAGACTCAGTCCGATTTCCATATCAAGTCCCGATGCCCAGGACGTGCTGCATGGTGAACAACCCGGGCTTGCGGCCGGCCACCCATTCCGCGGCGTGCAAGGCACCCAGAGCGAGGCAGTCGCGGCTGGTGGCGCGATGGGTCAGTTCCAGCCGTTCCCCGGCGGCGGCGAACATGACGGTATGATCGCCGACGACGTCCCCCGCGCGCACCGAATGGATGCCGATCTGTCCGGCCGGCCGCTCGCCGACCATGCCCTGGCGGCCGTGCGAGACCACGGTGTCCAGGCGGATGCCGCGCGCGGCGGCGGCCACCTCGGCCAGGCGCAGGGCCGTTCCGCTGGGAGCGTCTTTCTTGTGCTGGTGGTGAGTTTCGATGACTTCCACGTCGTAGGCGGCCAGGCGCCGGGCGGTCTGCTCGACCATCGCGAAGAGCAGGTTCACGCCCAAGCTCATGTTGGGCGACCAGACGATCGGGATCCTGTCCGCCGCCTGGCGGATGGCGTCGCCGTCTTTTTCGGCCAGGCCGGTGGTTCCAATGACCATGGCTTTCTGCAGCTCGGCGGCCAGGAGGACGTGCTTGACCGTGGCCGAGGGGAAGCTGAAGTCAATCAAGACCTCGGCGGCCTGGACGGCCTTGCGCGTGTCCGCGTGCAGCAGCACCCCGATGTCGGCCCCGCCGGCGACCAGGCCGGCATCCTTGCCCAGCAGGGGACACTGCCCGGATTCGAGGGCGGCCACGATCTTGAGGCCGGCGGTCTGCCCGGCGCAGCGGACCAACGCCCGGCCCATGCGGCCGGCGGCTCCCAGAATGGCAACGGTGATCATGGAATCAGCTTGTAAGCCCGCAAGCAGTCTGCCAGCCGCGACTGGATCGCCGGGCCGGCCGGGCAGAGCGGCAGGCGGTAGACTTCCTCGATCTCGCCCATCATGGCCAGGGCGGCCTTGACCGGAATCGGATTCGTGTCCAGGAACAGGTCGCTGAACAGGCGGAAGTAGGCGGTGTGCAGGCGGGCGGCCTGAGCCCAATCCCCCGCCAGGGCGGCGTGCACCAGGTCGGCCACTGCCCGCGGCGCCACGTTGGAGGCCACGCTGATGACCCCCTTGCCGCCGGCGATCATCATGGGAAGGGTCAAGGGGTCATCGCCGGAGAGAACGCACAGGTCGCAAACCCCGAGGATCTGGCTGACCCGGCTGACGCTGCCGGCGGCTTCCTTGATCGCCACGATGCGCGGGTGCCGCGCCAGGCGCGCGACGGTGTCGACGGCGATCTCGGCCCCGCAGCGGCCGGGAATATTGTAAAGCACCACCGGCAGTCCGATATCGGCCACGGCCGAAAAATGGCGATACAACCCCTCCTGGTTCGGGCGGTTGTAGTAGGGGGTCACCTGGAGGGTGCCGTCGGCCCCGGCTTCCTTGGCGTAGCGGGTCAACTCGATGGCTTCCCGGGTGGCGTTGGCGCCGGTGCCGGCGATGACCTTGATGCGCCCGCGGCAGGTCTCGACCGCCGTCCGGATGAGCTGCTTGTGCTCGTCATAATCCACCGTCGGCGACTCCCCGGTGGTGCCCACCGGGGCGATCCCATCCACCCCGGCCTGGACCTGCCGCTCGATCAGCGCCTGGAAACACTCGTAGTTGACGCTGCCGTCAGCCTTGAAGGGCGTGACGATAGCGGTATAAGCGCCTGCGAACATGCCGCGTGTCTCCCGAGGGGTTGGGTCTCTGGCTTCCGCTGCGTTCGGATCGAAAATAGGCGATACGCCGGGCGACATCAAGAAAAACCTTGGGTCGCAAGGTCCACGGCCCCGGCGGCGGGACAAATCAGCCCGACCGGACCCCGGCCCCGCAGGTGCGGAAAAGATCGCGGCAGGTCTCCGCCCGGCGGATGCGTTTCAAGGCGCCCCCGACCGTCAGCAGGATCTCGGCGCTGCGGGGGCGGTTGTTATAGTTGTGGCCCATGGCGTAAGCGTGGGCGCCGGCATGGTGGATGGCCAGAAGGTCGCCGACCCTGATCCCCGGCAGGAGGCGATCCCGGGCAAACTGGTCGTTGTTCTCGCACAGGCGTCCGACGACGTTCACCCGGCGCCGGCGGCCTGTCAACGCCCGCCCGACGACAGTGACGTGGTGGTAGGCGTCGTAAATGGCGGGGCGGGGAAGGTCGTTCATGCCGGCGTCGAGCCCCACGAAGGTTTTATGGCTTTCCTTGATGACGTGGACGCGGCCAATCAGCCACGCGGTATCGGCCATGATCCAGCGGCCGGGCTCGG
Organism: uncultured Verrucomicrobiota bacterium; assembly: GCA_964630555.1. Classification (GTDB taxonomy): domain Bacteria; phylum Verrucomicrobiota; class Kiritimatiellia; order JAAZAB01; family JAAZAB01; genus JAHIJO01. Next base: position 42,947 of record CAZVVD010000013.1, on the reverse strand, counting down.
CCATCAGGATGGGCTCGGCCAGCCCGTGGCGGGCGCAGCGCGCGTCGAACACCTGCCGGATGCTCCGGGCCACAGCCTCCAGGTCCAGGCTTTTTTGCTCCGGCCGGTAGGGCACGCCGAAACCGCCCCCGATGTTGATGCGCTCGACGGTGATGCCGGCTTCCCGCCGCAGGCGGCCGGCGAGGTCAAGCAGCTTGGCGGCCACGGCCGCGAAGTAGGTGGCGTCAAGGACGTTGCTGCCGGTCATGGCATGCAGCCCGAAGCGCCGGACCCCCAGGGCCCGGGCCCGGCGGAAGGCGGCCAGCGCGTCGCGCAGGGGGACGCCGTATTTGGCGTCCGGCCCGGCCAGGACAAGGCTTTTCATGCCGCCCTGGCTGATTCCCGGGTTGATCCGGAAGGACAGGAAAGCGGGCGCGCCCAATCGCCGGAGGGTGGGCAGCATGCTGATGTCGTCCAGGTTAATCAGGAAGCCGCCGGCTTGCAGGACGTAGCGGAATTCGGCGGCAGTGGTGTAGTTTCCGGTGTACATCCCATGCCCGCCCAGGCGCCGGGTGATCCAAACCTCGGCCTCGCTGGAGGCATCGGCCCCGAACCCCTCCGAGAAAACGATCCGCAGCAGGGCTGGATTCGTGTTGGCCTTGACGGCAAAGAGCGGCTCGAAGGAAGGAAAATAACGGCGAAAGGTGTCGCGGAAACGGCGGCAGCGGTCGCGGATCAACGCTTCTTCGTATAGAAAAAACGGAGTCGGAAACCGGCGGGCGGCCCGGACGATCGCCGCCGCCGGCAAATAGACGACCTCGGGGTTGAGATGACGTGTCATAACGCGCGGACGGTATGCGCTCGTTGACGGTTAGACCGCCGGGCGGCCCACCGGTGGACCAGGCGCTCCGCGCACGGTCTCTTGGGCCAGCCCCGCGGCGCGATCGGCTCACCCCTGGGCCGGCAGTTCCGGTTCCGCGCCCGGCGCTTCCGGCGCGGGCGCCGTCTCTTCCGGCGCGGCCGTGCCAGTCAATTCGGCGCAGGCGTCGTCGATCATATCGAGGGCCTCGTCCACCTCGCCGGGCTTGACGTTGAGAGGCGGCAGGAAGCGGATGACTTTTTCGGCCGTGGTCAGGGTCAGCAGGCCCATGTCCATCAGCTTGGCTTCCAGATCCTTGGCCGGTCCCTTGAGGACCAGTCCGAGCATGAGCCCCAGGCCGCGCACCGCTTCCAGGTAGGCGGGATACTTCGCCACCAGGCCCTGGAGTCCTTTCTTCAGCCGGTCGCCCATCTGGGTGGCGTTCTGCAGCAGGCCCTCTTCCTTGATGATCTGGATCATGGCCAAAGCGGCGGCGCAGGCCAAGGGGGAGCCGCCGAACGTGCTGGCGTGCTTGCCGGGCTGGAACACGTCGGCCAGCTTGGGGCCGGTCACGATGGCCCCGATGGGATAGCCGCCGCCCAGGGATTTGGCCAGCGAGAAGGCGTCCGGCTCGACCCCGAAAGCCTGGAAACCGAACCAGTGCCCGGTCCGTCCCATCCCGCACTGGACTTCGTCGCAGAGCAGCAGGATCTCCTTCTCGGTGCACAGGTCGCGCAGACCCGCCAGGAAACCCGGATCGGCCGGAATGATGCCGCCCTCGCCCTGGACGGCCTCGACCAGGATCGCAGCCGTGCGATCGGTGACGGCCTTTTTCACCGAGTCCAGGTCGTTGAAGTCAGCGTGCACAAACCCGATTGGAAGCGGTTCAAATCCCTTCTGGACCTTGGCCTGGCCCGTGGCGGTCAGGGTGGCGAGCGTCCGGCCGTGGAAGGAATTGCGCAGGGTCACCACTTCAAACCGCTTACGCTCGTGGCCCCAGAGGCGCGCGAGCTTGATCAGGGCCTCGTTGGCCTCGGCGCCGGAGTTGCAGAAAAAGCACTTCCCGTTCAGGGCCAGCTCGGAGAGGGCTTTGGCCAGCAGTCCCTGGTTCTCGTGGTAGTACAGGTTGGAAATGTGGATCAGCTGTTCGGCCTGGCGGTGGAGGGCCTCGACCAGCTTCGGGTGGCTGTGGCCGGCGCCGGTCACGGCGATGCCCGCCAGGAAGTCGAGATAGACCTTGCCCTCGGCGTCCCAAATCCGGGTGCCCTTGCCCCGGACAAACACCACCGGCTTGCGGGTGTAGGAGGGAATCACGTGCTGCTCGAACAGTTGAATGGTGTCTTCGCTTTTGCTCATTGGATGATCTCCGTTCCGATGCCTTGGTCCGTGAATATTTCCAGCAACAGCGAATGCGGCAGGCGGCCGTCGATGATGTGCACCTTGCCGACCCCGGCCGCCAGGGCGTCCAGCGCTCCCTGGATTTTGGGCCGCATGCCTCCGTCGATCACGCCCCGGGCGATGAGGGTTTCCACTTCACCCCGGCTGACGGTGGACATGATCGAGGCGGGATCCTTGGGATCCCTCAGCAGGCCCGGCACGTCCGAAAGAAAGACCAGCTTGCGCGCCCGCAGGGCGCGGGCGACGGCGCCGGCGGCGTCGTCCGCGTTGATGTTGTAGATCGCGCCGGCGGCGTCGCGGCCCAGGGGGGTGATCACCGGCAGCAGCCCGGAGTTCAGGCAGGCTAGAATCGGGGCGGCATCCACGCCGACAATCCGGCCGACAAAACCGAGGTCCAGCGGCTGGTGCGTCCGCGGATCCGGCGGGGTGTATTTTTCGGCCCGCAGGATGCTGGGTCCCTGGATGCCGGCGGCCTTGGCCCCGCGGGCCACCAGGGTTTCCACCAGTTCGACGTTGACCTCGTGGTTCAGGACTTCCTCCACCAGGCGCACTGTGGACGCGTCGGTCACGCGCAGGCCGTTGCGGAAAACGGGTTGGACGCCATCGCGGGCCATGCGGCGGGAAATGGCCTTGCCGCCGCCGTGCACGATGACCGGCTTCAGGCCCGCGCAATCCAGGAAGGCCGCGTCGGAAAGAATGCCGTCGTGGCACTCCTTGTTTTCCATGGCGCTTCCGCCGAACTTGACAACGACGGTTTCGCCGCGGAACGCACGGATGTACGGCATGGCCTCGATCAACACGCCGGCTTTTTCAATAATGGTTTTCACGTCATGTACGAAGCGTTGATGTGCACGTATTGATCGCTGCAGTCGCAGGTATAGACCGTGCAGGCCGAACGGCCGAGATGCAAATCGATCTCGAGCGTGAATTCCGGCTTCAGGATGACCCCGCGCAGGACCTCGGGATCCAGTCCGGCGCTCTGGCCCCGGCGCACAGCCGCCTGCCCGTCGTAGGCGATATCAATCAGGTCCGGGTTGACCGGGACACCGGCATAGCCGATCGCGGCGATGACCCGGCCCCAGTTGGGGTCGGCGCCGAACCAGGAGGTTTTCACGAGCAGGGAGTTCGCCACCGCTCGCGCCACCCTGGCCGCCGCCCGCCGCCCGGGAGCGCCCCGGACCGTGAGGGTGACCAGCTTGGTGGCGCCCTCGCCGTCCCGGACGATCATCAGGGCCAGTTGCAGGGCCGCCTGGTTGAGGGCCGCGCGAAAAACGCGCCAGTCCGGGTGGCGCGGGTTCAACGGTGTGTTGCCGGCCAGGCCGTTGGCCAGGCAGAGGGCGGTGTCGTTGGTGCTCCGGTCGCCGTCCACGCTGATGCGGTTGAAACTGGCGCCGACCGCTCCGGACAGGACGGCCTGCAGCGCCGCCGGCTCAACCGCCGCGTCGGTGGTGAAGAACGCCAGTAGGGTGGCCATCGAGGGGTCGATCATGCCGGCGCCTTTGGCCATGCCCGCCAGGGTGACGGTGGCACCGTCCACCCTGAATTGAAGGGCGATTTCCTTGGGGCGCGTGTCGGTGGTCATGATGGCGCGGGCGGCGTCGGGCCCCCCGGACGGGGCCAGGGCGGCCACGGCCAGGTCGATGCCCTGCGCGATTCGGTCCATGGGCAGCGGCCGGCCGATGGTGCCGGTCGAACAGACCAGGACGTCTTCCGGGGTGAGATTCAGCCGCTGGGCGGTCTGGCGCGCCATGGACTCGGCGTCGGCCAGGCCCTGGTCCCCGGTGCAGGCGTTGGCATTGCCGCTGTTGACCACGAGCGCGCGGATCCGGTCGCCGGGCGTGCGCGCCCGGCACCACCGCACCGGGGCGGCCTGAACGCGGTTGGTGGTGTAGACCCCGGCGGCGACGCAGGGGGTATCCGACACCAGCAGGGCCATGTCCTTCTTGTCGTTCTTGATCCTGGCCTGCACGCCGCAGGCCCGGAACCCGCGCGGGGATGAAATATGGCCTTCGATCTGGACAATGCGTTTCTTCACGAAAATCCGGTGGTGGTCCGCGGGTTCCTAACGCTTGGAGAACTGGAAACGCTTGCGCGCGCCGGGCTGACCTGTCTTTTTGCGCTCCTTGCCGCGCGAGTCGCGGGTCAGGAACCCGCTGGATTTCAAAACCTTGCGCAGGGACCCGTCCACCGTGACCAGGGCGCGGGCGATGCCGTGCCGCAGGGCGCCGGCCTGGCCGACGATCCCGCCGCCAATCAGGCGGGCGCGGATGTCGAACCGGCTGTCGGTGTTCGTCAGCTTCAGCGGCTGGAGTACGAAATTACGGATGGGTTCCCTGGGGAAATAGCTCTTGAACTCGCGCCCGTTGATCTCGATCTGGCCGGTTCCGTCACGCAGGCGCACGCAGGCCACGGAGCACTTGCGGCGGCCGGTGGCGCTGATTTCTGGCTGGGTGGTCTCCACGTTGGGTCTCCTGGGGGTCCTTAAACGGCCATCGGTTTCGGGTTCTGGGCGGCATGCGGGTGTTCGGCAGCGGGGTAGACTTTCAGGCGCCGAAACACCGTGCGCATCAGGCGGTTCTTCGGCAACATCCTCCGGACGGCGTCATAAATCATGCGCTCCGGCCGCCGCTGCCGCAGTTCGGCGGCGGAAAGGGTCTTGAGCCCGTGCCGGAATCCCGAGTAGTCGACGTAGGTTTTTTGTTCGTTCTTCTTGCCCGTCAGCCGGACTTTGCGCGCGTTGATGACCACCACGTAATCGCCCCCGTCAATGTGGGGCGTAAAGGTCGGCTTGTGCTTGCCCCGCACCACGTTGGCGATGCGGACGGCCAGCCGGCCCAGGACTTTCTGGTCCGCGTCGATGAGATGCCAGGCGCGAGCGATATCCGCCTCCACCGGTAACGTCGTTTTCATGGACTGCCTTTCCTGTGGGTGAAAAAACTAAATAAATAGCCGCTGGTTCCCCGGGTGTCAATCCTAAAAACCGATCTTATTCGCTTGCAGGGGTCCGGCCGGATGGCGTATAAAAAAGAACTGGGCGCCGGGGACCGGCGGCGGGGGAGGTTGGATGGCCATGGCAGTTTGGCGGATCAGGGAGGCGGGCGTCGTGTTGGCCCTGGGGGGAATCCTGTCGGGCTGCGGCCCGAATACCGGCGCGCTCGATCGCGCCGAAGCGCGGGACCCCCTGGTCCGCAAAGCCCGGGCCAGGGCTGAACAGGGCGATTCCGACGGCGCCCTGGCCTGCCTCAACCGAGCCCTGGAGAAACGGCCCGACCTGGCCCAGGCTCACCTCGAGGCCGCTCTGCTCTACGATGACGTCCAGAAGGATTACGTCCGGGCGATTTACCATTACCAGCGCTACCTGGACCTGCGCCCGGCCAGCGATAAGCAGGAGATGATCAGGGAAATGATCCGCAAAGCGCGCCTGGCCTTCGCGGGCTCGCTGGCCGACCAGGTGCCGGGCTTGTCCGACCGAATCGCGGCGCTCCAGGAGGAAAACGCCCGCCTGAAAAACGAGTTGCAGGCGGCGCGCCGCCTGCCGGAAAACGTTTCCGCGGTGTCCACCGGGGCCGCGGCCGCGGCCACCGGCCAAGTCTACCGGGTGCAGGAACGTGAAACCCTGTCCCTGATCGCGGCCAAGGTCTATCGCAATCCCGGCCGGTGGAAGGTGATCTTTGACGCCAATCGCCAGGTCCTGGCCAGCCCGGACGCCTTGCGCCCGGGGCAGACGCTGGTCATCCCCCCGTGAATGCCGGCCGCACGATCTCACCCATGCGCAGCTGATCACCCCAGGAGGCTAACATGAGCAATAAGGATTATTTCGACGACGACCTGATCCGGCGGCGGGATGCAGTCAAGGAGGTCAATATGGATCCGGCCTCGGCGGCGGGCGGCGGCGCGGAGCCTCCGCGCTCGGGCCCCATTCCGGTCGAGGAACTCAACCTGACCCCCCTGGCCCAGCGCAAGGAAGAATTCAACAGCCAGGTGGCCGGCAAGCTGGACGAGCTGGAGCGGTTGCGCGCCCGCCAGGAGGCGCTGGAACGCGAAAAAACGTCGCTGGAACAATTGCGCGCCGCCCAGGAAAAGCACGAGACCGGCAAGCGCGAAATGATCGACCGGCTGGAGCAAAGCCTGGTGTCGCTGGAGCGCGAGGAAATCCTGATCCAGCAGCGCCTGGAGCTGGTCGCTGAAACTGAGAAACGCTTCAAGGAGCTTCTGAACGGCATGCGCGGTTTCAACGAAGACCAGTGGCCCGCCGACAGCGACGGTTACCGCGAGGCGCTGACCAAGGCCCTGGCGTCTGTGGACAGCGCCCGCAAGGAATATAACAAGGCCCTGGCCCGCGTGGATGTTCTGCGCGAGGGGCCCAAAGCAGGACCGGAGGGAGCGCCGCTCCTGTATGGAGGCGATCTGAACCGGGCCGCGTCCGAGCACAGCTTCGCGGAGTGGTTGAAGATCGGGTTCGCCGTGAGCCTGCCCGTCACCCTGGCCCTGGCGGTCTTGATCGGCTTGCTCGTTGTCTGGCAGTACTAGGCGCGGGTTGCGGGACGGTTATGTTCAAGAGCAAACAGCGGTCGCCCATTGAACGCCGGCTGGAAAAGCTCCAGCAGGAAATGGCCAGTGTTCAGCGGGAACTCAAAACGGCGGCGCGCGGCGCCCCCGCCGGCCTGGGGTCCAGGCCGGCGCCGTTCCGCGAGCGTTCCGCGCCGGCTGAGCCACCCGCCGCGCGCCCGCCCCGGCCGGAAGCGGCGGACGGAGAACTGTTCCCCTCGGCCTCCAAGAGCGGCGCGCCCGCGGGGGAGACCGGGGACCTCTTCGGCGCGGTCCGGCCGGTCGGCCCCTCCGCGGCGTTGAACGCTCCGCCGGAAGCCAGCGGCGGGCGCTCAGGGCGCGAGAAGTTCGCCCATTACTTCATGGCCGGGCATTTCTCCAATCTGCGTCCCTCGCGCCAGGAAAGCCGCGTGGTGCGCAACAAGGCGATCCTCATGTTGGTCGCGGTCGCCATCGCCCTGCTCTGGTTGCTTTGGTATTGGCGCAGTCACTGAGCGTAACCCCAACGGGAGAGTGCTTGATGAAAACCTTGCTGCTGGTCTCCGCGCTGCTTTCGGCTTCGATCGCAACGGCGGCCCCGGATCCGCTGCGGGTGGCCCTGCTGGATTTCGACAACCAGGCCAGCGTGGCGTCCGACGCCGCCGTGGTGGGCGGGGTGACCCCCAAGGCCCTGGCCGACAAGGGCGTCTTCGCGCTGGGCGCCGCCCTGGCCAACAATCCGGGCTTCGTGCTCATCGACCGGCGCGACTTCATCGTCCAGATCGAGTCGCTTGCGCTCACCGACAACGACAAGAAAACCTCGGTCAAGCCCTCGTTCCTCCGGGCGGCCCAGGCGGTCAACGCCGACGCCGTCCTGCGCGGCAGCCTGCTGAGCTATTCGCCCGGCAAGGAGGTCGTCAACCAGGGCGGCTACCGGACCGAGTTCCAGAACCTCGCCCTGCGGGTGTCGCTCCAGGCCCTGGACGTCCGCGACGGCGCCGTGATCGCCATGGTGGAGGGCGCTGCCAAGAAGGAGTTCCGCCAGTCCGACGTCCACCAGACCGTGGTGGGCGAGGATGACCTGCTGCAACTCCTGCAAGCGGCCCTGGCCAAGGCGGTCCCGGCGCTGGACGAAAAGCTCGCGGCGCGCCGGGCGCAGCTGGACCAGCGCCCGAAGATCAAGCTCTCGGTCAAGGCCACCGGGGCCGACCCCGCCATGGTCGAGATTGACGGCCTGCTGATCGGCACCACCCCGCTCGTGAACTTCGAGACCTATGCCGGCGACCACGTCATCACCCTCGGCAAGGCCGGCTACCAGGACATCAGCAAGCAGATCCTGCTCAAGGCCGATACCTCCATCGACGTACCGCTCTTTCGCACCAAGCTGAGCGCCGAGGAAATGAAGGACGTGCTTGACAAGGCGCGCGTCAACGTCATCGCCGGCACCGGCGGCGTCGAGCCCGTCTGGCTCATCAACAGCGTGGACGCGGGCCCCTAGGCGCGGGGCGGGCCAGCACACGTCTTATGGATAGGGCCCTCCACCTCGGGCGCGGAAAACCGGATCGGGTTGCCCGCCGCGCGCCGGCGGCCGCGTTCCTGACCGGGCTCCTGCTCGCGCCGGCCGCGGCCCGGGCAGCCTCGAATGACGTCAACGACGTCGTCACCAACGGGGATCGAGGGCCACACCGCTGAAGCCTCGCGCTGCCCGTGGGTAGCGCGGCACGTTTTTCCCCGCGCCGCAGCATCCGGGGGGCAGTTCCCAGCCGGCGGGTTAGTGCGAACCCAGGTCGCGGCAGAAGGCGATGTGGGTGGCGCCCCGGCGGGCGATGGGCGTGACCGTGAGCCGGGCGCCCGAGGGGAAGACCACCGTGAACTCCCCGGGGGCGGCGGGGCAGGGGACCCGGGCCACCGCCAGGTGGAGCGGCAAGGTTTCCCAGCGCCGGGTGTCGGGCTGTTCCATTGCCATGAGCAGTAACAAGGTCAGGAAACCCAGCGACTCATTTTGCTGCTTGACGGCCTCTGAGACCCCGACCTTCACCGCCACCCGGGCCGCGGTTTTGGCCAAATCGATCGCCATTTGCCTTTTCGCGGTGGCCGCGAGGAGATCCGCCGTGTCGGCCAGCAGGACGCTGCTCCCCAGGTAGCGGTTTCCGTGGTAGATGTCGGCCGGGGCGGGCGCAGACGCCGATGGCCTGATGTTGGCGGCCTCGCCCGCCGGAATGCGTCCGCTGAGCACGAAGCACACCAATT
>CAZVVD010000013.1:0-33924 GCA_964630555.1 uncultured Verrucomicrobiota bacterium | reverse complement strand
GGTGAACCGGCCAGTCTTCTCGTCTAACGCCAGGTCGGGCAGGAGCTTGGCGATGGTCTTGTACTGGATGGCGGCGTTGCCCTGGTCGTTGATCAGTTCCAGGCAAAACCCGGCCAGGTAGCGTGCGTAGGGGATGTCCGGAAAGCCGTCGAGGTTGTCCAGCCGGCGGATGATGTTGCGGGCGCAGATGGCGGCATAGTCCCAGTTGGCCTGGGCCAGGTAATTCTTCGCGAGAAAAGCAAAGAGCAGGGCGCGCTCGAACGGCGCCCCGCGGAAGGACATGACCCGGTCGTTGACCACCAGGCTGGCGGCGCCCTTCGAAACGCTGTAGGTCTCCAGTTGCTCGTCCTTGTCGGCCGCCGCCCGCCAATCCCGGGAACTGGCGTCGTAATCCGGCAAGGCCTGGCGGATCATGCCGCGCTCCATCAGGAACAGGATGGTGTCCTTGTCGTCCTCCGGGAGGTCCGCCAGGTTGGTGTTCGCCTGTTCAAAGCGGCCGAGGTAGAAATTGGACCTGGCCGACTGCAGGGGCGGCGTGGCGCAGCCGCACAGCGCGGCCAGCGCCGCCGCGGCCAAGCCGATTCCCGCCAGGCGGCGCCGGATGGAGATGGAGCATCGTGGCGTCATGAACTATCCGAACGGACGCCCCGCCGTTCTTACCACCCGATCAGCGGTGTGCGCGCCTCGCGGGCGAATTCCTGGGTCGTGGACCAGGCGATGATGCCCGTTTCCAGGTCGGTGATGTCGAAGGTCAACTGGTAGTAGACCAGTTCGGATTTTGAAACCCGCGCCTGTTTGCCGGTCTGCTTTTTCATCTCAATTAGGGCGCCGGTCATCATGAACTGGGCCCCCAGCTGCTTGCCGACCGCGGTGCGGGTCTCCTCGGTGGCGTTGGCCGCCTGGAACCCCTGTTCCTTCATCAGCTCCTGGCGCCGGGCTTCGTTGACGAACCGGATCTTACTCTGCTGCATGAGGGTCGTGCGGATGCGGTCCGTCAAGGCCTGGGTGTCTACAAAGGTTTCCGTCCGCGGCTGGACCCCGTAGATGATCATGATCGGGTTGCCGGGCAGGGTTTTGACGAATTCGCTGGCGGCGATCTCGCCGGCGATCTGCTCGCTCAGCTTGCGGAGATCCTGGGGGCCGTACTTGGCGTCGAAGGCGGGCATATCGCTGACGTCGTCATCCTTGACCTTGATCCGGAACATGGCGCAGCCGGCCAGCCCGGCGACCAGCGCGGAGAGAGTCAGCATCAGGGTCAGGTGGGTGAAAATCTTCATCGCGGTCCTCCTGCATCGTGCCCTGCGGCGGTTGAAACCAAAACCGGAACCTATATGGTCTTTCGGCTGGCAAAAGTCAATGGAGATTTCACAGGGCGCCGCCTCAGTTTTCGGATGCCTCATTTTTCGGATTGCGCCAGGGGGGTTGCTTTGATAAGGTATGGAGCACGCGTTCAGACGCCATGGGGGCGGGGCGCACAGCGGGGAGCGGGATGTCCGGGCAGACACCAGCGGTGATCGAAACCGAACGCGTGCTACAGCTGGCCTGTATCGAGTGCCAGCACGTCATGGACGTCTCCTACCTGCCGTCCTTTTCCCCCATCAAGTGCCCGGCCTGCGGCGTCGAACAGACCGTGCCGGCCAAGTTTGGCTCCTTTCTGCTGCTGAACCGCCTGGGCGCCGGCGGTATGGGCGTCATTTATCACGCCGTGGACCGCGACTTGGGCCGGCACGTGGCCCTGAAGGTCATGAAGCGGTCGCTGGGCGACAACGAGGAGTTCGTGCGCTCGTTCAAGCACGAGGCCCAGGCCGCCGCGACCCTGAACCACCGCAACGTGGTCCAGATCTATTCCTTCGGCCAGGTCGCGGGCCAGCCCTACATCGTGATGGAACTGGTGGACGGCGGGCGGCTCGACGAGATGATCGCCAGCGGCCCCCTGCCGGAGGCGCGCGCCCTGGAAATCCACCTGGAGGTCACCGAGGGCCTGAATGCCGCCAGCCAGGTCGGGCTGGTCCACGGCGACATCAAGCCGGCCAACATCCTTTTCGGGTTGGACGGCGGGGCCAAGGTGGTGGACTTCGGGCTGGCCAGTTTCATCGGCCAGCAGCAGCAGCAAACCGGCCAGGTCTGGGGCACGCCGTATTACATCGCCCCGGAGAAAGCCCGCGGCAAAAAAGTTGATTTCCGCTCTGATATTTACAGCCTGGGCGCCACCCTGTATCACGTGCTGGTCGGCCAGCCTCCGTTTGACGCCCCGACGCCGCTGGACGTCGTCATGGCGCGCTTGAAGGAGCCCGCCCCCAGCGTGCTGGCCGCCCGGCCTGAGCTTCAGCCGCAGACCGCGTCCCTGGTCGCCCGCATGCTGGAAAAAGAACCGCCCATGCGCTACCCGTCCTACCCGGCCCTGCTGGTGGACATGCGCGCCGCCCTGGACGCCTGCCGGGCCCGCGAGCCCAAAACCCATCCCCGCACGGGGGCATATCCTGCGTCGGGACAGCGGCGCCGGGGCTGGCTGCGCCGGATCCCCTGGAAGCCCCTGCTTGCCGTGCTCGTGCTGGGGGGCGCCCTGGCGGCGGGGGGGGTCTGGGCCCGCCGCGAACACCAGCAGCGGATGCGGGAGGAAGGCGTGATGCGCGAACGCGTGGCCCTCCAACTGGTGCTGGATCACGGCCGCAGCAACCGGGAACGCGCGGAGGAACTGGCCCGGGGCATCCGGGAAGAGATCGAGGGACTGCGGGGGCTGGACGAACAGGCCGACGGCTTGGCGGATGTGCTGAGCGAGGCGGCGCCCCCGATCGGACAGTTGCGCCTCGCGGCCGATTTGGCCGCCGAAGCCGCCAACGAACTGGAGGACACCCGCGCGTTGGTCCAAGACGCCTTCCGCGACCTGGCGGCCGCGCGCGACGTCCGCTCCGCCCAGGTTCAGGCCGTCCGCCTCGACGCCCTGGCGCGCAGCCTGTCGGACCAGGGCCGGGATCTTAACCGGGTCAAAGCGGCGGCCCAGGCGGCCCTGAAGATCGCCACCGAGCAGCGCCAGCGTATCCTGGAAACGGACGCGGAAATGCGCCGCCTGGCGGCCGAGGCCGCCGCCCGTGAACGGGCGGCGGAAGCCGAGCGGAGGCGCCTGCTCAAGCTGCAACAGGAAGCCGAGCGCCAGCGCCCGATCATCGTCCAGCGTGAACTGGACCTGCTGGACGAGGCCCGGGGCGCCAACGCGCCGCTGATCGCCCGCCGGCAGTTCGACGCCGCCTTGAAATCGCTGGAGAACCTCCCGGGCGACCTGACCCAGCCCGAGTCCAAGGCCGCTTTCCTGGCGCTCAGCGACACCTACCGGCGGCTGGACCGGCTGAAACTGTTCCTGGTGAACTCCATCCGCGCCGCGCCCTGCCCGCGCGGCTGGGTGATGGCCAACGCCGCCGAGCGCGACATCGTGGGCGCCGACGTCGAGCGGGGGCTCGAGATCGCCCTCGATGCCTACGGCAACGTGTCGGACGTGAGTTGGGACAAGGTGGGCATCCAGTCCGTCTTGCGGATCGCGCTGCACTACCTCAACACCGCCAAGCTGCCAGAAAGGGAACGGGCGGAAATATTGTTGAACACGGCGCTGCTCTGCTACGAAAGCAGGGAGTTCAAGCTGGCGGAAAAGCTGGTGGCCGAGGCCCTCAGGCAGGACCCGGCCATCAAAAGCGAAATCCGGCGCTTGATGCCGGACTTTTAGCGGACGCGGCCAAGCCGGGGGGGGCGGAATGAAGGACTGCGAGGAGAGCGACCGGCTGCAGTTTGATTTCGGCAAGCTGGCGAGGGTCGCCGGCGCCTGCCCGGGAGTGGCCCCGGTGGTCGTCCAGGACGCCGATAGCGGCCAGGTGCTCCTGTTGGCCTACACCAACGAGCAGGCGTTTCGCCAGGCCCTGCGGGAGCGACGCCTGGTGCTCTGGAGCACGTCGCGCAACGCGCTCTGGGAAAAGGGGAAAACCTCCGGCCAGACTTTCGAACTGGTGGCGGCTTTCGTCAACTGCGAACAGAACTCGCTCTTGTATCAGGTCCGCGCCCGGCGGGGCGGCATCTGCCATACCCGCAACCGGAAGGGCGAACCCCGGCACTGTTTCTACCGCCTGATCCACCCGGAGACTTTGGCCCTGGAAAATACGGATCCCTAGCCGCCTGGCTCACGGGCCAGGGCGCCGTGCGCCCGAGCGGCCGAAGGGGAAGCGCCTGGGGCCCATCCCCGCGGTATCGGGCCGGAAATATTCCGAAATTTGCTGTTGCATTCCGGGGGCGGATGTGTCAGGGTTCCCGCAAACGCCGGGCCGCGGGTGCGGAGTCGTGACGTTATCGGGCCCGCGTGGATTCACGCGGGGAGTGCGGTTCAATCCATAATGGAGGGTCGTTCTCATGGCGAAGTCGAAGACCAAGAGCGAGATCGTTTCCGGGCTCGCGCAGGCCGCTGAAATCTCGAAGAAGCAGGCCGGATGCGCCTTGGAAGCCCTGGTGGCCATGGCCTACAAGGGCGCCAAGGATTCCTTCACCATCCCGGGACTCGGCAAGCTCGTCCTGGTGAACCGCAAGGCCCGCGTCGGCCGCAACCCGGCCACCGGCGCCACCATCAACATCCCGGCCAAGAAGGTCGTCAAGTTCCGGATCGCCAAGGCCGCGAAAGTCGCGATCCTGAAGTAGCCTGCAGTTTCTGTCATCGGATTGGAAAAAGGCCGGGGCCTTGGCGCCGCGGCCTTTTTTCTTCCCCCGCCATGAACGTCGTCTTCTGGAAAATGCACGGGGCCGGCAACGATTTTATCCTCGTGCATGACCGCCGGGGAGACTTCCCCGACGACCGCGCCGTGGTCCGCCGGCTCTGCGACCGCCGCGCCGGGATCGGCAGCGAGGGCTTGATCCTCCTTCGCCCCTCGGAGGCCGCCGCCTTCCGAATGGTTTTTTTCAACCCCGACGGCTCCCGGGGCGAGATGTGCGGCAACGGCGCCCGCTGCGCCGCGCGCCTGGCCCGCGACCTCGGGCTCGCAGAGGAAACAATGGCGTTCGAGACCGATGCCGGGCTGGTGCGCGCCGAGATCGCCGGACCCAACGTGCGCATCCACCTGCCGCCGCCCGCCGACTGGCGGATGTCCATCGCCCTGGAGGCCGCGGGGCGTAAGTTCCTGTGCCATTCGATCAACACCGGCGTTCCGCACGCGGTGATCGAGGTCGAATCCCCGGCGGCCGTGAATCTCCAGGAGCTGGGCCCGGCCATCCGCCATCACCCGGCCTTCGCGCCCCGGGGAACGAACGTGGATTTCATGGCCGTGACGGCTCCGGACGCCCTGCGCCTCCGGACCTACGAGCGGGGCGTGGAGGCGGAAACGCCCGCCTGCGGGACCGGCAGCGTCGCCTGCGCCCTGGTCGCCGGGCGGCTTGGAAAAGTCACGCCGCCGGTCCGCGTCAGCGTCGCCGGCGGCGACGTTTTGGTGGTGGATTACTCCCTGGCGGGCGGTGAGGCCGCGGACGTTTCCCTCCTGGGCCCGGCCGTCCACGTGTTCGAGGGGCGGGTCGAGACGGGAGCTGCGGAACGGGCAGGCATGGTGGATGGTTGATGGTGGATGGTTCATGCCCGGAGGGGGGAACCCGCTCCTGTTTTCGTCCGGATGATTGGAGACGGGAGGCCCTCGTCCCGCTTCGGAGAACTGCCAGCCGGAGCGGCTTCTCTGAAGACGCTACGGCATGGTCTGAAGCGCCGGACGTCGCTTGGACCAGGTCGAATGGGGAGAAACGCGGCCGGAGGAAAGTTCACATGACAGACAAAACAATGCTCCAGGCGGTGATCGCCATCGCGCTGGCCGGCCTGCTCGGACCAACCGCCGCCGTGGCCGCCGAGCCCGCCCTCGAGGTCTATGCCGTGCCGGCGACCATGCGCGTCCCGCGCAGCCAGGACGTGCGCTGGGACGTTCACTGGGCCGGACCCTGCCCCTGGCCGGCCGATAAAATGCTCGCGCGCCCGGAAGCGCGCGACAGGAAAATCACGCTTTTCGCGGCGCGCCGGGAATGGGAGCCCTTCCAGGTCGTTGTGCGCGCCTGCGGCGCCCCCGTCAGCAACATCAGCGCCTCCGTGACGGATCTGAAAGGGCCCGGGGGCAGCATCCTGCCGGCCAGCGGCATCGCCCTGTTTCGCGAGCACTACCTCTACGTGCTCCAACCCAGCGCCGGGCACTGGTACCCGCGGATCGAATGCCCGGACCCGCTCCTGCCGTTCCAGGACCCTTACAGCGCAACCCAGCGCTGCTACGGCGCACCCTTCGACAACCCGCGCATCGGCGCGGCCGGCAAGCCCTACCGCAAGGACGCCGCCGCCGGGCCCGCCAGCCTGTTCACGGCGGGCGCCTATACCGGCAAGGGCGACCGGCGCTACGTGGTTCAAATCGACACCGCCGGCAACGCCGGGCAGGGCGCGACTTTCCGCTGGTCCGACACCTGGCGCGCGGGACTGGATGCCGAGGCCTCCCCGGCCGGTCCTGCCACCAACCCCGCCGCCCGGGGCGTCGAACGCTGGAACGCCGCGAAGCTCGCCATTCCCGCCTTTGGTTCCAACGGCTGGACGGCGCCCATCCCGCTGAATGACGGGGTCGCGATCCGTTTTTCAGAGGGCAAGAAAGCCGCCGGCAAGCAGGATTTCGAGCGCGACCACACCTTCCATTTCAACGCCTACGAGGCCATGAACGAGGTCATCTGGGGCGACCTGTTCGTGCCGGCGGACGCCGCGCCCGGACTGTATCGCGGCGCCCTCACGGTCACCGCGGCCGGGCAAAAGCCGGCCACCCTGCCCATCGAGCTGACGGTCTGGGATTTCGCCTTGCCGCAGACCAGCTCGGTCGTCACGGCTTTCAACGCCGGCGGTGGCTGGCCCGTGGAGCTCATGCTCCACAACCACCGCCTGGACGTCCAGCGCGTGGGCGGGCCCGGTTACAACCTCGACAAGTTCCTGGCCGGGGACGAAACGGCGGTGAACTGGAGCGCGTTCGACCGCGAGGCGGAGAAGCGCCTCACGGGCGCGGCCTATCCCGACGGGCGGCCCATGAACAGGTTCAGCCTCGGCTATCCCGTCGGGGCCGAGGCCTGGAACTGGGATTACTGGGCCCGGGGCAACCTCTCCAACGTCATCCGCTACGCCCGCGCCGAGGCGAAGCACCTGAAGGAAAAGGGCTGGTTCGACCGCGTCTACAAGTACTGCCACGACGAGCCCTACTCGAACGACATGGTCCGCATCGCCCGCGACATCCGTGAATACCTCAAGGCGGATCCCGACTGGAACGGTAAGTTCATGGCCGTCAGCTCCCCCAACAATTACACCAGCGAAATGGGCCCCCTGATCAACATCTGGTGCCCGAAATTCCACTGGGGCATCAAGCCCGAGGCGCTCGAGTTCCTGCGGCAACACAACCAGAAGCTGTGGTGCTATGTAGCCAACAGCCCCCATCCTCCCATCCCCTCCTACGGCTTGGACAGCCTGCGCGGCTACGAGCCGCGCCTGATCAAGTGGGCGGCCTGGCAGATGGGGGCCGAGGGATTCCTCTACTGGATGATGTATGAGGCGCTGCTCCACCCCAATCCCTGGGTGACCGCCATGTCGCTCTATGGGGCCAACGGGGACGGCAATTTCATCTATCCCGGGAAACGCGCGGACGCCGCCCTGCCGCTCCGCCCCGTGGATGGCCCCCTGCCGGGTTTCCGGCTCAAGCAGATCCGCGAAGGCATGGAGGACTGGGAATACCTGATCCTGCACGAGCGCCTGCGGGGCCGGGAGGCCACGCTGGCCCTGGCGCGCGAGGTCTACCGCAGTCCGGGCGGCGCCTACGGCCAGCCGGTGGCCCCGGCCGACCTGGACAAGTCCTGGACGCAGGATGAGAACAAGATTTACGAGATTCGCGCCAAGCTCGCCGCCGGCATTCTCGCCGGAAAGAAATAAGGATCCTTTTCCGGCGTGAGAATTCGTGCTACGTAGCGAAAAAGCGACACGACTTCGCAGAGGACCACACGCCCGCCCACGGGGAACGCCGCTTGTTCCGGTCTTTTTCTCTGGTCCCACCGGATTGTTGTTGGAGGCGGGACGCCCCCGTCCCGTTCCATTCCGGGTGGCCCGGGTGGAGCGGCTTCTCCGAAGACGCTGTTTCAGATCCGAAAGTGCGTTTCCGCCTGTAGCGGATCCGCTTGAGGCGGAATGGATAACGCGCTCCATCAGGGAGAATCCGCGTGGAAGCGGCGCCAGCGCCGCTTTCCAGATCTACCGGCCAAGAGACGCCCGGGTTCGCGGCAGGGCAGGCGGCGGAGCGCGTCAGCGCGGCTCGACCAGCCGCAGGCGGACCCATTTCATCCGCGGCAGGTCGGTGCCCTTGACGTTGATCGTGTAGGTGTGGGGCAGTTGCCGGGCGACCTCGACGTGCAGTTTTTCAACGTCGCCTTCTTCCCAGCAAAGAGCCGCTTCCAGAGGCGGGAGCGGACCGCTCACCTGCGGCTTGCAGGCGGCCTGGATGCGGAGGGACGGCATGAGCAGTTCTTCCATTTTTTCCTCCGGATCCGGCTGGGGGGTTCGCGAAAAGCGATAGCGCAGAAACACCTCGCGCGCGCCCGTCGGGACCACCGGGATGGATTCCAGGTGGAACTCCTGCAGCTTCTCGGTGTGCGGGTCCTTCCGCGCGTAGCGATAGGTCCAGGGCTGGGCATGCCAGGCACGTTGGTCGAAGGAATAGTCCATGGCATTCGAGCAGACCGGCACGGGCCGGTCCTTGATCTTGGCCCGGGTGAAGGTCACGAACCGGCCGCCCCATTCGACCCCGGCGATCTCGCCCGGGCATTCCAACCGATAGATCAGCTCGCTGGGCTTAGAGGGGTCTTGCGGACCCAACCCGCAAGCCCAGGGGGCGAACCCGGGTGGACGCCGCACGGCGACGTTGTCGGCCCGGAACGCCCTGCGCAGGCAGGCGGGATCCTGGAGATCGGGATAGATTTCCACGGTGTCCAACTGCTCGCCCGCGGAAAGCGTCACCCGGTTCGTGCCGGCCTTCAGCGCCGGCAGGGTGAACGGGTTGACATTCACGATGGTCTTGATCCGCAGGCTTTCCAGGCCGGCGTCCGCAGGCTTCTCCGCGGCCGTGAATTCCAGGCGCAGGAGGTAGTCGAAACGCCCGGCAACCGTCTCCCGGATTCCCAGCCGATGGGACGACCTGCCCGTGCCGGGTTCCACCGGAAGGTTCGTCCAGCTCGCGCCGTGATCCGTTGAAAGACGCACGTTCACCCGGTCCGCCGGGCTCCGGCGGAAAAAGGTCGCTTCCACCCAGCCGCCGCTGATGAGGTAGGGGGAGTACACCTTGTAAACAACGGCTGCCGTGCTCCCGGTCCGGCAGGGGTGCAGGGCGGGTCCGGACCCACCCCCAGCCGCGCAGGCCAGGTTGGACTCGGCTTCGACCAAGTCCCGATAGGCGGGCGCGGAAAGATCCGGCGCAAATTCGAACTCGCCGTTGGCGTAGGCGGCGTCGCGGGGCAGGGGCGCGAACGGGCGCGGCGTCTGCTCGTAGGCGAAGCGCATCCGGTCGCGGGTGTCGCGCGGGGGGCCCTGGTTGGCGGCGGGCAGGTAGTAATCCACTCCGGTCCCCGTCGGCTGCCAGTAGCGGGTAAAGGTTTCGCCCCGGCGCAGGGTCAGGTCCATCCGGTGCCCGATGTCGAACACGTCCCAGCGTTGGGGCTTGCCGCCCTTGACCCAGCCGGCTTCGCGCTCGTCAACGCCCAGGACGACGCGTCGGCCGTCCTTTTCGCGCACCGCCTTGAGCCGGTTGGTCTCCCAGAGGGTGACGTCGTAATTGTGCCAGCCCTCGTCGTAGAAGGCCTCGGGGGTCGTGTGCCAGCCCAACTCGTAGGCGCGCGCCTCGTAGCCGGCGGCGGTCCAGAGGGCCGAGGCGGCCGCGGAATCCTGGGAGCAGATGTAGCCGCAAAAACAGTTCAGGAAAACGATGGGATCGGCGAGGGTATAATGGTTGGCGGTGCTGTCCGGCGAATGGTAGCGGCTTTGCCAGACCAGCCGACGGATCGCCTCGCACTTTTCGTCGTCGGTCATCCCCGGGCGCAGCAGGCTCCGCAGGACCGCATCCACCGAGCTGACGTCCGGCAGGCTGTCGGTCACAAGGCCAAGCCGGTAGATCGCCGGGGCGTAACGTACGATGACCGCCTTATCGTTTCGGCACATGGTGCTCCCTACGCCCGGTTCCCGGGCGTAGGAACAGCATACCATAATGCTCAGTGCGGGTGACAAAATAATTCGCTGCAAGCGGTTCATGTATTCAATCTGAAACAGGTTTTTCATGGAGGAAAACAGAAACTACTGTTCACTCATGGCCGCTGAGTTCCTTAACACGGTCTCCCTCTTTATCTCACAGAACACATGGGAAGATCAATACTGAGCATTACAGATTTTGCCTGGCGCCTCTCCGCCGGGCGCGAAGACCAGGACGGATTTCCCCAGGACTTGTCCTGCGCAGCTCATATGAGCGAAGCAGGATGCCAGGACAAGGACCGCCGCGCGATCGCGCCTCCTGCGCGATCGTCGCCCATCTTTTTTCAGCCGCTCTGGCTCAAAAGCCCGGTTTCCGTCTTCGTCCCGATACCCCCCTTGCGGCGCGATCGGGGCTTCGCCGGACACGTTCGGGCTTTTCGGCCGCCAACGGGCGGCTAAAAATATAGCTCATTTATCGCTCATGCCCATGAGCGATATCCGATTTTATCTCGCCATATCTCGCCATTGCTCGCCAATATCTCGCCACATCTCGCCATTGCGCGCCATTTATGGGTCATTATGGGTCACGCCTGTGACCCGATTCCGGCACCGCCTGGACCCCGATGCGCCCCGCGATCGGGGCCACGCGAAAGCCAGGTTGAGGGCTTCCGAAATCCGGCCCTGACGGAGTGCCGCCAGCTTGAGCGTCAATCCGTCAGATGACGGAGGGCGGTCGTGCATGGGGCTTCGGTGAGCGCTCCTGCGCCTGATTGGCAGGGCGCGGAATTTCCGGCCGCGGGAACTGACAGCGCCCTGCTTCCGGCGCTGCCGCCGGAGCCGTCCCCCGAAGACAGCGCGGCAGTGCTGACGGCAGGAAGCGGGCTGCGCTGGCTGTGCCCCGGCGTAGCTCTTGAGCGAAGCCGGGGACGGGGGTGCCGTGGATGGCCGCGCACTCAATCACACGGGGACATAAAAACAGATTATGCGGCGCTTGCGCGGGAGCGCCGCGCGACGGAACGCATAATCGCTCCCGTTTTATGTACCCCGTGTCCCTTCCTACGCGCGGCGATCCGCGGCAAGGCGGAGGCGGCGGCTTCTCTTACGGCAAGCGATCCCGATTCGCTTCGAGATCGGGATGGCTTGCCGCATCCACGGCCGCGATATTCCTCGCGCTTCGCGCCTGACTTACGCCGCGGCGATTGAGCGACGACGGCGCGTTTCGCGGGCAGCGCGATCTTTGCGCCTACAGGGTATCTCACTCTAAAACCGGAAGCGGCACAGATAAATTAGTTGCCCCTACAGAATGTTGTTTCTCAAAATCCATTATTCTTGTCATGATTTCATGATATCTATTTCGATCGTCATCTTTAAGCAACTTTTCTTTTACTCTTATATTGTTTGATAATCCATCAACATGAAATTGTAACACCCGAATTACGTCGTTATAATTCCCTTTTTTTAACTCTATCAATGTTGTAGTTAAATATCCAAGCATATCTAAATTCATGATTGTATTTTGAACATCCTGACGCTTTCTAAACTCATAAAACCACCCCACCGCTATTCCTAATAAAAAAAATATAAGAATAATTATTATGCTACTCTTTTTAAACATAATTTACCCACATTTTCCAGCTACGCCAGAAGTTCCTTTTTAAATATCGTATTACTTACTACCAACAAAAGGCATTAGGAGCAGACGGCTCCTCAACTATTTCCCCTTGATCAGATTCTGCGGGTCTATTAAGGTTAATTTTATCTTCTAAATATCCAATGTCTGCAATAACTTCAGGTATAGGCAATCCTTTAGAAATTAGCCGAAGTAATAATTTGTAAATTGTAGTTCCAGGCGGGGGTAAGTAAGTTGATGGCACCTTCATCACTGCCATATAAATATCACGATCTGTTTTGTTAATCCCTCTCTTACCTTCGGCCCAATCTTCTTTGTTGCAGCAACAAATGTACTTTCTTTTGAATTTCCTTTCATAACTAAACGTTATCTGTTCAACAAGGCCAGCATCACCCGCCCACAGGAGTCTATCGTAGGAAATTGTATCTATTTCCCAACCATCAAGGGGAATGTCATCTTCTCCCGCATCTGAACACGGCCCATAAGTTGGCCATAACCCAAGTATTTCAATACGACCAATTAGGTCGTTATTTCCACTACAGTAAATATTTATTCCCCCATACTCACCGATGGGATCTCTGGAGAGCCACCGGCCGAGCATGGGGGAGTAATATCGGTAGCCGTAGTAATACACGGGCGGTGTAGAGGCAGTTCCGCGGCTGGTGCTGTGCGTGGAGAAGGTGTGACCGGTGACGGCGCAGGTAAAACTGATCGTTGAGGACATCATGCCGGAACAGGAACAGGACATGCAGATGTTCGAGGAAAGCGGTGATAAATAGGCGAAAACTTTACTGCAACTCATTAGCTGCGCATGGGCGTCGTAGGCATAGGCCGGGATCAAGTCCGGTGCATAAGTAACTGCGCCGCCTAAGTTCAGCATCTGGCTGACGGTCGTCATAAGCATAATTTTATCAGTGTTCTGGCGGGAATACTCGCATGGCTTTGGTCGGTTCTTATTCGCGTTACCCGACCGTCTTGCGCTTTTTCCAGAACGCGTCGAAGGCGTCCAGGCTCCCGGTGAAAAAGATCAGCTCGCCGTTGATCTCCCGGCGTTGGCCCGGGGCGATGTCCGGGAAAAACGGGTCCGCGTGCATGCAGGGATGGGCCGGGTTGTTGACCAGCGAGAGCGTCCCGGCATGCCAGGTCATGGCCACCAGTCGCTCGGCCTGGTTGGAGAGGGTGACCATGACAGGAAAATCGGCCGAGGCCGGCCCGCCGCGCCAGCCCAGCCGGTACTTACCTTTTCCCGTCCCCGCGTTCAGCGCGCGCTCCCAGACCAGCCAGCCGCGGCCGGGCAAATGGACGAGCTTGTTCCAACTCGTGAAGTCGGAAAATTCCTTGATCCCCCGCAAAAAGGCGCAGGTCTGGAGGGTGATGTCTTTTACCGGCGACTTGCTCCCGTTATGGATAAACAGGTTCAGGGCCACCGTGGTCTTGGAGGTTGCCGTCAACTGTCCGCCGAACTCCACGCCGTTCGGCAGGCGGCGCCGAAAGGTGATGCCGCCCGGGACAGGCTCCCAAGGCACTTTCGGCAGGTTCGGAAACATGGCCGGAAAGGCCGGGTTGACATGGCTCAGGTAGAGCAGTCCGGCTTTGGTGAAAATCGCCTCCGGGAAATCCATCCAGATATATTCCTGGCTGCCCCAGGGCGGGCTGACCCAGGCAATCTGTTCGAACGGGTAGTGCGGACGCCATTGTCCGGGCAGGATGCGGATGCCCTGGGCGCAGGTGGCATAGCTGGCTTTCATTTCATTGGTTTCCTTTCGTCAGCATCGATGCCGTGTTTTCCGTTTCCGGCCGGACGGACCTCCCGCCAGGGCGGCGGCCAGCGCGGCCTCGTAGACCGCGCGGACGGGCACCCCCGCCCGGTGAGCCAGGCGGACGCAATCCTCGTGCTCCGGAGCGCGGGTGACGATGCGTCCTTTCCATTCCCCCAGCTTCACGCGCACTTTTCCGTGCGGCGTGGCGACGGCTTCCATCCGCCGCGGGAGGATGGTCCGGCGCACCGGGTATTCCCGCACGCCGAAGGTCGTGCTTTCCCCGAAAATCAGGTCGAGCAGTCGCTCCCGGTCGCCGGGCCGGCACAGGACCGTGACGAGCGTGCCCGGCCGCTGTTTTTTCATCTGCACGGGGGTCAGGAAAACGTCGAGTGCCCCCGCCTCCAGCAGGCCGGACAAGAGGTTGCCCAGCAGTTCCGGGACCGTGTCGTCGAGGTTGCATTCCAGGACCAGGCATGTGTCGGCACTGCTTTTCGGCGCTGATTCCATCAGCAGGGCGCGCAGGACGTTGGGCCGGGAGGTCAGCGGGTGGCGCCCGAACCCGTGCCCGGCGCGGACCAGCCGTCCGTCGGCCGGCGGGACCGAGCCCGGAGTCGCCCACGCGCCGAGCAGCGCGGCGCCGGTCGGCGTGACCAGCTCGAACGGCTCGTCCGCCGGCACGACCTGCATTCCTTTCAGGAGTTCCACGGTCGCCGGGGCCGGCACCGGCAGGATTCCGTGGGCGGACTTCACGGTGCCGTATCCGAGGGGCAGGGGAGACACGCTGACGGCGTCCACGCTCAGGAGTTCCAGGGCCAGGCACGAGCCGACGATATCCACGATCGCGTCCACGGCGCCGACCTCGTGAAAATGGATGCGGCCGGGCGTCGTGCGGTGAACCCGCGCCTCGGCTTCCGCCAGGCGTCGGAAGACGCGGCGGCTCTGTTCCTTCACGCGCGGCGGCAGACGGCTGCGGTTGATCAGGGCGAGGATATCCGGCAGGCGCCGGTGGGGCGGGTGTTTATCGTGCCGGTTGTGGACCTCGACCCGCAGGCCGTGGAGTCCATGGTCCCCGGCCGGCGTGGTCCGGATCTCGAACCGGCCGATCTTCAGGCCGGCCAGCCGGCGCTGGAGCGCGACCCGCGGCGCGCCGAGGTCGATCAGGGCGGCCAGGATCATGTCGCCGCTGGCCCCGCCGATGCTGTCAAAATGCAGATGGTTCATGGGATATGCCCATGGGAATTAACCACGATTACACGCATGAAGCGATGATTTGAGCCCGCTTCGGGCACCCGTGGATAAAATAATATGACCTTTGTTGACTATCCTCTGTCTGTGCGATAGACGGCGCGCTTTTCCCGCACCCCAAACCCGATTTGCCTGCGCGGCGGATCCGGCGGGGTCATTAGTTGGCGGATGGCATCGAAGACGGCGCGGAAATGGGTGTCATACTTTTGTTCCATTTCCTCTAATCTGCGGGCGAGGTTGGCATGGGTTGCCAGAAGGGTGCGTAGCTGGACAAAGGCCCGCATGATGGCGATATTGACCTGGACGGCACGCGGACTGTTCAGAACGCCGGAGAGCATGGCGACACCCTGTTCGGTGAAGGCCATGGGCGCATACCTGAGTCCCATGCGGTTGGGATTGGAGGTGCCAAATTGGCATCTCCAATTTGCGAACTCCTCTCCTGTGAGCACGAACATGAAATCCGCAGGAAACCGCCCGACATTTCTGCGGACGGCCCGTTTCAGTGCAGACGTTCGTACGCCGTAAAGATCCGCCAGGTCGCGATCGAGCAGCACTTTCTGGCCACGGATCAGGTAAATGGCCTTCTGAATGCGCTTAACTGAAGCAATAGCCCCTGTCATCTTCTCCCCTATACTAGCCTGCGGGCGCCATCCGGAATTTATCGCAAATAGGGTCCGATTTCAAGGCCGCATTGTCTACACTTGAAATCCTCGGTTTCATCGCGTTGCCGATAGCAAGAGAACAAGCGCGGGCAGTCCCAGCTGTTTCTGTAACTTGGCTGCGTTGAATGCGCGTTTCACATCATCGGAATTGAAATTGTTGCGCATGGTATGCGTGCCGACACACTCTATCGGCGGAGTCCGGCAGACACCCTATTGCCAAAAAATCCATCGATCCGCAAACTCATCCGGGAAAGCGCATTAGGGACAACGCGCTCCTCCCATCAACCGTTTTCAGGATCGGTTTTCGACAAAATGTGCCGGCGGGCAATCCGTCTTCGCCCAAGGGCTACGCCGGACGTGCCCTACAATAGGAAGAAATAATTGAAGGGCGGGGACGGCTCTTGGCCTTCCCGCCGAACGGTTCTTATCGCCCGCGGCCGGCGAGGCGGTTGATCAGGCCGGCGGCGACGCCGGCGCCGAAGCCGTTGTCGATATTGACGACCGAGATGCCGGGGACGCAGGTGTTGAGCATGGCCAGCAGGGCGGCAATGCCCTGCAGGCCGGTCCCGTAGCCGACGCTGGTGGGCACCGCGATGATCGGGCGGTCCACCAGTCCGCCGACGACCGACGGCAGGGCGCCCTCCATCCCGGCCACGACCACCAGCGCCCGGGCCGCCTTCAGCGCCGGGAGGTGCTTCAGCAGGCGGTGCAGGCCGGCCACGCCGACGTCGTAAATCCGATCCACCGCCGCGCCCATGCACTCGGCGGTCAGGGCCGCCTCCTCCGCCACCGGGATATCCGACGTGCCGGCGCAGACCACGGCGACTCGGCCGGCGCGCCGGCGCGGACGCCGTGACGCTAGGGTGATGGCCCGCGGCAGTTCGTGGAAGACCGCCTTGGGGTGGGTCCGGCTAATAACGGCGAACTGCTCGGGTGTGGCGCGGGTGGCGAGGACGTTCTGGCCGGCCTTGGCCAGCACGGACATGATCCCGGCGATCTGGTTGGCAGTCTTGCCGGGCGAATAAATCACCTCGGGCAGCCCGCGCCGATGCGCCCGCTCCAGGTCCACCCGGGCGAACCCGATGTTCTTCTCGGCCCGGGCGTTCAGCCGCCGTTCGGCGGCCCGGGGTGTAATGCGTCCGCGGGCGACACGATGAAGGATGGCGCCGACCGATGATGGCTTGATCTTGGTTTTGCGCATGGAAAAAAGGCTGAGCGATGGCATCAGGAAAACAGGACGGAGAAGCGTTGACAACCGCAAAGAACGCAAAGATCGCATAGAAGATGGGCAAGATTCCGGAGAAACATAACCTGAATACTTTGTGCTCTTTGCGTTCTTTGCGGTTGAACAATCCGAAGATCCTCATCTATCAAGACAGGGCCTGGTCGAAATAGCCCGCCAGCTCGGCGATGGGGAGGCGGATCTGCTTCATCGTGTCCCGGTCTCGCACGGTGACGGTCTGGTCGGCCAGGGTTTGGAAATCTACGGTGACGCCGAAGGGCGTACCGATCTCGTCCTGGCGGCGGTAGCGCCGACCGATGGCACCGGTCTGATCCCAGAAACAGGCCCAGCGCCGCTGGAGGGCGGCGAACACTTCCCGCGCCTTGGCCACCAGCTCGGGCTTATTCTTGAGCAGGGGGAAGACCGCGACCTGTACCGGCGCGATGCGCGGCGCGAAGGCCAAAACCGTGCGGGGCTCGTAGCCCGCCGGTGGTTTCTGGCCCGGTTCCGCCGGGAGCGGATTGCCGGGGGTGTCGGCGGACGGCACCCATTCCTCGTGGAAGGCCTCGCAGAGCAGGGCCAGGGCGATCCGGTCCACGCCGGCCGAGGGCTCGACAACGTGCGGGATGAACTTTTCCTTGGTCTCCGCGTCGAAATACTCCATGGACTTCCCGCTGAACTTCTGGTGCTGGGTGAGGTCGAAGGCGCCGCGGGCGGCGATGCCCTCGAGCTCCTGCAGGCCGAAAGGGAAATCATACATGATGTCGGTGCAGGCGCTGGCGTAGTGGGCCAATTCCTCCCGGGGATAGACGAAGGGCTTGAGGCTGGCTTCGGGCAGGCCGATGGCGCGGTACCACTTCATCCGCTCCGCCACCCAGTACTCGTGCCACTGGGCGTCGCTGCCGGGCTTGATGAAAAACTCCAGCTCCATCTGCTCAAACTCGCGGGAGCGGAAGGTGAAGTTGCGGGGATTGATCTCGTTGCGGAACGCCTTTCCGATCTGGGCGATGCCGAAGGGAACCTTCTGGCGGGCCACGGAAAGCACGTTCTGGAACTGCACGAAAATCCCCTGGGCGGTTTCCGGCCGCAGGAAGGCCGTCGAGGCGTTCTCTTCCACCGGCCCGATGAAGGTCTTGAACATCAGGTTGAAGGCCCGCGGCGGGGTGAGGTCCTTGGACCCGCAGGCCGCGCACTTGACGCCCTCGGGCAGGCTGAAGCCCTGCGGGGTCTTGACCAGCTTCAGGCCCTGGTCCTCGCAGAGGTTGTCGGCCCGGAACCGCTTGCGGCAGGCCTTGCAGTCCACCATGGGGTCGGCAAAGCTGGTGGTGTGGCCGGAAGCCTCCCAGACCCGCGGGTGCATGATGATCGAGGCGTCCAGGCCGACAACGTCCTCGCGCGACTGGACGACCGCTTTCCACCAGGCGTCGCGGATGTGGCGCTTTAGCTCGCAGCCCAGGGGTCCGTAATCCCAGAACCCGTTCAGGCCCTCGTAGATTTCCGAGCTCTGGAAGATGAACCCGCGCCGCTTGCAGAGCGAAACCAGCGCATCCATGGACACTTTGCCTGATCGTGTTTGCATGGGGCGAAAGCATGTCCGATCCCGCCGGGGGGGTCAAGCGCAAATCCAAAGGGCAGGCGGCCCCTCAATTGACGTTTGCCGCCGCGGTGGTATAAGGGCGTGGCTGCGCATCGGAGAAGGATCACCCGCCGGGAGGCATGGGCCGCATGAAAATCACCATGGGACTTTTTGACCGGATGGTTTTGCAGCGTCAGGGCAAGCGGGGTTGCGATGCGCCGTTTGCCGGGGTCTGTGCCGGCGCCGGCCGGATCTGGGCGCGGGTGGAATGCCGCGGCCGGGTCGTGCCGGGGTTCGGCCGCCGACCGGCGGGCCGGGCGGCCCAGGGCGTTTTCCACGGGCGCCTGCGCGGCCTGCCCGCCGGCGGACCCTATGACATTCGCCTGGCTGTCGAGCCCCAGGGCGAAAAGGCGGGGCCGGCCCCGCTGTGGATCCGGGACGTGCTCGTGGGCGATGTCTGGATTCTCGCCGGACAGTCCAACATGCAGGGCTGCGGCCTGATCCGGCACGCGGCCGGGCCCGATAACCGCGTGCGGGCCTTCACCATGGACGACCGCTGGGCGCCGGCGAAAGACCCGATCCACAACCTCGGCGCGGCGGTGGACCGGGTGCACCTTGACTTGATGGGCGGGCAGCGGCCCCCGCGGGATCCCCGGCCAAAGCTCGGGACCGGCCCGGGTGTGGCTTTCGGACAGGAAATGGCCCGGCGCACCGGGGTGCCCCAGGGCCTGATCGCCTGCGCGCACGGCGGCACCTCCATGGAACAGTGGAAGCCGTCCGGCGGAAAAGCCGACGGTCGCAGTCTGTACGGCGCTCTGTTGCGGCGCGTCCGCAAGAACGGCGGGCGCGTCGCCGGGCTGGTGTGGTACCAGGGCTGCTCGGACGCCTTCCCCGGCGTGGCGCCGCTCTACACGAAACGGATGCAAGCGCTGGTGCGCGCCCTGCGCCGGGATCTCGGCGATGCCCGTCTGCCGGTGGCGGCGGTCCAGATCGCCGGCGTGTATTTCCCGGACTGGGATCCCGCGAGCTGGAACTCGGTCCAGGACCAGCAGCGGCGTTTGCCGGAGGCCATCCGCCGCTTGGTGCTGGTGCCGGCCATTGACCTCGAGTTTGAGGACGGCATCCACCTCAGCGGCCGCAGTCAGCAGCTCCTGGGCCGCAGGCTGGCCCAGGCCATGGCCGCCCTGCGCGGCGACCGCCGCGCCGGGCCGCGGCCGATCGCCCTGCGTTCGGCCGCCATCGTTGGAACGCGGATCAAGGTGACCTTCGACCGCGTCGTCGGCGGATTGCGTGCGGCGGGGAAACCGGCCGGCTTTGCGCTGCTCAACCCAAAGCCCATCCCCGGCATTTATCGGATTGACCTGCGCGGCCGTGCGGCCTGGCTGAGCACGACCCAGACCCCCGGTTCCCTGGCGGCCTTCAGCCTGGCCTACGGCCACGGACTGAACCCGCATTGCAACATCACGGACCTGGCGGACCGCTCCCTGCCGGTGTTCGGGCCGCTGCCGCTGGGCGCGCCCCGGGTGCGCTCGGAATTCGTCACCTGCTGGCGGGTCAGCCGCGCCCTGCCGTCGGCCGGAAACCTGCACGGCCTGGACTATCCGCGCAACCTGAACAGGCTGGGATTCGTTTCCAGGGCATTCCCCGGCAACTTCGCTGATCTCCACGGGGACCTGTTCCATTGCGCGCCCGAGGACCGGCTAGTCTTTTTTTCCGCCGAGATCGATTGTCCGGAACGCATGGACCTGGAAGTGGGCCTGGGATACGACGGCCCGGTGAAAGTCTGGATCGACGGCCGGCCGCGGTTCCACGACCCAAACGGCAGGAATCCCGCCAGGGTGGACAAGGCACGGATCCCGTTTTCCGCCGCCGCCGGCCGGCACGAGATCCTGGTGGCCCTGGGGTCCAACGGAGGGCGGGCGTGGGGCCTTTACCTGCGTTTCCTGCGGCGGGCGCGGCGAGGACAGGACCTCGGCCGGCTGGCCCTGCCGAAGGTCATCGGCTAATAGCGCCCGAACTCCAGGGCCGTCTCGATGAACACCAGCGCGCGGTCGATCTGGAGCGCCGCCTGTTCCGCGGTGGCGCCGAGGCCGACGCTGCCGCCCGAGAGCCGCAGGGTAAAGCCGCCCCCAGCCGCGGCGTCGTCAATGGCCC
This sequence comes from uncultured Verrucomicrobiota bacterium, assembly GCA_964630555.1. Lineage (GTDB taxonomy): Bacteria > Verrucomicrobiota > Kiritimatiellia > JAAZAB01 > JAAZAB01 > JAHIJO01. Next base: position 13,432 of record CAZVVD010000013.1, on the reverse strand, counting down.
GGCGGGTCATTTCCCTGACCTCTTCCCGGCCGAGGGTGTAGAACGCCTGGCTGGGCAGGTTGCCCGAGAGCAGCATCCTGCCCCCGGCGCGGGCCTTGGCCTCCTTCAGGAGGTTGTCGCCGAACGGCGGCGGCTCGAGCGGCTCGACGGCGTCCACCCCCATATCCGCGAAACGCTCCAGGAATTGGCCGCTGTTGCCGTGGCAGTGGGCCCGGTGGCGTCCGCCGACGGCGTGGATGGCGTCGTTGACCTGCCGGTCATAGGGAAACACGAACTCCTCGAACTGCCGCCGGCCCAGCCAGGGCGGGATCAGCATTTCCAGGGCGGCGCTCAGGAACACCGGCCGGGCCGTCAGCGCGGCGCCGCGCAGGGAGAGGATGGATTCGAACGTCTGCCGGCAGGTCTTTTCCAGGAAGCGCTTGGTCACGGCCTTTTCCTGGACCAGCCAGGCGTAGACTTCCTCCAGGGTGCTGTTGCGCACAAGGGCGCCCAGGGAATGGAACAGGAGGGTGGCCGGCAGGCCGCGGCCGCCCACCTTGGCGCAGGCCGCGTTATAGCCCGCCAGGTCGAAGGGCCGGGGCCGGAAATCGGCATCCGCCAGGCGGGTAAAATCGGACAGGGAATGAAGATAGCGCCGCTCCCAGTGGTAATCGGCCGGGTCGCGCACGTCGGGAAAATGCCGGGTGATGGCGAAGAATTCGCCGGCAGACGTCTCCACGCGATGCCGGATGCGCCGGTGCTTTCCGGGGACCTCCTCGATCACCTCGTCGGGCAGCCAGCGGCAGTCCAGGCCCAGGAAGCCCCAGTCGAAAAGCGGCACACCGGCAAAGTTGTCCGCCTCGCGCTCCACGAACGCGGCAATCCGGTCGGCGCCCGGCAGGCCGCGGGCAAAGTCGGCGAGGGCCATTTCGACGGGCACCCGGTCGGGTTCCCGGAAAGACCAGGCGGTTTCCAGCCGTGTTCTTGCGTCCATGCTCCCCGTCTGCGCCGGGCCGAAACGTGTCACCCGCGGATTCCGGCGGCCTGCTTGAAGATTGCGACAATGTCCGCCGCTTCCCGCCGGCCCCAGCTCTCGGACACTGCCAGGAGGAAGTGATCCGCGATGGCCCGACGCGCGTTCGGGCAGGCGAACTCGCGGTTCGGATTTCCCTTGTAGAGCGGGGAGGACCACGGCAGCCCGCTGGTCCCGAACACGCGCCGGTGCTTGAACCAGTCTTGCGTGTGGGGCATGGCCGTATAGGTCGTGGTCACGCCCAGTCCCTCCGCGGCCAGGGCCCGGCAAAAGGCAGCCTTGTCAACCTTCGCGGCGCAGGAATGGAACCGCAGGCGCAGAAACCAGTAGCTCGGGTCGCCGCCCCGGACGAGTTCTGGGAACGAAATGGCCTTGACGTTCCGCAGTCCCTGGCGCAGCCATGCCACCAGCCGGCGCCGGCGGCGGACAATCCCCGGCAGTTTTTTGAGCTGGGCGCGGCCGATGGCCGCCGCGAGCTCATTGGAGTTCAAGTTCAGCGAGGCCAGGCAGTTTGTGGAACCGCCTGGCAGGAAAAACGGTTTGCCGCGGTCGGCCGCCCGCCGCGTCCGCCGGTAAAGGGCGGTCGAACGCGTATAGACGATGCCGCCCTGTCCGCCCGTGCAAAAATGCTTGCCGAACATGGTGGAAAAAGCGGCCGCGTCGCCGAAGGTCCCGGCCAGCCGCCCGTCAATGCTGGCGCCGGGCGCCTGGGCGCAGTCCTCGATGACCGGAATCCTGTGCTGGCGGGCGATCCGCATGATGCGCGGCATGTCGGCCGGCTCGCCCATGATGTGGGCCACGAGGATGGCGCGGGTCCGGCGGGAAATCAGCTTGGCGATCTGTTCCGGGGCGGCGTTGAAACTGCCCGGGGCGGTGTCGGCCACTACTGGAATGCAATTCAGCAGGGCAATCGGCATCATGCCGCCCGGATCGGTGATCGGGCTGACGATCACCTCCGTGAACGGCTCCAGCTCCAGCGCGCGCAGGGCCGTGTAGACCGCCGCGGTGCCAGAGCTGACGGCGTCCGCATACCCGCCCCCCATGAATTCGGCGAACTCGCGGCAAAAGCTGTCTTCCTCGGGTCCGTTGTAGTCAATCGTCCCGCCACTGGCGATGGCCTTGTCGAACAGGGCATCCACGGCGCGTTTTTCCGCCCGGCCCAGCAAGTGCCTGGCCGGCCACGGCTTGGTCCGAATCGTCGGGCCGGCATCCGTGTTCGCGAAGCGGTGCTGCCTCGTTCTTTTCATGGGCTTACCCCTGCCGCGGACAAGGGCCTTCCCAAAAGTATTGCGCCCGGCTATCACGTCAACTGGCTGAACAGGGCGGTGGAGAGATAGCGCTCGCCGGAATCGGGCAGGATAACGACGAAGGTCTTGCCGCGGAATTCGTTTTCGCGCGCCAGGCGCGCGGCGGCCGCCATGGCGGCGCCGCCGGAGATGCCGGCCAGGATGCCTTCCTCCGCCGCCAGCCGCCGGGCCATGTCCATGGCCTTGTCGCCGCCCACCGGTTCCACCCGGTCCACGAGCGAGAGATCCAGGATGTCGGGAATAAAGTTGGCGCCGATCCCCTGGATGGGATGGGGGGCGGGTTGGAGAGGTTTGCCGGCCAGCTTCTGTGAGAGCAGCGGACTGGCCGCCGGTTCCACCGCCACGGATAAGATTTTTCTGCCGCGTGTCTTCTTGAGGTAGCGCGAGATGCCCGTCAGGGTCCCGCCGGTGCCTACGCCCGCCACCAGCACATCGATTTTGCCGTCGGTGTCGGTCCAGATTTCCGGACCCGTGGTCCGCTCGTGGATGGCCGGGTTGGCCGGGTTCTTGAACTGCTGGGGCATGAAGTAGCGGACGGGGTCGCCGGCCGCCAGCTCCTCGGCCTTGCGCACCGAGCCGGACATGCCCAGGGCGCCGTCAGTCAGCAGGACCTTCGCGCCCAGGGCCCGCATCAGTTTGCGCCGCTCAACGCTCATGGTGTCCGGCATGACCAGGGTGACCGGGTAGCCGCGCGCCGCGCCGACGAAGGCCAGGGCGATACCGGTATTGCCGCTGGTGGGCTCGACGATTTCCATGCCCGGCTTGAGCGCGCCGCGCTTTTCGGCGTCCCAGACCATGGCCGCGCCGATCCGGCACTTGACCGAGTAGGCGGGGTTACGGCCCTCGATCTTGGCCAGGACCAGCGCGCGGGACGCATCCGCCACGCGGCGCACCTGGACCAGCGGCGTGCGCCCGATGGAAAGCGAGTTGTCGGCGAAATATTTCATGACACCGGATATTATCGCGCTGAGACGCTGAGGCGCAGGGGTGAGAATAAATCCGAGTAGCTAACGTAACATTCTCTGCGTCCCTGCGGCTCTGCGCGAGATCATTCCGCAATCAGAAATCAGCAATCACTTTACCTGCGTGACTGTGATGGTCTGGTCCACTTCCTCGCGCAGGATGCGTTCGATGCCCTGCTTGATCGTCTGGGTCGCGTGCGGGCAGCAGCCGCAGGCGCCCTTGAGCTTCAGTTGGACGTCGGCGCCGGCGATGCTCACCACTTCCAGGTCGCCGCCGTCGGCCTGCAGCATTTTACGCAGTTCTTCCAGCTTGGCGCGTATTTTCTCTTCCATGATCTGTGTTCCTTTCCTTATTGCTCAACAGAATGACGCTGATTCATAATGCAGAGCATGCCCTATACGATAGATTTAAGGTCCGACAAGTCCTTGATGATCCAGGAGCGGGTGACGAGCCGGGTCTGGGACGGGTGTTGCTCGACGGCATAGCCTTGGGCCTTGGCGCGAATGGGCAGACGAACCTTGTAGGGGCGGCAGCGGGAGATGGCCGCGACCGCGCGCCGGGCGCCTTCGTAAAGCGCCTGGCGCGTTTCCTCGAACGGATACAGGACGGCCGCTTCGCGAGTGAGCCCTTTTTTCACGGCTACGGCGACGCAGCTCTTGCCGAAAAACTTCCGCGCCTCGCGGCAGGTGGCCTCGTCGCCCGACACCATGATGGGCGGCACGCCGAAATGGCCGGCGTAAAGCGCGTGCTGGGCCAGCTCGCCGGAGGCAACGCCGTTGTACCAGTAGCGGCTTTCGCTGACCGAACATTGCGTGTGGTACAGGACGCCATCCGGCGTACCCCACCTGGCGTGGTAGCCCAGCAGGATCAGCCCGGCGCAGGTCTTGTCCAGACCCCACTCCTTGCAAGGCGGGTTGCCGGTGATATAGCGGGCGCCCGGCGCCATGAGGTGAGGAATGAAATTATTGCCGCCGCCATGGCTGTCCAGAACGAGGATGTCCTTGACTCCGGCCGCGCGCAAGCCTTTGACCACGGCGGCGATGTCGCCCATCAGGTATTCCACGGCCTCGCGGTAGAGCGGGTTCTTCCGGTCGCGGGTTTGCGCGAACGTGAACACGCCGCTGGCGCCTTCGAGATCGGTGAAAACGGTTATTTTCATTGATGGCAAGGATGATGAAACCGGAATGTGAGCAACCACGAAACACACGGAATACACGAAAGTTCAGCACTCACATCATTATAATTTGGTGGAAATCACAAAGAGGATCTTCCGCGCCTCCATTTCGTGCCCTTCGTGCGTTTCGTGGTTAAACAAAATCCAATGAATTGCCCTGCCGCAGGGCGTTATGACTATTTCACCCGGCGAAAAATTCATTTGACCCCGGCGCCGCTGGGCAGGTCGCCGTCCACCGTGATCAGCCGCAGTGCCGCGCCGTGCGAGGCCGCCAGGAGCATGCCGTTGGACTCCACGCCCCGGATCTTGGCCGGCTTGAGATTGGCGACGACGACCACGGTCTTGCCCGGCAGGTCCGCCGGTGCGTAGTGCTGGGCAATCCCGGCCACGATCTGGCGCTTTTCGGCGCCGATCTCGACCTGCAGCCTGAGCAGCTTGTCGGCCCCCTCGACCTTTTCGGCGCTCAGGATCCGGGCGGTCTTGAACTGGATCTTGGCGAAGTCGTCGTAGGAAACCGGCTCCGCCTTGGGGGCGGGCGCAGCCGGCGGGGCAGCTTGGGCTGTCGCCGGCGGCGGGATCCGCGGGAAAAGGATGACCGCTTCGCCCAGCGCGGCGCCGGGCGCCAGCTTGCCCCATTCCCCAAGCTGGTCCAAGACCGGCGTCTCCCCGGGCAGGCCCAGCGCGTGGCGGAGGACGGCCATCTTGCCCGGCATAACCGGCGTGAGGAGGCCGCTGACGATCCGCAGGGTCTCCGCGGCGTGGTACAGCACGGTATTCAGGGGTTGCTTGTCCGCCTGCTTCGCCAGGGTCCACGGCTGGCGTTTCTCGAGGTAGCGGTTGGCCTCGCGCACGGCGCCGATGACGGCGGCCAGGCCGAGGTCCGGGCGCATGCGCCCGAAGCTTGCCTCCACCGTTTTTACCGCGCCCAAAACCGCCTCCCGCAGGGTCGCCTCCTCGGGGCCGGCCTCGCCCGGGGCCGGGATCCTGCCGCCGCAGTGGCCGGCGACCAGTTTCGTGACCCGGCTGAGCAGGTTGCCGACGTCGTTGGCCAGGTCGGCGTTGCAGCGGCGGATGAAGGCTTCCTCCGAGAAGTGGCAGTCCTGGCCGAGGGACATTTCCGCGAGCAGGAAGTAGCGGAAGGCGTCCACGCCGTAGCGTTCGGCCATTTCCATGGGATTGACCACGTTGCCCGCGGTCTTGCTCATCTTGCTGTCGCCGGTCAGCCACCAGCCGTGGGCGAAAATGGTTTTGGGCATGGGCAAACCCATGGCCTTGAGCATCGTGGGCCAGTAGACCGTGTGGGTGGTGAGGATGTCCTTGCCGATCAGGTGGGTGCTGGCCGGCCACCAGCGGCGGAAGCGCGCGTCGTCCGCGAGGTAGCCCGGGGCGCTGACATAGTTGACCAGGGCGTCGAACCAGACGTAGGTGACGTAGGCGGGGTCGAAGGGCAGCTCGATGCCCCAGGCCAGGCGGCTTTTCGGACGCGAAATGCACAGGTCGTTGAGCGGCTTCTGGAGAAAGCCCAGGGTCTCGTGGCGCCGGGAGTCCGGCTGGATGAACTCCGGGTGCTCGTGGATGTATTGGATCAGCCAGTCCCGGTAGGCGCCCATTTTGAAAAAGTAGTTGGACTCGGTGATCCGCTCCAGGCGGCGCCCGCATTCCGCGCACGTCCCGCCCACGGCGGCCCCGTCCGGCAGGTCCCGATCCATGAAAAACCGCTCGCAGGGCACGCAATACCAGCCGTCGTATTCGGCCCGGTAGATCTCGCCCTGGTCATACAGGGTCTGGAGGATTTTTTGCACGACCCGGGTGTGCCGCGGTTCGGTGGTGCGGATGAAATCGTCGTGCGTGATTTCCAGCTTTTTCCAGAGATCCTGGAAGCGGACGACCGTCCGGTCCGCCTGCTCCTGGGGGCTGATGCCGGCCGTTTCCGCCGCGCGCTGGACCTTCTGCCCGTGCTCGTCGCTGCCGGTCAGGAACAGGGTGGGCACGCCGGCCAGGCGATGATAGCGGGCCAGGACATCCGCCAGGAGGGTCGTATAGGCATGGCCGATGTGGGGGGAGTCGTTGACGTAATAAATGGGCGTCGTGATGAAAAACGAAGCTAAGGTCATGGCGGTTTCCTTCTTTGATTGGCTGGCATTATACCCGTTGGCCCGCGGTTGCAAACAAGAATCGTGAATCCGCTGGTTGGGCATCGCCGTTCTTCTGCCGGGGAGTTGGACGATGGGAAGGCGGATCCGGGTTGACAGGGACGGCGCATCTGTCAGAATCCGTGGCGTTTTCCATCGAGGCCGCGCCGCCCGGCGTTTGAACGGATCGCATGAACCCCGTTCCGGCGTCCGCGGAGGCAGCAAACCAGGAGACCATCCATGGCCTATACCCTCGACAAAACGGAACGGGACTATTTGCGTCGGCTGGCCCGGCGCCAGGCCGAGATCGCCGCGCTGCCGGTCATGGCGAAGCGCCGGCAACAGTGGACCGACATGAACGATGCCAAGCCCGGCGCGCGCCCGCCGTTCGCCATCGAGACCTGGACCTTCGACCGCGACTTCATGCCGGAATCCATCTACCAGTGCACGTCCGGGTATGGGCGCCGCCTGGAGAGTCTTTTCCTCCGCAACATCCGCCACCACGAACTGCTCGACGATGACCACGTTTGCCCCGCCACGCTGGATATCGGCTGGCATTTCTGGCGCAACGAGTTCGGCATCGAAATTCCCGTCCGCTACGAGAAAGACGCCGAGGGGGTCGTCATGGGCTACCATTTCGACTGCCCTATCAAGGACCTGCGGAACGGCTTCGCCATGATCAAGCCGTCCACGTTCGGCGTGAACCGCGCGGCGACCCTGGCGGAAAAAAAGTTCCTGGAGGACACCTTCAGCGACCTCCTGCCGGTGGCCCTGCGCTCGGGCACCTACGGCAACAACAGCCTGACGCAGGCCCTGATGCGGCTGATGGGCATGGAATCGTTTTTCCTGGCGATGTATGACTGCCCGGACAAGCTCCACGCCCTCATGGCCCTGCTGCGCGACAACTCCATCCGCGCCTCGCGCTGGGCCGAGCAGGAGGGTCTGCTCGAGCTCAACAACGGCAACCAGTGTACCTGCGGCACCTGCTTCAACTTCACCACGCTCCTGCCGAAGCAGCCGGTCGCCCCGGGGAAGGTCAAGCTCTCCGACATGTGGGGCGTCATGGACAGCCAGGAGACCGTCGGGGTCTCGCCCGAGCTGTTCCACGAGTTCTGTTTTCCCTACTACCGGGACCTGGCGGATATGTTCGGGCTGGTCTACTGGGGCTGCTGCGAGCCGGTGGACCCGATCTGGGAGCTGTCGCTCAGCAAGCTCCCCAACCTGAAGGCCGTCTCGATCTCGCGCTGGGCCAACCAGCGCTTCATGGCCGAGGCCCTGGCGGGGAAAGGCATCGTCTACTCGCGCAAGCCCAATCCCAACCTGCTGGGGGTGGGCGCGAAGCTCGACGAGGCGGCCTGGGCGGCCGAGATCCGCGAAACGCTCGAGATCACGGCGGGGAAGAACATCCCCCTGGAGTTCGTCGTGCGGGATGTGTACTCGGTGCACGGCGATCTCGGCAAGCCCCGGCGTGCCGTCGAGATCGCGCGCCGCGAGATCGACCGGTATTTTCCCCCGTTCTGAATTTTTCGCCCGGCGAAAAATTCATTTACCACTGCCGGCGCACGGGAATCCCGGCGGCGAAGAGGGCGTCCTTGATCGCGCGGATCGTGGTTTCCCCGGTGTGAAGGATGCCGGCGACGATGGCGGCGTCAGCGCAGCCCTCCGTAAACACCCGGACCAGGTGTTCCGGCCGGCCGGCGCCGCCGGAGGCCACGACCGGGATCTGCACCCGGGTGGAAATCAGCTTGGTCAGGTTCAATTCGAAGCCCTCGCGCGTGCCGTCGGCATCCACCGAGTTGACCACGATTTCGCCGGCGCCGAGGTCCTGCGCCTCCCGGGCCCAGGCCAGGGCGTCCCGGCCGGTCCGCTCCCGGAACCCGCGGACGGTGACCTCGTAGCCGCTGGGGCAGCGGGCGCGGTCGCTGGTCCGCACCGGATCCATCCCCAGGACGATGCACTGGGAGCCGAAGGCCCGGGCGCCCGCGGCGATAATCGCCGGATCGCGAACGGCCAGGGAATTGACCGAGATCTTCTCGGCGCCCGCCGCCAGCACCCGCGCCATGTCCTCCAGCCCGGCGAGGCCGCCGCCGACGGTAAAGGGGATGTGGACGGCCCGGGCCACGGCCGCCACCATGCCGAGGTCAATGGGGCGAGCCTCGGCGGAGGCGGTGATGTCGTAGAACACCAGCTCGTCACAGCCGCCGGCGCAGTAGGCGGCCGCCAGCTCCACGGGATCGCCCAGCTCCACGTTGTTCTGGAAGCGGACGCCCTTGGTCACCTTTCCGTTCCGGACATCGAGGCAGGGGATGATGCGCTTGGTGAGCATGGCATAAGCTGCGTCAAAGAAAACATCCAACATTCAACATCCAACGTCCAACGTCGAAGTAAAATCTTGCCTCGATCCAACTTTAAGGTTGAATGTTCAATGTTCGATGTTGGACGTTCGCTTGCCCGCTAAGTCAGGACTTCCACTGCTCGTGGCAGACGATGCGCTCGAGGGGCTCGCGGGTTTTGGGCCTGGGCGAATCCTTGGGATAGCCCAGGGTCAGGAGTTCCACGACCCGGACGGCGGCCGGAATGCCGAGGATCTGCTTGACCTGGTCCTCGTAGAACGAGCCGATCCAGCAGGTGCCCAGGCCTTCCTCCACCGCCTGGAGGGTCATGTGGTCCATGGCAATGGCCAGGTTGATGGGGTAGGCCGGCTGGCCGCAGCGCATGGTGTAGGAGGGGTTCAGGCCGCAGCAGGCGATGACCACGGGGGCCTCGCCGACAAACGCTTGGTTGTTGGCGGCCGCCGCGAGCTGCTTGCGCAGGGCGGCGTTCTGGACCACCACGAACCGCCATTCCTGGCAGTTGCGGGCCGAGGGCGCCAGGCGGGCGGCCTCGAGCACCGCGGCCAGCTTGGCTTTCTCCACCGGGCGGTCCTGGTAGCTTCGCACCGAGTAGCGCTGCTGGATGTGACGCAAGATGGCCATGGTTGTTTCCTCTCTGATAAAAAGATTCTCAGCGACCAGCGATCAGAACTTCAGATATACCCAATACAGGGTTGGCGCAATGTCTTCGGTAGCTGACGCCGGTGACGCCGGCTCCGGATTTCCAGGCCTGAGCGCTTTGCAGGAGCCCTTCCACCATCTCCCCTTAACCATCAACCCTTCTTCTCCTACGGGTATCCCTCCGGATTGTTCGCCTGCCAGCGCCAGGCGTCCGCGCACATCGACGCCAGGTCCTTTTCGGCCCGCCAGCCCAGCTCGCGGTGGGCCAGGGAGGGGTCGGCGTAGCAGGCGGCGATGTCGCCCGGCCGGCGGCCCACGACCCGGTAGGGGATCTTTTTGCCGCTGGCCTTCTCAAAGGCCGCCAGCGCCTCCAGGACGCTGTAGCCGCGGCCGGTGCCGAGGTTGTAGGCGACGAGTCCCGGGCGGGCCTGCAGGCGCTCCAGGGCGCGGAGGTGCCCGCGGGCGAGGTCCACGACGTGGATGTAGTCGCGGACGCCGGTGCCGTCCTGGGTCGGGTAATCGTTGCCGTAGACTGAAAGTTCCTTCAGCTTGCCGACCGCCACCTGGGTGATGTAGGGGAACAGGTTGTTGGGGATGCCGTTGGGATCCTCGCCGATCCGTCCGCTCTCGTGCGCGCCGACGGGGTTGAAGTAGCGGAGCAGGGCGATCCGCCAGGACGGGTCCGCCGCCTGCAGGTCCCTCAGGATCTGTTCGATCATGAGCTTGGTCTGGCCGTAGGGGTTGGCGGCCGATAGGGGCGCGTCCTCGGCGATCGGCACTTTCGCGGGATTGCCGTAGACCGTGGCCGACGAGCTAAAGACCAGGCGCCGCACGCCGGCCGCCTGCATGACCTCGCACAGCACCAGCGTGCCGGTGATGTTGTTGTGGTAGTAGCGCAGGGGGATGCGGACGGATTCCCCGACCGCCTTCAATCCGGCGAAGTGGATGACCGCGTCAATCTTGTGCTCATGGAAAACCGCTGCCAGGGCCGGCTTGTCGAGCAGGTCCGCCTTGTGAAAGACCAGCTTCCGGCCGGCCAGGGTCTGGACCCGCCTCAGCGATTCCTCCTTGCTGTTGGAAAGGTTGTCCGCCACCACGACCTCGTGGCCGCTGTTCAGGAGTTCGAGGCAGGTGTGGCTGCCGATGTAGCCGGCGCCGCCGGTAGTCAGGACATTCATGAAACCCTCACTTTTTTTCCGCTCGTCACCGCCCGGTCACAGGCCAGGGTCAGCGCGAGTGTTTTCAAGCCGTCGGCGTAGTCCGAGAGGTTCCGGGACCAGTGATTGGAGATGACCTGCTTGAGAAACGCCTCGTTTTCATACCGGTAAATGCTGGTTCCGTCCTGCTGAAACCAGACCGGGTCGGTTGCGCCGGCGGAAGGGACCACCGCGGCCTTGGGGGACGCCCCGGGCCGCTTCGGGAACGGGCCGTTGATGAAGAGCGTCCCGCGGAACAGGTTCACGCGGTAGAGTCGTTTTTCACCGCTGATGACGATCTCGTTGCGCCAGTCGTTGGCGACCCAGGAATGGTTGTGCGTGCCGAGGATGCCGTTGCGGAAACGGAACAGGAGCCCGATGGTCTCCTCAACCGTGTAGCGCCCCGCCTTGCGGTGAACCGGGTTGGCACCCTGGCCGCGAACCTCCCGGATTTCGCCGAACAGGAAGCGGAGGAGATCGAGATTGTGCGTGGCCTGGTCCACCAGCCCGCCCCCGGACTTGGCCTTATCGTAAAACCAGGCGGGCTGACCCATAGACAGGCTGATGTTGCAGGCGTAAAACGACTGGACGAGATGAATCCGGTCGTCCCGCAATGCCCGCCGCAAAGCGTTGACGACGGGGGTGAAGCGGAACACGTAACCGACCTGGACCCGGGCCTTTCGGCGGGCGAGGGCGGCGGCGATGGCCCGGCCGCGGGCCGGGTGGTGCTCGACGGGTTTCTCGCAGAAGACGGGAATGCCGCGGTCGGCGCAGGCGAGCAGCGGCTCTTTCCGGACGAGGGGCGGGGTGCAGATCCAGACGGCGTCCAGGCGCACCTGGTCGAGCATTTTCCGGAAATCGCCGAAGGGCTGCCCTCCGTATGTTCGGCGCTGTTTTTTCAGCGTCGTGGGGTTCGTGTCGCAGAGGGCGGCAATGCGCACGTCCTGGCGCGTTTTGAGGACATCCAGGTGGACCCCGCTGATCCCGCCGACGCCGATGAAACCTACGTTCAACACGGGGACCTCATGGGATTTCGTTCATTCAGCTCAAAAGCGCGTTATGGATAACGCGCTCCACCTTTTCATTCGGCGGGTGGACAGATTACGTGGCCTTGAGCAATTTCCGCAAATACGTGACCGTCTCGGCGATGTCGCGCCGCTGCTGCTCGCCGGAAATCTCGCGCTCGATGATGAATTCGCCGGTGTACCCGATTTCCTTCAGACGCCGCACGAAATCGGGAAAACGCACCCGCCCTTCCCCGACCTTGACCTCGCGGCCCAGCTTCATCGGGTCGGTGGGGTAGAGCGCGTCCTTGGCGTGGATGTTGCGCACGTAGCCCCCGAAGACCTCCAGGGCGTCAATGGGGTTGGCCTTGCCGTAGGCGATCAGGTTGGCGGGGTCAAGGTTGATACCCAGGTTGGGCGTGCCCACCGCCTGGATCAGGCGCAGCATGGTGACCGGAGTTTCCTGGCCCGTTTCAAACCAGAACTGCATCCCGTAGGACTGTAAACGCCGGGCAATGATCCGCACGGCGATGACGACGTCCAGGAACACCGGGTCGGCCGGGTTTTCGGGAATGAACCCGAGATGGGTGATGATGGCGGGCAGGCCCAGCCAGTGAGCGAAATCGGCGGCGCGCAGCAGCTCCCCGATGCGCCGGTCCCGGTAAGTGGCCGGCACCAGCCCCAGGGTGGCGGGGCCCTCGGTGAAGTTCCACTCGCCGGGGCCGGTCCATCCCGCCCACAGCGCCGTGATGGTGATGGTCTCGCGCCGGGCTTCGGCCTGTACTTTTTTGGCCACCGCTTCCGTCCAGGCCGACGGATCCCAGCTCCCGAGCTGGCAGGCGCTGACCTTGACGGACTTGAGCTCGGTGAAACAGGGTTGATCGGTCCGCAGGCTGGTAAAAACGCCGACGGCATTGTTCATGGCGATATTCCTTTGAAAAAAAGCTATGACGCGGGCGATTCCGTGGTACTATGCCTCATTTGATTTTTCGGGTCAAGCGCGGCAGGCGCGGGCAATGCCGGCGCGCGGGCCGGTTGGATGAATCGGATATTCAAGCGCTGCTGGACAACTTGAAAACGCTTGCCCGAGATGACGACCTCGGCACGGGATGCGGTCATCCCGTCTCCAGCAGGAGTGTGGAGCCGGCGTGACCTCACGCCGGGGATCGGGAATATATGGATTGCCCTCGACACGGGACACGCATTCATGATTGACCTCCACACGCATTCCACGTTTTCGGACGGCAGTTTCACCCCCGAGCAGCTCGTGGCCGCCGCGGCGGCCATGAAGCTCGCGGCCATCGCCCTGACCGACCATGACAGTGTCGGGGGCGTGGACCGGTTCATGTCGGCCTGCCGGGCGCAGGGCGTACGCGGCGTGCCCGGCGTGGAAATCAGCCTGGATTTCCCCGACGGCACCATGCACATCCTCGGCTATTTCATTGACCCGCAGCACGCCGGCCTGGCCGGACATATCGCCAAGCTGCGCGCGGGCCGGGAACACCGCAATCGCGAGATCCTGAAGCACCTCAACGCCCTGGGTATGCCCCTGACCCTGAGCGAGGTGGCCGCCTTTGCCGGCGAGGACAACGTCGGGCGCTTGCACTTCGCCCAGGCCCTGGTGGCCCGGGGGTACGTGCGCACCAAGGAC
>CAZVVD010000012.1:0-47162 GCA_964630555.1 uncultured Verrucomicrobiota bacterium | reverse complement strand
GTATTTTCAACCCGCGCGGACGCGGCTTGAAAAACGTTCAAGGTGGGCGTTCGGCTTGAATCAGCGCCGAAGGAGTCAGCTACCGCTAAACCATTGGCTGTATGGAACTCTCCCTAGCCATCCTTGATGGCCGGGGAAACGCCCGCCGCTTACGTCCTGGCCAACCCATCGCATGAATATCTTTACAAAGGCGCGGCCCGGAACCTGAAGGAACGCCTCAAAGACCATCAAGCCGGCCGGGTGTCTCGCACGAAAAACAGGCGTCCCCTTTTTCTTGTTTACACGGAATACTGCGGCTCGTATTCCGCTGCGCTGGCAAGGGAGCGACATTTGAAATCCGGGCCGGGGCGGGCATGGCTGAAGGACCGGCTTGAGCCGGCAGACTGTTCCGCCTTAAGCGGATCCGCCTCAGGCGGAAAATCTGTTGGCTCACGCCTTCGAAGGTTCTCCGCCTTAAGCGGATCCGCGTGCGGCGGAGAATCCTTCCCCTATCACCACCCCAAAAAACGCCCGCAGTAACAACGCCCCCTTGCTGATTTCCTGCCGCCCCCAGTTGCACATCCATCGAGGCGATCCGATCCGAATCCCTGGGCATCCTGGAGCTTATCTTGGCGGCCCTTGACCGCCGGGCCGGGCCGCTTTCAGTCAGGCAACTCCCAATTTTTCTTGTTTCCCCGTTGATGCGCGAGCGCCGGACGGGTATGATCCGGCCATCGCGGTTCCGGATGGAATGGGCGCCGCGTCTACAGGAAGGAAAACCGGCGATGAAATGTCCGGCCATCGTGCTGCTGCTCGGCGCGGCCCTGTCCGCCGGCGCCGCCGAGGAGTGGTTTCCCCGCAAGGACTGGAAGGACGCCCCCAACCCGCTGGCCTCGCCCGCCGCGGTCGTCGGGGGCGAGATGTCCATTTACGTCGGCGAGTATCCCAAGAGCTTCAACTACTACCTGGACCAGAACACGTTTTCGGCCGAGCTCTTCGGCGCCATGTACGAGAGCCTGCTCACCCAGAACCCCGTCAGCCTCGATTTCGAGCCCGGTCTGGCCGAGGCCTGGGCGATCGCCGGCGACAAGAAAACCTTCACCTTCCGCCTGGACCCCAAGGCGCGCTGGAGCGACGGCCGGCCCGTGACCGCCGGGGACGTCCTCTGGACCTTCCAGGCCGTCATGAAGCCGGAGCACCTGACCGGCGCCCACAAGATCGCCCTGGCCCGGTTCGAGTCCCCGACCGTGCTGGACGACCGGACGATCCGGTTCGCGGCCAAGGAGGTTCACTGGCAGAACCTGGACGCGCTGGCCTCGTTCGCGATCCTGCCCCGCCACGTCTACGAAAAGCAGGACTTCAACAAGATCAACTTCGAGTTCCCGGTGGTCTCGGGTCTCTACCGCCTGGGCACGGTCAAGGACGGGCGCTACGCCGTCCTCGAGCGGCGGGCGGACTGGTGGAACCGGGGAGCCCGGCGGGTCCGGGGGGTCGGCAACTTCGAGGCGCTCAAGTTCAAATTCTTCGCCGAGCGAGACAACGCCTTCGAAGCCTTCAAGAAGGGGGAGGTGGACCTCTACCCGGTCTACACCGCCCACCTCTGGGCCACGCAGACCGGCGGCCGGGCGTTCGCCCTCCGCTGGATCGTGAAACAGAAGGTCTTCAACTACAACCCGGTCGGCTTCCAGGGCTTTGCCATGAACATGCGCCGCCCGCCGTTCGACGACCTGCGCGTGCGCCGGGCCATGGCGCTGCTGCTCGACCGCCCCCGCCTGAACGCCACGCTCATGCACAACCAGTATTTCCTGCACCGCTCCTATTTCGAGGATCTCTACTCGGCGGCGGAGCCCTGTCCGAACGAGGAAATCCCCTTCGACAAGGATCAGGCCCGAAAACTGCTGGCGGAGGCCGGCTGGAGCGTCAACCCCAAGAGCGGCCTGCTTGAAAAAGAGGGCCGGCCGTTCCGGTTCCATTTCCTTTCGCGGGAGACCTCGACCGACAAGTTTCTCGTGATCTACCAGGAGGCGCTCAAGGATGCCGGCATCGAGATGCTGATCGACAAGAAGGACTGGGCCGCCTGGGCCAAGGACATGGACGAGTTCAACTTCGACATGACCTGGGCCGCCTGGAGCTCCGGGGTGCGCAAGGATCCCGAACCGATGTGGTTCTCGGCCGAGGCGGACCGGCGCTCGGGCCAGAACCTGAGCGGGGTGCGGGACCCGGACATCGATGCCCTGGTGGTCCGCCAGCGATCGCTCTTCGACCTCGGGGAGCGTCACGCCCTCTGCCGGGAGATCGACCGCCTCCTGGTCCGGCAGGCGCCCTACGTCCTGCTGTGGAACATCAACACCACCCGGCTCCTCTACTGGAACAAGTTTGGCATGCCCCCGACGGTCCTCGGCAAGTACGGCGACGAGCGCGCCGCCTACTGGTACTGGTGGGCCGACGAGGACGCCGCCGCCGAGCTTGAGGACGCCCGGCGCGACGGCCTGCCCCTGCCGTCCCGGCCGGCCGAGGTCCGGTTTGACGAGGCGTTCGCTCTCTGATCCGGGCCGGGCCCGCCTGCCGGGGCGGCCCGCGAGCCGCACCCGCTTTTCGCCTGGTCCGCCTTTCCGGCGACGAATTGGCGTTCGGGCTGACCCTTGCCGGGAGCGATGATGCCCTGGCCGTGGGCGATTACGACGGCGATCTCAAGGCCGACCCGAGCGTGTCTTGCGCGGCGCTGGGCGTCTGGGGCACGCTCAATCCCAATCTTGCGCCCGTCACCGCAGGGTTGCCATGCGGGACGGCACAGGCTATTATGCTTTCACTATTCATCACAAGGAGGGCTAGCATGTGCCATGGCATCGTCCGGGGAGTTGTCGGGCTGGCCGTCGGGTTGCTGACGGCCGCTGTGTCCGACGGGTTGACCGTGAGCAACATGGCCGCCGGCGGCTACCACACCCTGATCGTGAAGAGCGACGGCTCGCTCTGGGTCTGCGGACGGAACGATGAAAGCCAGCTTGGGCTTGATTTCAGCAACCAGAATGTCGCCATCCAGACCCGGCTGGCGAGTCCGACCGGCGTCGTGGCCGTGGCCGGCGGGGTGAAGCATTCCCTGGCGCTGCTGGCCGACGGCACGGTCCGGGGCTGGGGCGATAACTGGCAGGGACAGGTGGGGGACGGTTCGACCAGCGAATATGTCCGCCTGCCGACGCCGGTGGTCGGGCTGGCGGATGCCGTCGCGCTCAGCGCGAATTATGCGCATTCCCTGGCCTTGGATAGCGCTGGCAGGGTCTGGGCCTGGGGGAACAATCGGTTCGGAGAATTAGGGATCGGCCCGGCGACCAATGCTCCCTTCATCCCGTCACAGACGAATGTCGCCCAGCAGGTCCCGGGGATTTTCAATATCACGGCCATCGCCGCCGGCGACGGTTATTCCCTGGCTGTCCGCAATGATCACACCTTGTGGGCCTGGGGCAACAACGGACACGGGCAGCTGGGGAAGGGCGCGGATGGCCCCAGCACCAACGTGCCCCAGCGGGCGGTGGTTTCCAACGTCGCCGCCGCGGCCGCCGGGCGCTATTTTGCCATGGCCCTCAGGCGGGACGGCACGGTCTGGGCCTGGGGCGACAACGGATCCGGTCAGCTCGGCGACGGCACGACCAACGGCCACCGTTACGCCCCGGCGCCGGTGATGAGCCTGTCCAACGTGGCGGCTATCGCCGCCGGCGACGGCTACGCCCTGGCTGCGAAGGCCGACGGCACGGTTTGGGCCTGGGGCGATAACAGCGATGGCCAGCTCGGCCGGGTCGCCGTCGCTTCCACCAACGCGCCGGTGCAGGTCGCCGGACTGACGGGTATCGTTGCGGTCAGCGCGGGCTGGGGCCACTGCCTGGCGCTGGACGGGAGCGGCGTCCTCCACGCCTGGGGCAACGGTATGTACGGTCAGCTCGGCAACGGCATCATGGCGTTTCGGAGCCTGCCTCACCAGGTGGCCGGGATTTCCAATATCAGCTTGATCGCCGCCGGCGCCGATTTCTCCATGGCCGCGGAAAGTTCCGCCGCGGGCGGGACCCTGGCCGGGCCTGGGCAGGCCGCATCTGGCGGAAACGGCGCGGTCTGGGCCTGGGGCGGCAACCTGCAGGGCCAGCTCGGCAACGGATCCAACGTCATGACCAATGCGCCCGTGCTGGTGAGCGGGATCTCCAACGTGTCGGCCCTCGCCGCCGGCGGCTACTGGTACGTGCCCTTCTGCAGCGAGGCCCATGCCCTGGCGCTGAAAGACGGCGAGGTCTGGAGCTGGGGCCACAACCACGACGGCCAGCTCGGCAACGGCACCAACGTCAATGCCAACCTGCCTGCCGCCATCGGGCTGACCGGGGCAACGCAGGTGGACGCCGGCGACTATTTCTCTGCGGGCCTCAAGGCGGACGGCACGGTCTGGGCCTGGGGCGCTAACAATATGGGCCAGCTCGGCAACGGATCGGATGTGGGCACGAATCTTTCGACCCTGGTCGATATCGGCCAGGTCGCCGCCATCGCCTGCGGGGGATACCACGCGCTGGCGCTGAAGCAGGACCGGTCGGTCTGGGCCTGGGGTTGTAACTGGGGCGGCCAGTTGGGCAACGGAACGCTGGTGGACACCAATCGCCCGGTTGCCGTGATCGGGACGTCGGACACCATCGCCATCGCCGCCGGTAGCGCTGCTTCGATGAAGCTGCGGGCCGACGGCACGGTCTGGGCCTGGGGCGCCAACACCGAGGGCCTGCTGGGCGTGGGCTCCACCAACGAGGAGGTCACGATGCCGGCCCAGGTGACCGGCCTTGCCAACATCACGGCCATTGCCGCCGGAGATAGTCACATGCTGGCCCTGGCCTCCAACGGCACGGTCTGGGCCTGGGGCAATAATTATGACGGGCAGCTCGGCAACGGTTCGTCCTGCAATTTCACGAACCGTCCCGTCCAGGTGCTCGGCCTGTCCAACGTGACGGCGATTGCCGCCGGCGCCAATCATTCCCTGGCGCTGAAGGCCGACGGCACGGCCTGGGCCTGGGGGCTCAACGACTACGGCCAGCTTGGCGACGGGATCTGGTGGTACCAGCAGGATCCCACCCAGGTGGTCGAGGTTGGCACGCTGGTCATCACGGTGACGCCGACCAACGGATCGTGGGGTATCACCGCGTGCCCCGCCGCCTACGCCGGGCCCACCAACGGAACCGGCAGCCTGGCGGCCGTGGTCGCGCCGGCCGGCGCCTACGGGGTCGAGTTCGGCCTCCTGCCGGGCTACCAGGCGCCCGGGCCGCAGACCAACGCGGTGACGGCGGACACCCTCACCACGGTCTCCGGCGTCTACACGCCCTACCGGCATTACGCCTTCGGCGATTACGACGGCGACCGCTTCACCGACCCGGCCGTCTATGGCCCCGCCAGCGGCGACTGGCTGGTCCGGCTGTCGCACGCGGCCTACGGCATTGGTCGCGCTGAAATGGGGGGCGCGGGATGGCTGGCGGTCTCCGCCGACTACGACGGCGACCGGAAAACCGACCCTGCCGTATACCACCGCGAGACCGGCCAGTGGCAGGCCCTACTGTCGGGGTTCAACTACTATTCCGCCTCGGCCATGCTGGGAGGCGCGGGCCGCATGCCGGTGATCGCCGATTACGACGGCGACGGCATGGCCGATCCGGGGATCTACGACCTCGCCAGTGGCCAGTGGATCGTCCTGCTCTCGGCCAACAACTACGCCGCCGCCACCGCCGCGCTAGGCGGGCCGGGCGACCATCCCATCCCGGCGGATTTCGACGGCGACGGCAAGGCCGACCCGGCCGTGTATGACGCCGCCGCCCGCACCTGGTACGTGATGCTCTCGGCCATGAACTACTTCACCGGCTTCATGCAGTTCGGCGAGCCGGGGTTCATTCCCATTCCCGGCGACTACGACGGCGACGGCCAGGCCGACCTCGCCATGTACCAGGAGACCAGCGGCCAGTGGCAGGTGAAGCTGTCGGGCAGCGGCTACGCCCTGGGCACGGCCTCGTTCGGCGGCCTGGGCTTTGCCGCCGCGCCCGGCGATTTCGACGCCGACGGCAAGGCCGACCCGGGTGTCTACCGGGACGCCGACGGCGAATGGTTCGCCATGCTGTCCGATTTCGGCTACCTGACCGTCCGGGTCAACCTGGGCGGGCCGGGCTGGACGCCGGCGCAATGAAGGGCGCGGGAGCCGGGGATCGTTCCGGCGCCCCCAGCCGCCGGGAATTGGACCAAAGTTTTTTTCTGGCCATGCCGAAGGGCGTCATCTATATTACTTGGAAAGAGTTTTTTGCGCTGGCCGAACAGCTGGCGCGGAAGATCCCCGGCGCCTACCGGACCTGGCTCCTGGTCGGGACCAACGGGTTCCGCGTGGCCGCGGCGCTGCACCGGTATGCCGGCGACGAGGTTTTCAAGAACGCCAACATCGCCTGCATCCGGGCCAGCCATTACCGGGGCCGGCGGAAAAAGGAGGCCGTCAAGCTGGGGCCGGTCGTGGGGAAACTCGTCCGGCCCGTCCTGATCGTGGATGATCTGGTGGACAGCGGCGGGACTGTCCTGGCGGTGAGGAAAAAAATCGGGATGAGGGCGGCGCCTGTCGCCGTCCTGTTCCAGAAGCCCGGGTCGCCCGTCCGGCCCGAGCACGTGGTTGAAACCACGAGCCAATGGGTCGTGTTCCCGTGGGAAAGGAGATCGGTTCGATGAAAAAAGCCGTGAAAATCCTGGTGGGCCTGCTGGTCGTGCTCGTGGTCCTGGTTCTGGTGGTCGTCCTGACCCTGCCGCTGACGATCAACCCGCTCGTCAAGACCGCGGCCTCCTCGCTGGGGCCGAAAGTCCTCGGCGCGCCGGTCTCGGTGGAAAAGGTCTCGCTCAACCCCTTCGCCGGCCGGCTGGTCATCGCCCGCCTGGTCGTCGGCAATCCGCCGGGCTACTCGGACAAGCCCGCCTTCGCGGTGGACACAGTGGACGTGGACCTGAAGATGACTTCACTCCTGGGCGACGTGATTGTGGTTGAAAAAATCCAGGTGGACGCCCCGGCCATCAGCTACGAAACCAAGGAGGGCGCCGCCAACTTCGATGTCATCCAGGCCAACGCCAAAAAGTCGTCCGAGGCGGACACGAACCAGTTGCCGGCGGAAGCCAAGTCCGCCGAAAAGAAGCCCGGCAAGAAAGTGATCATCGATCTCTTCGAGCTGAACGGCGCCAAGGTGTCGTATGCCTCCGGCCTGACGCTCGGACAATCCGTGACCCTGCCGCTGCCTGCGATCACCCTCCGGGATATCGGGAAAGATTCTGGCGGCGCCTCGTTCGTGGAGGCCATCGGCAAGGTCCTCGACGCCATCGTCGGCGGACTCGGCCAGGCGGTGGCCGCCGCCGCCGGCCAGGCCGGCGATCTGCTCAAGGGTGCGGCGGGAACGGCCTCCGACGCCGCCCAGGGCGCCGCCGATACGGCGTCGGACGCTGCCCAGAGCGTGGGCGCCGCCGCCGGCGAGGCCGCCAAGGGTGTGTCGGATGCCGCCTCCGATGCGGCCGACACCGTGAAAAATCTTTTCAAATGACGCCGTGCTTGCCGACGCCGCACGGGTCAGCGCCTTCAGCGAGCCGGATTCCGGCTGGCGGCGGACGCCGGGCTTTGCCCACTACATGGACGTGGACCTGGACGGCGACGGCAAGACCGACCCGGCGGTCTATAACATCACCACCGGCGACTGGTATTTCGCGCTCACGGGCAGCGGCTACCTGGTTTCCACTAGCGCCCTCGGCGGACCCGGCGAGGACCCCGTCGGGGTCCGGCCGGCTGCGGATGGCCAATAGTCCGCCAGGGCGGGGGCGGTGGCGAAGCGGTCTATGAAGGCGTCGAGCCGGCCGATCCGGTACGGCCACAAAGCCAGACAATCTGTTCAAACAGGCCCGGGCGCTCCCTCCCGCACGATCTGAAGGCTGACTTTATGCTTGTATGGGATTCTTTTTGATGCTAGGCAGGAAGCTTGAAAACCGCAATTGATATTCCCGATGCTGAGCTGAAAGAAGCTCTGCGCCGGCGCATGGCCGAGGCGACCCGGGTGCTGGGCGCCAGCGACGCGTTCATGACGCCCGAGGCGCTGCGACAAGCGCGTTCGGCCCGGCGGACGGCGTGATCCTGGTCTGAACCCTCCTGCTGGGTCCATGCTGAAAAAACTTTTCCAGGGCAGTCTGGTCGGATTGGGCGCCGCGCTCGTCGCCCTGGCGCTCTGGGACGCCGGCGCCCTGGAGCGCTTCGAGGCCAAGACCTGGGATTTGCGCGTCCAGCTCATGGCCCGGCCCGGCGCCGCCACCGACAAGATTCGCCTTATCTTCATCGACCAGTACAGCCTGGATTGGGCCAAGCAGGAAATGGACCTCGCCTGGCCCTGGCCCCGGGAAATCTACAAGCCCATCCTCGATTTCTGCCGACGCCAGGGTGCCCGCGCCGTGGCCTTCGACATGGTCTTTACTGAGCCGTCCTTCGCCGGGGTCGAGGATGACGGGGTTTTCGGCGAGGCCATCGCCCAGACCACCGGTTTCGTGGGCACGGTCTTCCTCGGCAAGGACGGCGCCGGCACGAACTGGCCGGCGGAGATCCGGCCGCCCCCGGAGATGCGCGGCCTGGACGCCTGGCTGGCAGAGGCCGGCCACCGGCGCGGCGGCCTGCTGCGGTCCCTGCTCCGGCGCGGCCGGCAGGTTTCTGTCGCCTCCGCTTCTCCTGGAGCGGACCGGGCGGGGCGCCGGGTCATGCCCACCGCCACCTTTCCCATCCCGGAAGTGGCGACCAACGCCGACCTGCTCGGCAACGTCCACGGCACGCCGGATGCCGACGCCATTTTTCGCCGGCTGGAGCTGTTCAGCGTCTTCGACGGCAAGGCCGTTCCCTGCCTGGGCCTGGCCGCCTTCCTCGTCGCCGCCCCTGGCGCAACGCTTTCCATCGAGCCCGGCCTGCTTCAAATTACAGCGTCTTCTTCCGCGCTCTATGCTCCTCAATCAGCAATCAGCAATCAGCAATCAGAAATTCTTCATCCTCTTCCCCTCGACCGCCGCGGCCGGGCGCTCCTGAACTTCCGCGGGCCGTCGGGCACCCACCAGCGGTTCACGGCCGCGTCCGTGATCCAGTCCGAGCTCCGCTTGCAGGAGGGGGAGGGCGCGGCGCCGCCCATCTCCGACCCCGCCGCGTTCAAGGACTGCTATGTTTTCCTGGGCTGCAATGCGCCCGGCCTGCTGGACCTGCGCCCGACGCCCATCAGCCGGGTCTATCCCGGCGTGGAGCTGTTCGCCACCGCCCTGGATAACCTGCTCTCCGGCGATTTCATGCGCGACGCCCCCCGCGGGTTCACCGCCCTCTGCGCTTTGGTCATGGGCCTGCTGGCCGGCATCCTCACCCGCCTGGGCCGGGGCGCGCGTGACAACATGCTGGTCTTCGCCCTGGCCCTGCCGCTCCCGGCGGTCCTGTGCGCCGCGGCCTACCGCCAGGGGTTCTGGCTGGAGTTCCTGGTCCAGGAGTTTGCCGCCGTCTTCGCGCTGGTCGGCGCCGTGCTGGTCAACTATGCCACCGAGGGCAAGCAGAAGCGCTTCATCCGCGGTGCGTTCAAGCAGTACCTGAGCGAGGAGGTCATCGAGGAGCTGACCCGCCACCCGGAGCGCCTCAAGCTGGGCGGCGAGCAGCGCACGCTCTCCATTTTCTTTTCCGACCTGCAGGGCTTCACCACGATCTCCGAGGGGCTGAACCCGCAGGAGCTCACCGCGCTGCTGAACGATTACCTCACCGCCATGACCGACATTATCCAGGCGGAAGGCGGCACCGTGGACAAGTACGAGGGGGACGCCATCATCGCCTTCTGGAACGCGCCCCTGGCCCAGGCCGATCACGCCGCCCGCGCCGTGCGCGCCGGCCTGCGCTGTCAGGCCCGCTTGGCCGAGATGCGGCCCGGGCTCAACGCCCGCACCGGCAAGGACCTCTTCATGCGCATCGGGCTCAACACCGGCCCGGTGGTGGTCGGCAACATGGGCTCGCACAACCGGTTCAACTACACCATCCTGGGCGACGCCGCCAACCTGGCCTCGCGCCTGGAGGGCATCAACAAGCAGTTCGGCACCTACACCCTGGTTTCCGAAACCACGCGCGCCGCCATGGCCGACGCCTTTCCCGCGCGCGAAATTTCCCGCGTGGCGGTGGTCGGGCGCAAGACCGCGGTGCGCGTGTTCGAGCCCATGCTCCCGGAGGAGTTTGCGGCCCGGCAGAAGGAGTTCGAGGCGTTCGCCGCGGGCCTGGCCGCCTATTACGCCGGGAAGTTCGAGGAGGCCGTCCGGAGTTTCGAGCCGCTCCAGGACAAGGACCCGCCCGCGGCCGCCTACGTCCGCAAGTGCCGGGCCCTGCTGGCCCACCCGGCCTCGCCCTGGGAGGGCGTCTGGGTCATGACCGAGAAATGACGCCCCGCAAACGCCACTTCATCGGCGCCTAGCATCGCACCCGCTCCCTGTTGCCGGATGATATCCAGGTCCGCGAGGTCAAGAACAGTGCTAAAATCAGGGAGTATCAACACTTGCTTCCCTTTCGCTGGAGCCATCGGGAAATATTGAAGCCTTGAGCCGTGACCTCACGGCGCCGGGGGGTCGACGAAGATTCGTCTTGGTTTTGATCGTTTTCAGATAATCGGACGGCGTGACAATAGGAATGCCGCGAAACGCGACCAGGTCAAGCAGGTGATGGTCTCCGGAAACAACGACATCGGCGTTCGATTCCAGGGCGCATTCCAAAATCCTGTTATCGGCCGGATCCATGACGACGCTTTGAACGCGCACGGCGGGATTGATTACCTCGCAGGCCGCGTGCAGTTCTTCAAGAAGCTGGACGGCTTGCTCGGGGGAAAACCCGAACTTCGGACGCCGCAGGACCTCTCGGATTTCATCCAGAATGGGAAGCGACAGGGCACAATCAACCGCTCCGCTGAGGACGAGCTCCAGCACCTCTCGTGGCGGACCCCCAAAGAGCGTGGCGGAGATCAGCACGTTGGTATCCAGAACGAGGCGCTGCCGCTTCATCGGTCTCGGGCCTTCTGTTGGCGATACGCCTGAACCTCCGCAGCCACATCCGTTTCGGTCAGATGATCGCGCGTGACCACCGATCTTCCATACGCAAAGATTCTGTCCCAGCGGCGCTTGCGATCGATGTAGAGCCGGACGGCTTCCCGAAGAAGCTCGGAGCGGGAACGGGATTCGATCCTCGCGATTTTATCTATATCCGCCAGCAGATTTTCTTGAAAAGATATATTTACTGTGGCTGTGGTCATGACGCCTCTCTTTCCGCTAATACCCTATACAATTCTTGTATGTAGTCAAGCGCAATCTGGCTCCCGGCGGTAACCCGAGCGGGGCGACTCCGGCCATAGAGCGGAGCAAGCGAGGGGTATCAACCATACGTCAAGTCACGGATAACCGGACCGCGTATTCCCTCTCGATCAGCGCCTTCGCGTCCGCAAAGTAGGCCTGCCAGAGGGCGCGGCCCCCGTCCCGAGTTGGCCGGCCGCCCGCAAAAGGCTTCTTTTTCGAGAAGAGGTCGGGGCCGATCTCCCGCTCCATGCGCACCAGTTGGGGGATCAGCTCCAGGGCCAAGCTGGTCTCGCCCGTGTCGGCGTGGTCGATCTTGCACGGCGAGGACTGGCCCAGCCCGTAGGGATCGGCGACCAGGACCCGGATCGGGAACCCGCTTCCGTTCAGCTCCCTGGCCACGGCGGCCGGGGATTCCTGCTGGAAGCTGCCGCCGTGCCCGTTCACCAGCACCAGCAGTTTCGCCGGGATCGGCGCCAGGCCCCGGCAGACGTTTTCGAGGGTCGCGCGGTAGAGAGTTTCCGGCATGTGGTAGGTGGAGGCGTGGTCGTGGCACCCACCCGTGTTCCACCAGAAGGCCGGCAGGACCGCCCCGCCGATCTCCGCGCACAGCCGCAGCGCGAGCTCGATGGCGTGAAAGGTGTCCGTGCCGAGCGGGAGATGCTCGTTGTGCCATTCCAGCGAGCCGATCGGCAGGTAGAGGATGGCCTTGCGCTCCAGCCGGGCGGCCAGCTCCGACGGCGACAGGAGCGGGTAGCGGCACTCGTTCTCCATGCATTCCAGCAGATTCATAGCTGGCCCATTAAGAGTCGCAAAAAACCCGAGTAAGAACCGGCCACGACAGAGCGTGGCCCTCCAAGGGGAATAATCCGACGTGTTCTTAAAATGGAGGGACGCACTCTGTCGCGTCCTCAAGGTTTTGCATGCGCCTCCATTACTGGGCGTTCAGCGTTTCGATCATGGCGGCGATGTTTTCCGGCCTGGCGTCGCCGGGGATGTCGTGCGCGGGCGCCGCGATGTAGCCGCCGTTCTTGCCCACCTGCTCCAGCAGGCGCCGGACCTCGTCCCGGACCTGCCGGACCGTGCCGAAGGGCAGGGTCTTCTGGGTGCTGATCCCGCCGTAGAACGAGAGCCGGTCGCCGTATTTCCGCTTCATCTCGAACACGTCCATGACTTCCGGCTGGAACGGGTTGAAGACATCCAGGCCGATTTCGATCAGGTCGTGGAAGATCGCGTCCACCTTGCCGCAGGAGTGGATCACGACCCGCTTGCCCTTCTCCTTCACGCGCCGGTACATCTGGCGCAGGCGCGGCTTGATGAACTCGCGCCAAAGCGTTGGGCCCATGATCAGGCCGGTCTGCTGGCCCCAGTCGTCGCCGAAGCGCATGGCGTCAACGGGGAAGGCGCAGGCGCGCTCGATGATCTGCAGGTTGTAGTCCATGATGCGGTCGAGCAGCCGGTGCACGAACTCCGGGTGGGCGGCCATGCCCATGAGGATCGCCTCCATCCCGGCCAGGGTCCAGGCCCGCTCGAACAGGCTGAACCCGATATCGGCCATGACAAACTGGCCCGGATGTTTTGCGATCAGGGACGGGAATTGCTCGTAGCGGGAGGGATCGGCGGGGTCGGGGAGCGGAAAAGCGTCCGCGTTTTCCGGCGTCACCAGGGTGTTGCAAACCACCCCGATGTCCTTGTCCACCGAGCGGTTCCACTGCACGCCGAACTCGTCGGACCAGATGTCCGGCGCGACCTCGCGCCAGGCGTCGCGGGGCGAGGTCCCGAGGGTCAGGAAGCAGTTGTCGAGCGCCTTGGTAAAATCCGGGCCGCCGGAATAGGCGACCATCTTCTGCCAGGCCTTCTGGGTGAAGCTGACGCTGTAGGGAATCCTGTCCGGCCGCCGGTGGGCGATGGACGCCAGCACGCGCTCCTTGTTGTTCATGAATCACGTTCCTTACCACGGAGAGCACGGAGGCACGGAGATAGTTTCCTTTTATAAGACAAATGTTCCGATCCCATATTTGAGAATAAAGCCATAACAATTCATTCTGTTCTTCTCTGTGCCTCCGTGAACTCCGTGGTCAATATTCCGATCAGTGCTTGAAGCAGCGCTGGCCGGTGAAGACCATGGCGGCCCCGGCCTGGTTGCAGGCCTCGATGCTCTCGAAATCCCGGTCGGAGCCGCCCGGCTGGATCACGGCGCTGACGCCCTCGCGCAGGCCGACCTCCACCCCGTCCCGGAACGGGAAAAAGGCGTCGGAGATCATGCCGCTCCCGGGCAGGCCGCCCTTGCGGCGCGCGACTTCCTGGTCGATCTCCGCGCGCAGGCCCTCGTCCTGGAGGTTGTTATAGGGAATCTTGTGCTGTTCCCAGCAAAGGCGGTCGGCCAGGTTGCGGTAGGCCTTGTCGCGGGCAAACTGTGACATGCCCACCCGGTCCTGCCCGCCGGCGCCGATGCTGATCGTGACGCCGTCCTTGACATAGAGGACCGAGTTGCTGGTCACGCCGCACTCGACCAGCCAGCCGAAGAGCAGGTCGTCGTATTCCTTGTCCGTCGGCAGGCGGTTGATCCTGTATTCCTTGCCCTTGTAGAGCGCCTGGGCCGGGGCCAGCTGGTCCCGCGTGCGGGTGGTGGGCGTGAACGACCACTGGGCGATGACGCCGCCGTCCACCAGGGACTTGAAGTCCACGACCCGCTCGCAGGCGAAGCTTTCCAGGCGTGCCATGTTGGCCACGCGCATGACCCGCAGGTTCTTCTTGGCCGCGAACATCTCCAGCACGCCGGGCGCGAAGCCGGGGGCCGCGACCACCTCGGCATAGTTCTGGAGGATCAGGGCGGCGGTGTCGCGGTCCACGTCCCGGTTCAGCACGATGGCCCCGCCGAAGGCCGCCACCCGGTCGGCCATATTGGCCTTGGCATAGGCCTCGGCCAGCGCGGCGCTCTGGGCCACCCCGCAGGGGTTGTTGTGCTTCACGATCACCGCGCAGGGCTTTTCCGCCAGGTAGCGCAGAATGTTGAGGGCGTTGTCCACGTCGGTGATGTTGGTTTTGCCGGGGTGCTTTCCCGACTGCAGGAGCTCGACGTCCGAGGCCAGGCTGCGCCCCGGCTGGATGCTGCGGACTTCGCCCAGGACCAGGTTGCCGTTGATCAGCCTGTAGAGGGCGGCCTCCTGGCCGGGGTTCTCGCCGTAGCGCAGGCCCTTGTTGATCCCGTCGATCAGCCAGCTCGCCTTCTCGAAGAACAGGGTCTGGCGCCGCCGGCCGTCCACGAAGCTGATTTCCATCCCCGGCGGGAAATGGTCGTCCATGATGGTCTTGTAGGATGCCTTGTAGTCCTTGATGGCCATGGTCAGCACCTTGGGTTATTGGGTTCAACGTTCACGGTTCACGGTTGATTTTCAGGATGGATCTCATCGCCGGGTTCAGTCCTTTGTTTGGAACCATGAACCATGAACCATGAACCGTGAACCCCGGAACCCTGAACCTGCCTTAGTTCATGATTTTATAACAGCCCTTGACCGCGCCGACCTCGCAACGCGCGAGGTAACCGGCGATGGCGGCATCGTAGGCCGCGGTGTGCGCGAACGCCTTACGGGCCAGCTCGAAGCGGGTCTTGAGCGTCAGGGCGCCGCCGCCCTGCCCAAGTTCCGCCAGGATCCGCGGGTAGTCCGCGGGGTCCGTGACCGACGCCACCCGCAGGAAATTCTTGGCGGCCGCCCGCACCATGCAGGGCCCGCCGATGTCGATGTTGGCCCGGGCCTGTTCGGGCGTCGCGCCCGGGGCCGAGACCGTCTTCACGAATGGGTAGAGGTTCACGACGACCATGTCGATCTTGACCGCCTGGAGCCGCGCCAGGTCCCGCACGTGGGCCAGGTTGTAGGTCTCGCTCAGCAGGCCCAGGTAGATCTTGAAGTCCAGGGTCTTCACCAGTCCGCCCTGCATTTCCGGCTGGCCGGTGTAGTCCGAGACCTGCACCAGGTGGCGGGAAGCCGCGGCTTCGCCCAGCAGTTCCTTGATCGCCTGGTAGGTGCCGCCGGTGGAGTAGAGCGTCAGCCGCGGGTTGACGCCAACCAGCTCTGGGATGAAAGCGTCCAGCCCGGCCTTGTCGGAAACGCTCACCAGCACGCGCTCGATGGCGACGGCATCGTCAACCTGCTCGACCATGTTGATGGCCATGGGAGTCCTCCGGGGTTTGATGGCATTAAAATCAAGACCTGCGGACAGGGCCTGCCAACCAGCCGGCGGCATCATGCCGTAGGCGCGGCCGCATGTCACGCCGGAAATACCCGGCGCCTGCGCGCCGGGAGGGGGTCGGAGGCGAACCCTCTCCCGGGCTAGCGGGCGTATTCCACGCAGCGCTTTTCGCGGATCACGGTGACCTTGATCTGACCGGGATACTGGATCTCCTGCTCGATCTTCTTGCTGATGTCCCGTGCCAGGTGCATGGCGCCGGCGTCGTCCACCTTGTCCGGCTGAACGAGGATGCGCACCTCGCGGCCGGCCTGGATGGCGTAGCTTTTTTCCACGCCCGCGAAGCCGCTGGCAATGGCTTCGAGCTGTTCCAGGCGCTTGACGTAGATTGCGGAGGTTTCCGAGCGCGCGCCGGGGCGGGAGGCGGAAATGGCGTCCCCGGCCGCCGCCAGGGTCGCGTAGGGGCTTTCGGCCTCGACGTCGGCGTGGTGCGCGGCCACGGCGTTGAGCAGGACCTGGTTCTCCCCGTGGCGCCGGAGGAAATCGGCGCCGATGATGGCGTGGCTGCCCTCGACCTCGCTGTCGAGGGCCTTGCCGATATCGTGGAACAGGCCGATGCGCTTGGCGAGGAGGATGTCCAGCCCCAGCTCCCCGGCCATGATCCCCATAACCTGGGAGACCTCGATCGAGTGCATGAGCACGTTCTGGGAATAGCTGCTGCGGTACTTGAGCCGGCCGAGCGTGCGCAACAGCTCCGGGGCTACGCCCTGCAGCCCGGCGGCATAGACCGCCTCCTCGCCGGCCGCGCGGACGAGATCCTCCATCTCCTCCTTGACCTTGGCCACGACCTCCTCGATCCGGGCCGGGTGGATGCGTCCGTCCACGATCAAGCGCTCGAGGGTCTGCTTGGCGATTTCGCGCCGCAGCGGGTCGAAGGCCGAGATCACCACGGCTTCCGGGGTGTCGTCCACCAGCAAGTCGACGCCGGTGGCGGCCTCGAGGGCGCGGATGTTCCGGCCCTCGCGCCCGATGATGCGCCCCTTCATCTCCTCGTTCGGCAGGGTGACGATGCTGGTCATCATCTCGCCCACGTGCCCGGCGGCGAAGCGCTGGATGGCGAGGGCCACGATTTTCCTGGATTCGCGCTCGGCGCTTTCCTTGGCTTCCTCCTGCAGGCGGCGGATCAGCATGCCGGTTTCCCCGCGGACGTCCTCCTCGAGCCGGGACATCAGGGTGCGCCGGGCCTCGTCGAGCGTCAGGCCGGCGATGCGCTGGAGCTTTTCGCGCTCGGCCTTGACCAGCCCGGCGTATTCCTCGCGCTGCTGGTTCAGCTCGGCCTCCTTTTTCTCGGCCTCGGCCAGCTTCTGCTCGACCGCCTGGGTCTTTTTATCGATCATGGCGACCTTGCGGTCCAGGTTGAGCTCGCGCTCGGCCGCGCGCGCCTCCAGGGCCGCGACCTCCTGGCGTCGCGCCTTGTTCTCGTTCTCGAAGGCCTCCCGGGCCTTGAGCACCTCGGCCTGGGCCTGGAGGCCGCCCTCCTTGCGCAGGGCGTCGGCCTCGCGGCGCGCCTCCTCCACCAGGCGCCTCGCGTCCTGCTCGCCGGACTTGACCGCGTAGCGCCCGATGATCAGCCGGAGATAATAGCCCAACCCTGCCGCCAGCAGCACGACCAATGCGCCGATCCACCATTGCAACATGATACCCTCCCGCGGGCCCGCGCCCGATAGTGCCTTGTGTTTTGTGTGAAGTGGCGCGCAGCAATGGGCGACACTTCGCTTTGTCAACCCGGTTGACTTTCGACCTTCGCTTCTTGACCTTTGCCCTATGCTTCTTCCGCCCGGCGACGGAAGACGGCGTCTTCCGTCACGACGATGTCCATGGGCGCGTCGCTTGCCCCGGTCGGCACCGCCGCCCGCAACTGGAACGCGAACGCCAGCCCGATTTTCAGGGCCTGCGCCAAGGGCGGCGCCGCGAGCAGGCGGTCGTAATAGCCCCGCCCGTGTCCCAGCCGCCCCCCGCGCCGGTCAAACGCCAGCCCCGGGACGATCGCCAGGTCGAGGTCCGCGCCGCCGGCGTCCTGTTTTTCCCGGGCCGGCTCCAGAATGCCGTAGCGACCCGCCGCGAGGGGGGCGTCCGGATTCAGCCGGACGCATTCGTAGCGACCGGTTTCTTCCCGCCAGGCCGGCGCCCAAACCGGCTTGTTCATTTGCCGGCAGACCGCGAGCAGGCTGCCGGTCTGGACTTCCGCGGGCGTGGCCAGGTAGCAGCAGACCCGGCGGGCGGCGACCCACTCGGGCAAGGCCAGCAAGCGCCGCTGGATCCGTTCGCTGGCCTGGCGGACCCAGCCGGGATCCAGCCGCCGGCGCTGTTCGCGGATCTCCCGCCGCAGATCGGATTTGGTAATCATCAAGTGTCCTGGCCCCATCAGGGAGGGCGTTGATCGACTGACGGACCGCGGGCCGTCGTTTTTTTGATCCGCCCGGAGCATACGACGCGGCCACAGAGTGCCGCGGCTACAGGCAACCCTTTCCGGCTATCGGGCCTGGGCGACCGCGCCGATCGATGGGCAGCGGACGGCTCAGGCCCCCTCCTTTGCTTTCGGCGGACGTTTCTTTCCGCCCGCGGCCGGTTTTTCCCCCTCGGCCGCTTTCCGCTGGGCCTGCTTCAGCCCGGCCCAGTGCGCCAGGCGCTGGCGGAGGACGTCCTCGTAACCCTGGTCGGTGGGCTCGTAATACACCGCCGTGGTGGGGACGTATTCCTGGTCCACGACGTGCCCCTCGAAATCATGCGCATAGCGGTAACCGGCGTGGCCCAGCCGTTCGGCGCCGCGGTAGCCGGTTCCGCGCAGGGGCTTGGGCACCGGGAGGGTCCGGTTCTCCTTGACGTCGCGTCCGGCCTTCTCGATCGCCAGGTAGGCGGCGTTGCTTTTGGGCGCGCAGGCCAGGTAGGTGACGGCCTGGGCGAGGATGATGCGGGCCTCGGGCAGGCCGACGAACTCCACGGCGTCCTTGGCGGCCACGGCCACCAGCAGGCCGCGCGGGTCGGCGTTGCCGATATCCTCGGAGGCCAGGATGATCAGCCGGCGGGCGATGAAGCGCGGGTCCTCGCCGGCGGTGAGCATCTTGGCCAGCCAGTAGACCGCAGCCTGGGGATCGGACCCGCGCACGCTCTTGATGAACGCGGAGATGGTATCGTAGTGGCCGTCCTCGTCATGATCGTAGACCACCGCTTTTTTCTGGATCGAGTCCTCGGCCACGGCGCGGGTGAGGCGGATGCGGCCGCCGGGTCCGGGCGGCGTGGTCAGGGCCGCGATTTCGAGCGCGTTGAGCGCGCGGCGGGCGTCACCGTCGCAGGCGCGCGCCAGGTGGGCCAGGGCGTCGTCGTCGGCGTCGACCGGGAGCGCTGCCAGGCCGCGCGGGTCCGAGAGCGCCCGGCGCAGCAGGCCGACGACGGCGGGCTCGGAAAGCGGTTCCAGCTCGAAGATCTGCGAGCGGGAGGTCAGGGGGCTGTTGACGAAGAAAAACGGGTTATGGGTGGTGGCGCCGATGAGGGTGATGGCCCCGGCTTCGACGTAGGGGAGCAGGACGTCCTGCTGGGATTTATTGAAATGGTGGATCTCGTCGATGAACAGGATGGTCTCGAGGTGGTCCCGCTTGCGCCGCTCGAAGGCGGCCTGGAGGAGGTCGCGCAGGGCGGCGACGTTGGCGACGACGCCGCTGAGGCGCTCGAACTGGCGGCGGGTGGCCCGGGCGACGACCTCGGCCAGCGAGGTCTTGCCGCAGCCCGGCGGCCCGTAGAGGATCAGGCTGCCGAGCCGGTCCGATTCGATCGCCCGCCGCAGCAGCCGGCCCGGGGCCAGCAGGTGCTCCTGGCCGACGACGTCCTCCAGGGACTGGGGGCGCATACGGGCCGCCAGGGGCTGCGAAGGCGCGGGGCGTCCGGAAGGGGATTGCGCAAACAAGTCCATCATCTGGCTCCCGAAAAAACATACCCCGCCCGGGCGTGACGGTTCCCGTTTCTGTTCCGAACGCTACAGGTGGGCGCGGTCGCCGATGGGTTCCAGATCCCGCGGGGGCTTGTGGGCGCCACCGGACTCGAGCTCCCTTTCAGCCTAACTTAATGGGTCAGAAAGTGGGCCGAAACCACGCGCCAGGCAGGGCATGAAATCGCGAAATGAGATTCAATGAGGCGAACCCGCCGCCACCGGCGCGGCGACGGTGAACATCATTTCGACCAGATGTTGGCAAAGAACAAATGCGATCCGGCGCGGCGCTCCCGGAAGGCCGATCCGGCGTTCCGGGCCGGGCGCGCCACCCCCGGACGGGGCGGACGGGCCGGCTGCCGGCGATCGGCGTTGACCCGGATCCAGGCCGGGCCGCAGTGCGCAAGACATCGCGCCATATCATCCCACGCAGGCATGCAGGCCATGCCTGAAACGAATCGCATTGGCAACATCGCAAGGCCGAACTCGCTGAGTCTCATCTGTGTTCCTGGTTACCCTTCCCGGATCTCCACTTTCAATCCGCTCCGCAGACCGTCCTTGACTTTCGCGTGCAAGGCGTTGATCTCGGCGTCCGTCAAGGTGCGTTCCGCGGACCGGTAGGTCAGGGAATAGGCCATGCCTTTCCAGCCCGCCCCCAACTCTTCACCTGTATAAATATCAAAAAGCCGGATGGCCGTCAATTCTTTTGGAGCGGTTTTCCGGATGGCCTGGACGATGGCCTCGTGCCGGACCTCGCTGCCGACCCGCAGGGCGATGTCGCGCACAACCGGGGGATAGACCGGCAGGGGGGCCGCCGCCGGGGTGGCGTCCGCATGCCGCAGGAGGGGGGCCAGCCGGAGCTCCAGGCCGGCCGCCGGTTCCAGGATGCGATACTCGCGGCGCAGGCTGTCGCTGAACAAGCCCAGCACGCCGCAGGGTTCGCCGTCCAGCAGAACAGCCGCCTGGCGTCCCTCTTTGAAGCCGCGGACCGGGAAGCCCCCGGGGGCCGCCCCGGGCGGAAGGGGTTCCAGGGCCAGCCCGGCGGCGTTGCCGGGGCGCGGCGGGGGGAAGCCCAGCGCCGCGCAGAGCGCTTCCAGGATGCCTTTCAGCCACGAGAAGGCGTCGGTTTCCCGCGGCGGGCGGTGCTTTTCGAGTTCCGGCCGGCCGGCGGGGCCCATCAGGCCCAGGGCCAGCCGCTCCTCCTCGCAGGGCGCGCCGGAAGGGCCGCGGAAAAACACGCGCCCCATTTCGAACAGCGCGGCCTCCAGGTTCTGCCGCGACCGGTTGCGCCCCAGGGTTTCGAGCATCTGGGGAAGCAGCCAGGGACGCAGCACACTGTGCTCGGCGCTCATGGGCCGGGGGAGGACAATCCGCCGGCCGGACTCCGCCGGGGCGGGGTCGAAGGGGTCGAGGAGCGTTCCGGAGACGAAACTGTAATTGACGATTTCGGAGAGGCCCAGGCCCACCAGGGCGGCGCGGCAGCGGGCCGCGGCCCGGACCGGGCGGTCATTGGCCAGGCTGATGCCGCGCGACGGCGCGCGGACCGGGATCTTGTCCAGGCCGTGGAGGCGGGCGACTTCCTCGATCAAATCGGCCTCGCGCTCCAGGTCGGGCCGGAAGGTCGGCGCCTGGATCACGCACTCGGTGTCGCCGCGCCGGACCACGGGCAGTGCGAGGGATTCGAAGATCGCGGCAATCGCGTCGTTGCCGATGTCGATTCCGAGCAATTGCCGGACGCGATCGAAGCGGCAGGTCACAGACCGCGGCCGGGAAGGCGCGGGATAGACATCGATAACGCCCCGGGCCGCGGTGGCGCCCGCCCACCGGACCATCAGGTCCGCGGCCCGGCGGCTGGCCCAGTCGGCCAGCTGGATGTCCGCGCCGCGCTCGAACCGGTAGGACGACTCGGTGGAGAGGCCAAGCGTTTTCGAGCCTTTCCGGATCAGGGCAGGCTGGAAGCAGGCGCTTTCGAGCAGGACGGTGCGGGTGGTGTCCAGGATGCCGCTGGCGGCGCCGCCCATGACCCCGGCCACGGCCACGGGCTGGCGGGCGTCGGCGATGATCAGCAGTTCCGGCGAAAGCGCCCGCTCGGCGCCGTCGAGGGTCGCCATGCGCTCGCCCATCCGGGCCCGGCGCACGACGATGCGCCCCTCCTCCAGGAGCGCCTGGTCGAAGGCGTGCAGCGGCTGCCCGCATTCCAGCATGACGTAATTGGTGGCGTCGACGACGTTGTTGATCGGCCGGATGCCGGCCAGGGCCAGGCGGCGCCGAACCTGGAAGGGGCTGGGCGCGATCGTCACGTTTGACAGGATCCGGGCCGTGTACCGCGGGCAGCCCTCGGGGTCCTCGACCCGGACGGAAGTGCAGGTTTCCACGGCCGGGCCGGTTTCCGGGAGGGCGATGGCCGGCAGTTTCAGCCGGCGCCCGGTCAGCGCGGCCACCTCGCGGGCGATCCCGATCAGGCTCAGGCAGTCCGGCCGGTTCGGAGTGATTTCGAGGGAGAGCACGGTTTCGGGCGGACCGAGCACCTGGGCGAGCGGTGTGCCGGCGGGGGTGTCGCGCGGCAGGATCAGCAGGCCGGAATGGTCGTCGGAAAGGCCCAGTTCGTCCTCGGCGCAGAGCATGCCCTGCGAGGCTTCGCCGCGGACCACGGTCGCCGCGATCCTCGTTCCGTTGGGCAGGATAACGCCGGGCTCCGCCAGCGGGACCTTGTCGCCCACGCCGAAATTCCGGGCGCCGCAGACGACCCGTACGGTGTTCTTGCCGTTCGACACGTCGCAGAGGAGGAGGCTGTCGGCGCCGGGGTGGGGCCGGAGGCCGACGATCTCGCCGGCCACGAGTCCCTTGAAATCCGAGCCGACGGTGTCGAGGCTTTCCACCTCGAGGCCGGCGAACGTCAGGCGCTCGGCCAGGGCCGCCGGGTCGAGGTCGATCTCGACGTAGTCTTTAAGCCAGCTGTAGGGAACTTTCATGCGTTAGGCCCACTGCCTCAAAAAGCGCACATCGTTGTCGTAGAGCAGGCGCAGGTCGCCGATGCCGAACTTGACCATGGCGATCCGCTCGACGCCCATGCCGAAGGCGTAGCCGGTGGTCGTCTCCGGGTCGTAGCCGACCTTCTCAAAGACCTTCGGGTTGACCAGGCCGGCGCCGGAAATCTCGATCCAGCCGCTCTGCTTGCAGACGCGGCAGCCCCGGCCCCCGCAGGCGTGGCAGGAAAAATCGTATTCCACGCTCGGCTCGGTGAAGGGAAAGAAATGCGGGCGGAACCTGACCTTGACCTCCGGGCCCATCATCTGCCGGGCGAAGTGGGCGATGTCGCTTTTCAGATCGGCCAGGGAAACGCCGCGGTCGACGTACAGCCCCTCGAGCTGGTGGAAGTTGGCGCTGTGGGTGGCGTCGGTGGTGTCGCGCCGGTAACAGCGGCCCGGGGCGATGATGCGCACGGGCGGCGGCTGCCGTTCCATCACGCGGATCTGGACGGGCGAGGTCTGGGTGCGCAGGAGCTCGCCCGACTCCAGCCAGAAGGTGTCCTGGGTGTCGCGGGAGGGGTGGTCAGCCGGCGTGTTCAGCGCGTCGAAGTTGTAATACTCGGTCTCGATGTCCGGTCCGTCCGCCACGGTGAACCCCAGGGTCGCGAAGATGCGGATGGATTCCTCGATGATCAGGCTGATGGGATGCCGGCTGCCCAGCGGCCGCCACTGGCCGGGGAGGGTGGGGTCAAACGCGTCGCCGCGCCCGGCGCCGGCGGTGGGCGCGCCCGCCGCGCGTCGGGTCTCGATCAGGGCGGTTAGCTCCTGCTTCAGCTCGTTGGCGATGCGCCCGATGGCGGGCCGCTCGGCCGGGTCGGCGTTCTTCAGGTTCTTCAGGATGTCCGGGAGCAGCCCCTTGCGTCCGAGATATTTCACGCGAAGCGTTTCGAGTTGATCGGCCCCGGCGGCCCGGCGCACCTCGTCCAGGGCGGCGTCTTTCAAGGTCTGGAGATCGCTGGCTTTCATGGTTGGCTTGCGGCCCGGTTCCCCGGTTCACGGTTTCCGCCTTAGGCAGATCTGCCTCTGGCATGACAACGCTTCCCGGCAGTTCCGGCGAACAGGGGCGCCACCGTGAACCGTTGAACCAAGCTTTCCTGTATAGGGCAAACCCCCGTCCAAGTCCAGACGATTCCGGCGTGGGTTCTCCTGGCCGATCCGCAATCATGGGAAACCCACCCCCAGCCCCTCCCGGGAGGGGAGCTGGATGGCCCGGCAGGTCGTATCCTTTTGAAGCCGTGACGGCGGGTCTGACAATCCGCTGGACAGCCAAGAGGGGGCGGGCTAGGATGCAGCCTGGATGCGGTCATAGAGAACCACGAATGAACACCAATGGACGCGAATGCAGAAAAAGTCCAGCAAATATCTACGGATGACATAGGATGCGATCCACAAGGAAGATCACCTGCTGGGTGAGGTGTTTGATATTCATAAACAGTTGAGGATTAGCGTTCCTTGGTGTCCATTCGTGGTTCAACTGCTCTTGATAGGTTCAGCTCCAACGAAGGCGGGGGGTGGGCATGCAGCCGGTGGTCATCAACGCGGTGGCGCCGACCCGGATTTGCGACGTCGGCGGCTGGACGGACACGCATTTCGCCCGGCACGGGGCGGTGTTCAACATCGCCATCTATCCCTATGTCGAGGTGCAAATCCACAGCCTGGCGCCCGATGAATCGGCCGGCCGCCTGGTCGTGGCGGTGGAGAACTATGGCACCTCCTACGCGCTCGATCCCGAGAACATCGTCTACGACAAGCACCCCCTAATCGAGGCGGCGATCAAGTGCATGGGCATTCCGCGGGACCGGGCCCTGCGGATCAACATCTTTTCGAACGCCCCGCCGGGGGCTTCGACGGGCACCTCGGCCGCGGTGTCCGTGGCCCTGATCGGGGCCTTGAATGCCCTGGCGGGCGGTCGCCTGACGCTGCCGGAGACCGCCGGCATGGCCCATGCCATTGAGACCCGCGAGCTGGGGCTCGAGTGCGGCGTGCAGGACCAGCTGGCCAGCGCCCATGGCGGCATCAATCTGATCGAGATCCTGCGCTTTCCGCGGACGCGGGTCACGCCGCTCAAGGTGCCCGATCCCCTGTGGTGGGAACTGGAGCACCGGCTGGTCCTGACCTACATCGGCAAGCCCCACAATTCCTCCGAAATCCACAAGCTGGTGATCAAGAAGCTGGGCCGGACCCCCCACAAGGATGCCCGGATCGAGGCCTTGCGGCGGCTGGCCGGCCAGGCCCGGGACGCGCTGGTCCGGGGGGATTTCGCCGCGCTGGGCCGGGTCTTCAACCGCAACACGGCGGTGCAGCGCGAGCTGCACCCCAAGCTGATCTGCGACAAGTTCGAGGAGATCATCGGCATCGCCGAGGATTTCCACGCCTTGGGATGCAAGGTCAACGGCGCCGGGGGCGACGGCGGATCCATCGCCATCCTCTCGAACGGCGAAATGTGGGAGAAGCGGAAAATGGAGGAGGTCCTGGCGCAGCGCGGGTTCAAGACCATCCCCGTCTACCTCTCGCGCCGCGGACTGCGGGTCTGGAAAACGCTTGCCCGGGGCTGAGACCCGGGCGCGCGCGCAGCCCTCCTGCGCGCCGAGAGGCGTGGCCTATAAAACGCTTGCCAACGCGGGCGGTTTTTCCTAATAATCCCCGCCCGGCACACCAACACGGGAGACACGCATGGGTACGCTCACGGCATCGGATTTGCGCAAGGGGCTCCGGATCGAAATCGACGGCGCGCCCTACATCGTCACCGAGTTCAGTTTCCTCAAGCCCGGCAAGGGCGCCTCGATCTACAACTGCAAGCTCAAGCACATGGTCACCGGGGCGACCCTGACCCGCAGCTACCGCTCCAACGACACCTTCCCGGAGCCCAACCTCGAGGAGCGCACGATGCGCTTCTCCTACGTCGAGGGCGACCAGTACGTGTTCATGGACAAGAATTACGAGCAGCTCAACGTCGGCGCCGAGGTGCTGGGCGACTCGCGGTTTTTCCTCGTCGAAGAAATCGAGGTCACGATTCTTGTCCACAACGGCGAGCCGATCGGCGTCGAGTTGCCCACCTTCGTGGAGAAGGAGATCCTTGAGACCGAGCCCGGGGTCCGCGGCAACACCGCCACCAACGTCATGAAGCCGGCCAAGATCGCGGGCGGCTACGAGCTCCAGGTGCCCCTCTTCATCAACCAGGGCGACATCATCAAAATCGACACCCGCACCGGCGGCTACAGCGACCGGGTCCGGGTGGCCAGGGGGTGAGGCGGCGCCGGGCCCGGCCCGGGCGCGCCTCCGGTCCTGAAATTCCAAGTTCCAAAGTCCAAATTCCAAGGAATCATTAAATTCCGATTCAAAATTTAGAAAAAGCCGGATTCTGTTTTTTTCTTTTTTTGGTCGTGATGGAACGCATTTCCTTGGAATTTGGAACTTGGATTTTGGAACTTTCGGCGGCGGCCGGCGATGCCTTTGCAGCCTTACGATGGGCCGGGCGCCGGCAGTATGCAGAGGGGCATGTCTTCCGCACTCGAGTCCTTCAAGCCGGTCCTCGATCTCCGCGCGAAAACCCTGCGGGCGATCCGGCAGTTTTTTTACGACCGCGATTTCCTGGAGGTTGAGACGCCCCTGCGCCTGCCCGCCCCGGCCCTGGAAACCCACATCGACGCCATCCCCGCCGGCGGCGAATACC
Source organism: uncultured Verrucomicrobiota bacterium (assembly GCA_964630555.1). Classification (GTDB taxonomy): domain Bacteria; phylum Verrucomicrobiota; class Kiritimatiellia; order JAAZAB01; family JAAZAB01; genus JAHIJO01. The sequence continues at coordinate 20,965 of CAZVVD010000012.1, read as the reverse complement.
TGCGCACTTCCCCGGAGCTGCACATGAAGCGGCTCCTGGCCGCAGGCTGCGAAAAAATTTTCCAGCTTGGCCCCTGCTTCCGGGCCGGCGAGCGCGGCGACCGGCACCACCCGGAGTTCGCGATGCTCGAATGGTACCGGGCCAACGCGGATTACCTGGCGGTCCTCGCGGACGCCAAGGCGCTGATCGCCGCGGTCGCCGACAAGGTCCTTGGCCGCACCTGGCTGTCCGCCCGCGGTCGGCGGGGCTGGCCGGAGGACGCGCCGCTCGAGCCGCCGCGGATCGAGCTCGTGCCGGTCTGGGAGCGGTTCACGGTGGCGCAGGCCTTCACGGCCTTCGCGGGCTGGGATCCGGTGGCCGCCTTCGACGCCGAGCGGTTCGACTTGGACCTGGTCAGCAAGGTGGAGCCGCGCCTGCCGGCGGAGCATCCCGCGGTTTTGATGGATTACCCGGCGGCGGCGGCCGCCCTGGCGCGCCGCAAGCCGGGCGATCCCCGCGTAGCCGAGCGCTGGGAGCTTTACATCGGCGGGCTGGAGCTGGCCAACGCCTTCAGCGAGCTGACCGATCCGGCGGAGCAGCGGGCGCGGTTCGAGGCCTGCGCGGCCGAGCGCCGGGCCCTGGGCAGGGAGGTCTACCCGCTGGACGAGGAGTTCCTGGCGGCGCTGGAGGCGGGGATGCCGGCGTCGGCGGGCGCGGCCCTGGGGGTGGACCGGCTGGTCATGCTGCTGGCGGGCGCGGACACGCTGGACCGGGTGCTGCCGTTCCGGTAGCCAGCCGTACAGGGGTCAGGGTTCAGGGTTCAGGCAAGAGGAAACCCATCCGATCTCGACTGTGAAGGTATTTCAAAGTTGTTACCGCGATCGGTGATCGCGGTCATGGAAATCAGGATCGACGTCGGCTACAGTAAGCGTCCCCCCGGCAAGGCCGGGGGACGCGCCATGCGCACCGCGGTCGCCCCGCGGGTCTGCAGCAGCCGCGCGATATAGGAATAAGCCGGGCACAATGGCATCATCCATATTACGAATTGTAGGGCGCGAATGCCCTTGGTTTCGCGCCGCAATTGGAATAACTGATCAGATTCCTGTAATGCAGCGATGAAAAATAATCAACTAATTATCCAGAAGGACGTGGATAGTCTCGCAACGGCAATGGCAGAAGGGCGTCGTGTTCTGCGAGAAGTGGATCAGCCTTACAGAGAGGGCGTCAGCACCATAGTGGCGGAGGTCATTCTGGTGTTGGCTGCAGAAATCCTGTGGTGGTTGGTTCACGACACCCCGTTCATAAAGTCACCCTGGTTTCCGTGGATAGCTGTGGCATTTCCAATCATTGCCCTTGGATTCCCGCTTGTCCTGATAATGAAGAGAAGACAACGAAGAGCAAAGCAGCAACAAGCGTTCACTGCAAGACGTCATGAGGTTTGATTGCCGTCATTGGCGGAGTCAAACAAACAAGATGGGAGAAAGCACATGCTGAACAAAAAAGACGTCCAGATCATCCGGGAGCTGGCGAAGCGGGTGGCGGAGATCGCGGCGTTACCGGCGCAGGAGGAGAAGCGGGCGCTGTGGCGCCAGCTCAACGCGCGCAAGCCGGCGCGGCCCATGGTGATGATCGACCAGGTCTGCTGGAACGAGATGAACCTCGGCGACGAGCTGACCTTGCGCTGCGCGGACAAAAAGTGCCGCGGCTACGAGGAGCATTTGCGGCGCATCCTTTTCCAGTGGAAGCATTTCCCCGTGGACATGGTGGTGGACTCCCGGATGTGGGTGCCCAAGGCGGTCGGCCACACCGACTTCGGAGTCGGGATGAAGGAGGAAGTGGCCGTCGGCGACCCGACCAACTCGGTGGTGGGGCACAGGTACGAGAACCAGCTCCAGACCGAGGCCGACCTGGCGCGCATGCGCCTGCCGCAGGTGGTCCATGACGCCGCCGAAACCGAACGGCGCCTGAAGGTCGCCCGCGAGCTGTTCGACGGGATCATGGAAGTCCGCGCCTGGGGCTACGATCCCTACGTGTCCTTCTGGGACCCGCTGGCCTGCTGGATGAGTGTCGAGGGCGCGCTCTACGCCCTGGCGGACCGGCCGGACTTCATGCACCGCGTTTTGAGCCTCATGCGAGACGGTTACATGGGCATTTACGATCAGCTGGAGGAGCGGGGACTGCTGTGCGAAAGCCAGCAGAACACGATCCACTGCACGGGCGCCTACACCGACGAACTGCCCGCCCCGGGCTACAACCCGCAAAAGCCGCGCACCAAGGACCTCTGGATCTTCGGCCTGGCGCAGATGTTTTCCACGGTCTCCCCCGCCATGTTCAAGGAGTTTGAGGTGGATTACGTCAGCCCCATCTGCGCGCGGTTCGGCCTGGTCTACTACGGCTGCTGCGACCCGCTGGACAAGAAAATGAAGGAGGTCCGCCTGATTCCCAACGTGAGGAAAGTCTCCATGAGCCCCTGGGTGGACGAGGAGCTCGGGGCCTCCGGGCTCGGGGCCGACTACGTCTATTCCCGCAAGCCGAGCCCGGCCATCCTGGCGCCCGACACCTTCAGCCCGGAGCGGGCCCGGGCCGACCTGGAAGCGACCCGGAAGGTCTGCGAGAAGCACGGCTGCCCGCTGGAGTTCATCCTGAAAGACATCAGCACCGTGCGCTACCAGCCGCAGCGCCTTTTCCAATGGGCCCAGATCGCCATGGAGGTGGTCGGCGCCGCCTGAGAAAGCATTGCTGATTTCGGATTGCTGATTGCTGATTGACGGACGGGGAAAGTGGTCTGCGGCGATCGATAATTTATCCGTGCTAGGTCAGGCGGCAGAAAAAAGGGGAGGGGGAAGCATGAGCGTTCCGGAAACACAGCCGACGCCCGTCCGCCTGGGGATCCTCGGCTGCGGGAACATCGTGCGGAACGTGCATGCCGCCCACCTGGCGGCCCTGCCGGCCATCCGGGTGCGGGCCTGCATGGACCTGGCCGCCGACAACGCCCGCCGGGTGGCCGAGGCCGTGGGGGCGGAGTACCACACCGCGGACCTGGAGCGGGTGCTGGGGGACCCCGCCGTGGAGGCGGTCCTGATCGCCACGCCGGCGGAGACGCACGTGGCCCTCAGCCTGCGGGCGCTGGCGGCGGGCAAGGCCGTGTTCTGCGAGAAGCCCATGGGCAGCGACCTCGAGGAGTGCCGGCGGCTGGCGCGGCGCCTGGAGGCCGATCCGGCGCCCTACATGGTCGGCTACTGCTACCGGTTCAACCGGGCGGTGGCCCGGGTGTTCCCCCTGGTCCGGCCGGGCTTCTCCTGGGTGCACGTCATCGCGCCCATGGAGGGCGGCGGGCTTTACGGGGGCTGGATCAACAACCTGTGCCACGCCCTCGACCTGGTGCGGATGTTTCACCGCTGCGAGCCCCTGGAAATCCGGGCGGAAGGCGACGGGCCGCCGGGGAGAAAGGTCGACGCCGGCAACCCGGCCCGGCTGGCGGTGACGGTCCGTTTCCGGGATGCGAGCCTGGCGGTGATCGCGCTCGGCCAGGCCAATCCTTCCGTGTTCCTGGGCAAGTGGTACTACAAGTTCTGCGGGGCCGACGGCCGCACCGCGGAAGTCGTGAACTACCGCCGCGCCACGTTCCGCTCGCCGGATCCGCGGGAGGCCCTCGACGAGTCCGACGAGGCGGGCTATCATTCCGGGCACCGGGCGGAGCTGGAGCTGTTCGCCGCCTGCCTGCGGCGCCGCGCGCCCATGCCGGTGTCGGTCCGGGACGCGTTCATGGCCAACGCGATGCTGGCGGCGGTGAGGCTTGCCTACGAGGAGGGGCGCAGCGTGCGGATGGACGAGGACGCCTTGGCCTGGCCCGGCGGGGAGCGGGGCGCGCCGTGAAGCGGGACGTGCTCGACGCGCTGTCGGGCCGCCGCCCGGCGAAAATCCCCTCCAAGGAAACCCTGGACCACCCCGGGCTCATCCGGCACGTGTCGGGGGTGGACGTCTATGACGACACCCACCGGGCGTTCGCGGCCGCCTGGCGCAAGCTGGGCATCGACATCCACGCCGCCCTGCCCGAGGGCAATGCGCCCCGGCCGAAAGTGCCCGGCGGCACCTGGGAGCAGGACGGCCGGGTGTATCACGATTACGGGGTGTTCGGCACCTCCATGCCGGCCGCGCAGGTCGCCGGCGAGACCGTTCCTGACGAGGCCGCCGTGTGGGGATTCGACGTCGGCCGGCACGATTTCGATCTCGGCCGCCAGCGCGGCGCGCTGCGGGCCATGAACGGCAGGTTCCGCGCCGAGTTCGGCGACCGGGCCGTGATGTTCCACCTTTACTACACGATGCTGTTCATGTGGCCGGTGGTCACGTTCGGCTGGGAGCCCTTCCTGGCGGCGGCCGCGTCCGACCCGCTGCGTTTCGACGAGCAGCTCTGGGCGCCGTGGGCACGGCTGAGCCGGAAGCAGGTCGAGGCCCTGGCGGCCATGGATGAGGAGGTCGTTTTCTGCCACGACGACCTGAGCATGGGGTCCGGCCCGATCTTCCCCCCGGCCTTTTACGAGCGGCATATTTTTCCCCGCTACCCCGCCATCCTCGAGCCGGCCGTGCGCGCCGGGAAAAAAGTGGTGTTCGTATCCGACGGCAACCTGGACCCGTTCCTCGAGCGCCTGCTGGAATTCCCGTTTGCCGCCATCATGTGCGAAAGCCCGGCCACGCCCTTCGAGCGGGTGCTGGCCACCTGGGGCCGGGCCGGGCGGGGATTCATCGGGGGGATTTCGACGAACCTGCTCACCCTGGGGAGCCCCGCCGAGGTGGAGCGGCACACCCGCGAGGTGATGCTCCGGGGCCGGGACTATCCCGGGTTCATCGTCAGCGCCAGCGGCCAGCTGCCCGGCAACATCCCGCTGGACAACCTCCGGGCGTATTTCCACACGCGCAGCCGCCTGGGTTGTGCGGCCGAACTGTCGCCCGGTTGATTCCCGGCGACCGGCAGCCGGCGGCTACGGTGTCCGCCGGGTCACCCGGATCTCGCGCACCTTGATCGCCTTGTGCAGGATCCAGTCCGCGTCGCGGTGGTAGAAGTCCGAGTACACGATGACAAAACGGTCCGGGCCGCAGGGGAAGATCGAGGTGTAGCCGCAGGTGGCGTCCTTGTCCGCCACCGCCCGGCCGATCATGCCGATCCGGGGCCGGATGGAGAAGGGCTGGCTCCAAATGAGGCCGTCCGGGTCGCTGGAAAAACGCACCTCCACCCCGGGCCGGCCGTAGGAGGCCACCACGATCCCGTTGTCCAGGGTGATCAGGCGCGGCAGGACCCCGAAGGCGTTGAACCACCGCGGCGGCGTCCAGGTCAGGCCGTTGTCCCTGGAAATCGTCAGCCAGCAGTCCGGCATGTAGAACGGGCGCCAGGCGGGGGCGCCCTCGTTGCGGATCAGGGTGACGAGGGTGCCGTTCGGACGCTGGACCAGGCTGGCTTCCTCGCAGCCCAGCAGGCCCTTTTCCCGCTGGGTATCCATGAGCATGGAACGCAGCTTCCAGCTTCGTCCTCCGTCTTCCGAGGCCAGGAGAAAGGTGCCGTTGAGGGCCGTGCCATCCTCGCGGAAGCGCACGGCGCCGGCCAGCATCAGCAGGGTGTTGTCCGGCAGCTCGAGGGTGCCGCCATCGCGGTTCAAACGGCCATAGGGTCCGACGAGAGTATCGGGCAGGGGCACGCTGCCGCCGATTTCGGAGTTCTGGCCGAAGAGGTAGCGGATGAGCGCCAAATCCGGAAACTCCAGCGGGGCGAAGTGGTCCTCGGCCTGGCCGCCCGGCGCCTTGCGCGTCATCCGAAAGCCCTGGTGGTCCTTGGGCAGGTCCGCATAGCGGTACAGCAGGATGCTTTTCCAGAGATCAACATTCGCCGGGGTCACGGGCTTCAGCCCGAGCTCGCCGGCGCGCATGGGTTTCAGGCCGCCGGACGTGAGCTCGGTGCCGTCCTTGAGCTGGAAGCCCGAGGGCAGGTTCTGCAAATCGGCGGGGGTGGCCTTGACCCAGGTTTGGCCGCGGTCGCGGGAGACGCAGGGGTCCACCGGGTAGCTGGCGCCGCCACCGACGGTGTCATCGTGGGCGCTGTAAAAGACAATCAGCTCTCCCCCGCGCGTCGTGCGGCTGCCGTGGGGGAACTGGTAGAAGCCCCAGCGGCGTTCCTCCGGCGGCCCGGCCACCACGAGTTTCGCCTCGCCGATCTCGACGTCAAAGCGCGGGTCCGGCCTGGGGTCCGCCGGGCGGGCCGGCGCTTCCCAGCGGACGCGCTCGAGGCCCGGCCGGTCCTGGGTGAAGAGGGCCTGGGAAAACAGGGAGACCAGGCCGCCGTCATCGGCCTCGACGGTGCAGGGGAACCCCAGGTGCTTGTCGGGGACATCGCCGCGCAAAACGATTTCGCGTTGGAAATCCCAGCTCCGGCCGCCGTCGTAACTGAAGCACGCCCGCTGGCTGACGGGATAGGCGCGCAGCGAGGCGCGGGTGATATCCATCCGGTAGCCGTAGGTGCAGACGACGCGGCCGTCCTTGAGCGCCGCCAGGTGCGGCGGGAACCCGAACATGGGCGTGATCTGGGGGACCGACCAGGTCTGGCCGCCGTCCGCGCTCTCGGTCTGCCAGATCTGGTTAGGAATATAGCATCCCCCCTTGAACTTCCAGTCCTTCGGGTCCGTGGTGAACACCCCCAGCAGGCGGCCGTCGGGCAGTTCGGCCGCGTGGGTGTACTGGATGCCCGCCAGTTCCGGGTGGCCCAGCGCCTTTCGCCAGATCAGGCTCCAGGTTTTCCCGTCGTCCTTTGATTCCGCCGCGCCCAGGATCGGCTTGCCGTTCTCCATGCCCCGGCCCAGGCAGAGCAGGCGTCCGTCCTTGAGCTGGATCGGGCCGTGGGCGCAATGGACCGGCATGGCCACCTTGGTGTTCCAGGTTTTGCCGCCGTCGCGGGAGACCGTGCACCAGGCGCCGGCGTGGGCCGCGTCGGCCTCCGTGATCCTGGCGATCGCCGCTTTCCAGCGCTGGACGTCGGCCGGAAGGCCGCGGACGGCGGTCTCAGGGGATTCCAGGCCGCGGACCGCGCGCCAGGTCACCAGCAGGCCGCCGGACTTTAGGGCGACAATGCCCGGCTCCCGGTCGCTCAGGGGGGTGTCCGCCACGTCGAGCGGGTCGCTCCAGTCAATGCCGTTGTTTTCGCTGCGCACCATGCGGATGGCGCCGTAGGGATCGTCCTCCGCCTCGCGCCCGGCCGAAAAGACGGCGACCAGCGCGTTCGAGCCGGCCTTGGCGAGCGTGCTCCAGCCGGCCAGGCTGTCCTGGGGATTGAACACCGGCTGGGAATCCCCGATCAGCCGCTGCTGAACGTCCACGCGCTCGGCCAGCAGGCGATCCACCTCGCTCTTCTTCTGATCGCGCTCCTGGATCAGGCCGAACAGGTTGAAGCTTTCGTCCGAACCGTCCGCTTCGCGCTTCACAGCCTTGGAGGTCAAAAGGGAATTCAGGACCGGGTCCGGCCGCTGCTCGATCGTGATCCGCCGGAACACGCCTTCCTGCCAGCAGTAGAGGGCGATGAAGGGGCCGGGGAAGCCCCCGGAATCCTCGCTGCGGGAAACCGCCCTGACGCCATCCACGTCCATCGAGAGCTGGCCGCCCTCGCGCAGGATAACCACCTGGTGCCATTTGCCCGGGGTGATGAGTGGCGCGGCCCCGTGCACCTTGGGCAGAAAGGGATAGCGGAGGACGTTGGTGGTGTTGTCGCTCGTGCCGAACCCGAAGAAGCAGGCGCTGGCAAAATTGCCGTCCTGCATGCCGAAGAACAGGCTCAGGTCGCCGGGCTTTTCCGGGCTCATGGCCTCGTAGGTGACCCGGACCGCGCCCTTGACCACCGGCGCGCGCAGCATCATGATTCCGTCGCTGTCGCGGCCTGTTTTTTTCATGCCCTCCGGGGTCAGGGTCCAGTCGCCGGAGATCGCAATCCATTCCCCCAGGGTCTCGCCCTGGGCCAGGTCCCGCTCGTAGATCGTTTTCCACTCCGGGGCGGTCTCCGCGGCCCAGCCTCCCGCGAGGACGAGGCCCCACGCCAGACCGGCCATCGAGAACAATCGGTTCAGTTTCATGCTCATCTCATTTTCTCCTCTATATAGTTGGAAATAGGTGAAGCGCTGCCCTCGTCGTTTTTTTTCCAGCCCGATGACGTATCGAATGACTATGTTGCTACAAGCCGGCTCGTGTTCCGAGGCGCTATTCTACGAACCCCAATGTGACAAAGCACAAGAGACATTACACCAGGTCTCCTCATGGTTCAAGGCAAACAAGGCCGGGGTGTGAGGGCAAGAACTCGGCGCCCGTGCTTGGTGACACGGTGTCTGGCCGACGGGACAGTTTCCCGCTCCGGCCCGATCCGCCCCGCGATGTCATGATGCCTAGAGGGTCTAGGTATCCCGGCTCAATCTCCTTTTTGGAGAGGAAGTTATGTGTCAGGAGCCGGAAGAGAAAGGTGGCTTGACGCCCGGAATCCGGCCGCCGATGCGCTCAATGCGGTGGACGAACCGTGTCGTATAACGGCATGCGGGTCTTTGGCAAGCGCCTGAAAAAACTCAAGCGAGCTTTGCCAGCAGGGCCAGGGCCTCGTCCGCCTGGCGCCAGGGGGCGGCGCCGGACTGCAGGAGGCGGCGGAGGCGGGGGCCGGCCTCCCGGTTCGCGGTGTAGTCCCGGTGCTCAAGGTTGCGGTCGTTGACCAGCACGGGCAGGCCCCGCTCGCGGGCGCGCTCGGCCAGTTCGATGTTGACCAGGTTGCCGGGGCCGAAGGGCACTTCGCACACGACGATGGCCGCGGCGTCCGCCGCTAGCGTCACGGCGCGGCCGAGCGCGTCGGCGCCGACCGGCGAGAACGGCTTTTCCAGGGCCAGGTCCATGCCCAGGGCCGCGGCGGCCTGGGCGTCCGAATCGAGCTGGTTGAGCACGCCGCAGCTGACGCGGTAACCGCAGAGCGCGAGCCGCCGCAAAAGCTCCCCGCCGCTGCCGCCGCCGGCGATGAGGTGGACCCGCACGGGGCGGGCGGGCCGGGGGAGGGCCAGGCGGCGGGCGGGGAGCACGCAGAGCGCGCCGGATATCGGCTCCTCGCGGACCTGCAGGTCGCAGTGGTACACGTCGCGCAGGACGGATTCCCTGAGCACGGCGCCGGGGGCGCCGTCAGCGACCAAGCGTCCGTGGTCCAGCAGGATCAGCCGCCGGCAGAACTCGGCCGCCAGGTTCAGGTCGTGGCTGGTCATCAGGACCGTGACCCCCTGTTCCCGGTTCAGGCGCTCGACGATCTGCATGATTTCGAGCGAGTGGTTCAGGTCAAGGTGGGTGGTGGGCTCGTCCATGACGATCACGCGCGGCTCCTGGGCCAGGGCCATGGCGATGACCGCCCGCTGCTTTTCACCGCCGCTGAGGGCGTCGAGCGGGCGGTCCCGCAGGTCGCTGAGGTCGGTATAGACCAGGGCGCGCTCGACGACCTGGAGGTCGGCGGGGGAGGGCTGTTGCCAGGGCTTGAGGCGGGCGGCGCGGCCCATCATCGCCAACTCCTCGACCGTGTAGGCCATGGGCGTGCTGAAATCCTGGGGCACCACCGCGACTCGGCGGGCGCGCTCGGCGTCCTTCAGCCGGGCAAGGTCGGCCCCGAACAGGCGGATGGCGCCGGCCATGGGCTTCAGCAGGCCGGTGAGTGCGCGCAGCAGGGTGGACTTGCCCGCGCCGTTGGGTCCCAGGACCGCGGCCATCTCGCCCCCGGCCACCTGGAGCGAGAGGTCCTCGATCACCCGCTGCTGGCCGTAGCCCGCGGAAACGTTTTCAAGCTCGAAGGCGAATTTCATTCCAGCCACCCGTGGTGGCGGCGCCGGCGGAGCAGGACTAGGAAGAATGGGCCGCCGATCATGGCGGTGATGACGCCCACCGGGAGCTCGATCGGGGCGATGACGGTCCGGGCCAGGGCGTCGCAGAGGGCCAGGAACCAGCCGCCGGCCAGGGCGGCGGCGGGGACCAGCCGGCGGTGGTCGGGTCCCACCAGGCTGCGCATGAGGTGCGGCACGATCAGGCCGACGAACCCGATCAGGCCGGCGAGTCCCACGGCGGCGGCGGTGGTCAGCGTGGCCAGGGCCAGGCCGAGCGCAATGGCCGCGCCGGTGCGGATGCCGAGGTGGTGGGCCATTTCGCGGCCGAGGGTCAGGGCGTTGAGGTCGCGGGCCAGCCCCCAGATGCCGGCGATGCCCAGGGCGATCAGGGCGGCGCTGACGGCGAGAAGCGGCGTCGAGACCACCTGGAGATTGCCCAGCATCCACCACATGATGCTGTGGAGCCCCTCCGCCGGCGCGAGGGAGATGATCAGCATCAGCACGCTGGAGCACATCGCGCTCACGATCACGCCGCTGAGGAGCAGGCCGTAGAGGGGGGGCGCGCCGCTGTGGCGCGCCAGGAGCACCACGATGCCCAGGGTCAGGAGCGCGGCCAGGAAGGCGCCGGCCGGCAGGAACCCGGTCACGGCGGCCAGCCCGGTGGCGATGACCAGGGCGGCGCCCAGCCCGGCGCCGCTGCTGACGCCGAGCACGTAGGGGTCGGCCAGGGGATTGCGCAGCAGGGCCTGCAGAACCACACCGGAGCAGGAAAGCCCGGCCCCGATGGCGAACCCCGCCGCCACCCGGTGAACGCGCAGCCGGAAGATCGCCGGTCCGGCCGCGGAATCCCAGTCCAGCGCCGCCAAGCCGGTGGCGCCGGCGAGGACGCAGGCGCCGAGGACGAGCGGTGTCAGCAGGAGCAGGAGCCAGACTGGCAGGGATTTTGTCATTGCGAATTTTCGCGCAATCCCGGGGCGGCCTATCAATGACTGGAAGGGCATGATATGTTTTTCCATGATTTATTCAATCTCAACATCAGGTCTTTTCTTCCGTGCTTCCAAAGTCAGCCTGAAGGGGGATAATCTGAAATCGGAGGCAATGGAGGGGGCTGAAAATGGAACTTATTCCTGATGGCACAGTCTTTGTTCCCGGCGGGACAAGCCCGCCGGGGAACGAATCGAACCCATCTGGCCCGCCAGGGAACGCATTGCACCCGGCCGGCCCGCCGGGGAACGAATCGAATCCGGCCGGCCCGCCGGGGAACGCATTGCGCCCGGGAAGTCCGCCGGGGTACGCGCCCGGCCGGCTTGTCCGGCCGGAGCGATACACTGGCCATAACGATCATCCCGCTTTCACCCTCCGCTACGACTGGACCGGCTGGCCGACCCGCGGATCGGCGCTTCCGCCGCAAACTGCCGCTATTGCCCGTGCGCTTGCTCAGCGTTGGGAACAGGACGGACTGCGCCTGCTTACACCCCATGCCACGGCGGAGAGGGGCCAGCTCCTTTTTAGTGTTACACCGCAAATCAGCCCGGTGTTTTTCTGCATGCGGGTCAAAGGGCGCCTGCAGCATGCGCTCCGCAAGGCGGGCAGCCCGGTCGAATTCAGCCCAAGGTGGCGTTCCGAAGTCTGGGTGAGAACACCGACGACATGGTCGGGCGCTACGTCCGCGGGCAGGTCGGCAAGGGAGACTTTGCCGATCCGCGCTTTCAAAAACTCATGCGGCGATTCACCGTGGCGGGCGACGATGCCATCCTGGCTGAGCCGTCGGAATCCAACAGCGGGCAGTACTGGTACAATTTGCACCTGGTGTTGGTGGTTGCGGACCGGTTTCGCATCACGAATCCCGAACGGCTGGGTCAATTGCGCGATGCGGCTTTCCGAATTGCGGCGGAAGCCGACCACCGGATCGGCGCGTTGTCCGTGATGCCCGATCATGTGCACCTGGCATTGCGCGGGAACATCGAGCGTTCGCCGGCGGAAATCGCGCTGGCATTTCAGAACGGGCTGGCCAGCGCCGCCGGCTGCCGCGTTTGGCAGGCCGGATATTACGTGGGGACGTTCAGCGAGTACGACCTGGACGTGATCCGCCGGATTGCCAAGGGATCATGATCTCCTGCCGGACAAGCCGGCAGGGGGATAAGCCGGAAGGAAGCAAGCCGGCAGGGGGATAAGTCCAAGCCCGCAGGGGGCTGGGCGGCTACTCGATGCACCGGCGGAGTTCCTCGATCCCTTCCAAGATCCGCGGGCCGGGGCGCATGATGGGGCTGTCGTTCAGGCTGCCGTAGACGCGGTGATGCTTCACCGCCGCCACGCCCGCCCAGCCGGTCCGCGAGGCGATGCGCGCCCAGTCCGAAGAGGATGGTGGATGGTGGATGGTGGACGGTGGATGGCTGGGGGAGGATGGTTGATGGTTGATGGCTGATCTCTGATCTCTGATCTCTGATCTCTTCCCCTCGGTCTTCCCGGGCTTGCTCATGTAAAGGCAAATGATCACGTCCGGGTTACGGGCGATGACCCATTCAGCCGAAACGGTGAAATAATCCTTGTCCGCGGCTTCGTCGCCGAGGTTCCGTCCGCCGGCCAGGCTGACGAGGTCGGAAAGGAACGATTTTTTTCCGACAGTCGTGAGGGGGTCGCCCCAGATTTCGACGAAGACCGCGGGGCCGGGGCGGTCGGAGGCCAGGCGGCGCTGGGCCGTGCCGCGGAGTTCGGCGACGCGGGCCGCGATCGTTTCGGCCAGGCTGCGGGCCTGGTCGTCGCAGCCGGTCAGCCGGCCGACCTGCAGGATGGCCCGGGGAATCTCGTCCACGGTCGAACAGGCGATCCGCCGGCGGGCCAGCCCGGTCTCGTCGATGGCCTTGCCGATGGCGGCGTCGGCCAGGTCCACCTCCAGCACGAGCGTCGGCCGGAGTTTGAGGAGCAGGTCGAGCGCGGGGGCGCCGAAGCCCCCGACCACCGGGACCGACGGGATGATCTCCGGGGGGTAGTCGCAGGCGGTGGTGCGGCCGACGAGCTGGGTGGCCGCGCCGACCGCGCAGACGATTTCGGTCAGGCTGGGCGCGAGGGATACGATCCTGTTGCCCTGGAGGTCGGGCGCCGCTTCCCGGGGCCGGGAGCAGGCCGGCAGGAGAAAAGCGAGCGCGGCCAGGCAGAAGCCGACGGGAAAAATTAACCGCAAAGAGCGCATAGAAAATCTATTTCAAATAGTTGGAGTCCAGACGGACGCGACAAAGCGCGTCCCTCCATCCATATATTGGAGGGCCACGTTTTATCGTGGCCGTGGGCCTGATCTTATTCAACGCTTTGCAGAGGTGACATTACCAGAATAAGTAGCCTTGGGCCAATTCGGCGAAGGGCGCCAGGGCCGCCAGGAGGAACAGGAGGGCGCTTTCGACGGCCTCGTTGGCCATGCCGAGCAGGTCGCCGGTGACCCCGCCGAACGCGCGTTTCATCCAGAGGGCCAGGCCGGAGCCGAGCCCGAGAGCGGCGAGGAAGAACAGTCCGCCGGCGAGCCCGGCCAGGAGCAGGCACAGCGCCAGGGCGACCAGGCAGGCGACGATGAAGTGGGCCGGGCGGGCGTTCTCGACGAAGGCTTTTCCGGTGCCGCCTTCCGGGCGGGCATAGGGTAGGGACACGGCCAGCAGGACCATGACCGTGCGCGAAAGGATGAAGGGGATCGGAATCCAAAGCCACCGGGCGAACAGGGCCAGGTGCGCCAGGGCGGTCATCTTGACCAGCAGGACCAGGACGATGGCGATCACCCCGAAGGCGCCGACGTGGTGGTCCTTCATGATCGCGAGCATGCGCTCCCGCGGCCGGCCGGGGCTGTAGGCGTCGGCCACGTCACCGAGTCCGTCGAGGTGCAGGCCGCCGGTGATCCAGCTCAGGAGGACGACGCCAGCGAGGCCGGCGCCGGTTGCCCACTCCAGGCCCTGGCCGATCGCCCAGGCCGCCAGGGCCAGGCCGGCCCCGATGAGCGCCCCGACGACGGGAAAATAGAAGAGCGCGTCGGCGATCCGCTCGGTTCCCTTGCCCGGGAAGGGAAGGATCGTCAAGGTCTTCACCGCCGCGCTGAATCCGCCGAGGATCATCGTGTTCGTGAAATCAGTGGTGAGGCGTTGCTTCAATCAAAAATCAGAAATCCACAATCATCGATTCCCCGTCACGCTCCCGCCGCGATGCCGGCGTCGGAGAAGGTCGCCATCTCGTTGTAGACGGCCACGGCGTCCGAGACGATCTGCATGGCGATGGCGGCGCCGGTGCCTTCGCCCAGCCGCAGGCCGAGGTCCACCAGCGGCCGCAGCTTTTCCCGCTCGAAAAACAGGCGGTGCCCGGCCTCGGCGCTCCTGTGGGCGAAGAACAGGTAATCCTTCACGGCCGGGCAGAGGCGCATGGCCGCCAGGGCGCCGGCGCTGGAGATGAATCCGTCCACGATGACCGGCCGCGAGCGGGCGGCGGCGCCGAGGCACAGGCCGCAGATCCCGGCGATCTCGAGCCCGCCCACGGCCGCCAGTGCGCCCAGGGGGGTTGCGCACAGGGCGCGGTTGACCGCGAGGGCTTTTTCGATCACTTCGATTTTGCGGCCCACACCGGCGGTGTCAAGCCCGGTGCCGACGCCGGCGGTCTGGGCGGGGGGCAGGTCCAGGTAGACCGAGAACAGGGCGGCGGCCGGGGTGGTGTTGCCGATGCCCATCTCGCCGGTGGCCAGGAGGGTGACCTTCCGGTCGATCGCCCTGTCGGCGCGCCGGATGCCGACGGCGACGGCCCGCAAGGTTTCGTCGGGTGTCATCGCGGGCCCGCGGGCGATGTTGTCGGCGCCGCGCTTGATGTTGTGCCGATGCAGGCCCTTGACCCGGCCGAGGTTTTCGGCCATGCCGACGTCGATTACCTCGATCCGGGCGCCGGCCTGCCGGGCCAGGACGTTGATGGCGGCGCCGCCGGCCAGGAAGTTCCTGACCATGAGCGCGGTGACGGCGGACGGGTAGGCGCTGACGCCCTCCTCGACGACCTTGTGGTCGCCGACGAACACGAAGACGCGCCGGCCGGTGATCCGGGGTCGGTCCTGCTGGAGAATGGCGGCGACGCGCGCGGCAATGTCCTCAAGGTGGCCCAGGCTGCGCCGGGGCTTGGAGAGGGAGTCCAGCCGCTGCCAGGCTTTCGCCAGCAAATCGGGGGAGACCGGCTGAATGCGGGCGAGGGTTTTATCGTAAAGTTCACGGGAGGTCATACCGTCTCCTTCTGTAATTTTGTCAATTGTCAGTAGTCCGTTGTCAGTAGTCCGTTGTCAATTGACGGGCAATTTCTTTACGGCCGAAGAGCCAATGGAGCGCAAATACGCATTCAACCGCGGCGCCAGTTCATCAATCAAGGGCTTGATGCGGGCCACCTGTCTGCCGGATAACAACTGCCGCTTGTAGAGCCGTCGCAGAAAATGCTGCGTTTCGTTCAAAGAGCCCCTGGCGATGCGGATGAACAGGCGATTGTCCTGAAAACTGCCGTGCCCGCAACCCTCGGCGATATTGGCCCCGATGCTATCCGCGGCTTTTACCACTTGCTTGCCGATGGTGTCTTTGGCAAAGGCGTCCAACGCAATGACAATATTCCAGATTTCGTCTGCCAACTGCTCCGCCAATTGGTAGACCTGTAAATTTTCAAACTGACTTCGTGCCATAGTTCACCTTTTTTGAAGGGGTTTCCTGTCCGATCAACCACAGACAGAAAACGACGGGCAACGGACAACCGACAACGGGCAACGGACAACTGACAACTGACACCGGACTACTCCGGCAACTGTCCCTTCAGCACCAGCGGCAGGCCGGCGACGACGAGGACGACGGTGTCGACCACGGCCGCCAGGGCCTGGTTCAAGCGGCCGGCGTGGTCCCGGAACTCCCGGCCCAGCCGGTGTTCCGGCACGATGCCCAGGCCGACCTCATTGTTGACCAGGACCAGCTCGCGGCGGAAGCCTTTCACCGCTTTCAGCAGGGCCTGACTGCGTTTCTCGATCGCGCCGGGGCCCTCCTTGAGGAGCACGTTGGAAAGCCAGAGCGTCAGGCAGTCCACGAGGACGCCGTCGACGCCGGCCGGGATGCCGGCGAGCGCGGCGGGGACCGCCAGCGGCTCCTCGAGGCAGCGCCAGCGCGCGCCGCGGGCCCGGCGGTGCTTCCGGATGCGCAGGGCCATTTCGGCGTCCCCGGCCTCGGCGGTGGCGAGGTAGAGCGGACGCTTCCAGCGGCGCTCGGCCAGCTGCTGGGCGAAGCGGCTCTTGCCGCTGCGGGCGCCGCCGAGGACCAGCATTCGTGTTCCAGTTTTTGGCATGACGGCAAACCGATGACGGACGCTGGCGCTGCTTGTCATTCCGAGCGGAGCGAGGAATCTCATCCGTGTCGACCCAGGCAGATGAGATCCTTTCCTCCATAGGCGGACCCGCCTGACGAGGGCACTTCGTTCAGGATGGCACGCCTGTATCGAAAAAAAGATCAAACCTGATCGCGGCTGCGCCGCGCCAGGCCTTGCGACAGGCACTCCAGGGACCCGCGCACGGAGTCGAAATCGAACAGCTCCAGTGTCAGGACCCCCGTGAAATTGTCAATGGAATTCAGGAACCGGTCCAGCCAGGCGCCCGGCATGTCCGTCAGCGGCCGGTGGTCTTTCCCGTCCCGCAGGCCGTGCAGGTGGATGACGCGCAGGCGGTCCGCGTAGCGCCGGACGTGTCCGTCCCAATCGCCGCCGGCCAGGGCTAGGTGGCCGGTGTCCAGGCAAACGCCCAGTCCGAAACGGTCCAGGAAGACCTCGCACCACTCAAAGGGGTAGTCCAGGTTTTCGAGGCACACCCGGGAGGGCCGTTCCGTTCCCGCCACGATCGCCGGCAGTCGGGCGGCAACGGCTTTCTGCCAGGCCCGGATGCCGGCGGCATCCGCCGCCGGGTCCACCCCCGCGAGATGGAGGATGTAGGCCAAGGGGCTCAGCGGGGCGGTGAGCGCCAGGATGTCGAGGATCCGCCGCTGGAGCGCCATGCGCTCGGCGCGGTCGGGTCCGCCCAAGCGGCGGTCGATCGGCAGGTGGACGGTATAGGTCAGGCCGTGGTCGGCGGCCAGCTGTCCCAGCCGCTCAATGGTGGCGGGCGTCGGCAGGGGGGCGCCGGACTCGAAGAGGACCAGTTCAATATCCTCTACCCGGCGCGCCAGGGCCCGGGCATTGGGAAGGAGGTCCGCGGGGTAGACATAGGAAGGCGTCCCCAGCCGGAAGCGATGGGGGACCGAAAAAGGCGGCAAGCGCGGAAATGGCATGGCAGTATTCCCAGGGGGGCCTCGGGCCGGCCCCGGCGTTCGCGTCTCACAGCCGGGCCGGGGGGGTGCCGGCCCCGGCGCCCGGCGCGGATGCCGGACTGGTTCCCTTGCCGTTCCCAACCGCGCCGCGCGGCGCGATGGACACGCTGGTCAGGGCGTTCCGCCGGATGTTGACGCGCACCAGCGCCGCCGAGCGGGTGGGGGCATAATCATACTCGGCCACGAGGTCGCCGCCGCTGACGGCGAACCCGGCGGGGGATTTGCGCATCAGGAAGCGGACCCGCCCGTCCCAGAAATCATAGGCGAGGCTGTTGGTGATGAAGGCCGTGTTGGCCAGGGCGGCGCCGTCGTTACGGTTGGAGTAGACGCAGGCGACGCGGGGCGGTTTGCCCCAGTCGCCGTGGAGCGTGAGGACGTTGCCGAACCCATGCACGGGGATGCTCGGGCAGGTCCAGCCCCGGTCGGTCCGGAGGAACTCGAAGATGGCGCAGGCCCCGTAATCGCAGGCCTTGCGGCTGGCGAGCACGGGGTAGGGCTCAAGGCTCAGGGTCGCGAAGATGTGAATGTGTCCCACCAGCATCAGGTCCGGGTACAGCCCCGGCGGCGGGGCGTAGCTGCGGTCCCCGGTGATGAAATGCTGGCCGAAGAGGCGGAAGGCGATCTGGGGGTCGGCGAATGAGCCAGCGACGTCGTTGGTGAACCAGGCCAGGTTCTCGTCGGAGAGGTAATCCTTCATGCCGATGTAGAACGAGCCCAGCCGGAGGGAATAGGTGGGCGGGCCGATGTCCCGCTTCCAGGCGTCGAGACTGCCCCAGTCGTTGTTGCCACGGGTGATGAGCAGGGGTACGTCAAGACGCTTGAGGGCGTCCAGGTACTTGGGGTACAGCGCCGCGACGCCATTGTCCACTTCGTCCCCGGTGTTGATCAGAAAGCGGGGATTGATCAGGTTGATGGCGGGCGCGCACCAGGCGATGGCCTCGACGCTGCCGTAGCGCCCTCCGCGGCCGCTGGGGTGCGCGGCCTTTTCGGAGACCACCTGCGGGTCGGCGAAGTGCAGGATATAAAAGTTGGTCTCGGTGGCCGGGAGAGGCCTGACGCAGTGGCGGCTGGTGGCGGACCCGGCGGCAGCGTGGCCGACGGTCAGGTCAAAAACCTCCGGCGGGATGCCGGCGGGCGCGCGGACGGTCAGCAGGTAGCCGGTCTGGGAGTTGCAGTTCACCACGCGCCCGTAGGCCGCCTGGGCGACCGAGCAGGTCCAGGCGCGCAGGTCGTTGGCCAGCCGGGCGTTCCAGCCCCGCGGGTCCAGGCCCGAGGCGGCCTCGACTTCCACGCGGAACGCGCCCTGGTTCGTCAGGGGAAACTCCGGCACCCCGAACTTGGGGCGGAAGATCGCGAGCTGGGCGTAACATAGCGCCGGAACCAGCGCCAGGAAAACAACCAGTTGTGCCCCTGTCATTGCCGGCCGGCGCCGGTGATTGTTGTTGAAGCTCATTGTGAATAGGAATGGCAAAAAAACAGATGCGACGCCTCCGCCGCGTTGGACTGGAAAGCGACGATGGCGCCGCTTCGACCATAGGACATGAGCGAGACGACAGGTCACCCCCCCCACTGGCAGACCTGATAGCGTTCATAGCCCCTGTGCCGCACTGAACCCGGGTCCATCTAGGATTGTCCGGCTGCGGGCTCCAGACACACGACCCGGTAGCCGCCTCGGGCGGCGAAGAACAGGATCAAGCCCAGGTAGCAGGCCGCCATGATCGCCGACCGCGTCGTTGAACACGGCGCCCGCAGGGGCAATGAACCAAATCCCGGGCCTTCAGGCAAGGGCGGAAACGCTTCAACGGTGTCACCCGCGATCCGGGGAAGGGTGGGCATTCTGCCCGCCGCGGATCCCGCCGGCGGCTATCGGAATCAACCTGCCAAGGTTCAGAACGCAATTTTACGTGCCTGCCTTCTTGATATACGCATTCACGCCGATGATCACCGGCTGGCCCTCGATTTTGAGGTCGGTGACCTGGTTGCCGTGGGTGCAGGCCACCACGAGCGTCTTGCCGCTGGCGCTGGGCACGGGCGGGTTCTGCAGGTCAATTTCGATCACGAGTCTGTTGTCTTTGATCGTGGCTTGCATGGGGGGCTCTTTTGTTTGCCCGGATGATAGCAGGATCCGATACGATTTCTACAGGATAATGCCATGGGCATTGCTCAGGCAATGATTTCCATTTTGCCTTGTATCCGGGCCTCAGCGGGCGTATGGTCAAACCATAAGCCGTTCGTTTGCGTTACACTTCAAGGCCAGACGGAGTAATCCAGCAGACCCAGAGGCCATTATTTTGATTTTCTTCCGCCAGAAATGTATACCAACCGGAACCACACGAAGGACATTCTGAAACGTACAATGAAAGGAAGAGCCCATGAAAAAACTGATTATCGGCTTGGTCATGCTGGCAGCGATGATTGGACCTTTTAGCATGATGACTGCCAAGGCTGACGAAACGCAGGCAACGATGAAAAGTCTTATCATCTATTATTCCTGGTCCGGGAATACAGAGCTGGTTTCAAAAACCCTGGCGGAAATTATTAAAGCCGATGTGATCAAATTGGAAGATGTCGCCAAACCTTCCAAAGAGGAGGCGTTCTCGTCCGGAAAAGATGCCGCCCAACAAGGAAAGTCCTGGCCGATAAAATCTGTCAAGACGGATTTGACCGGTTACGAACGCATTTTTATTGGGTCGCCGGTCTGGTTCGGAATGCCTGCCCCTGCGTTCAATGCGTTTATTGAACAGGTAGACTTCAAAGGCAAGTCAGTTGTTGTATTTGTAACCCTGGGAGGGGGCAGCCCGGACACCGCCATAAAAGCCATGACCGAAAAAGTAACGGCAAAAGGTGGGAAGGTAGTATCGTCTTTCCATGTCAGGACCAAAAATGTTACGAAGGACGATATGGTGAAAAAGGCAAAAGAAATAGCCAGTCAGTATCAATGATCCTATTCCCAATCGTCTTCTGATTGCCGTAGCCTGGAAATTTCATGCCCATCGTCAAGGTGGTCAGACGGGGCGGACCGTGGCGACTTCGAAACTGATCAGGAAAGGCGGCGGCGAGAAACCCAGCATCAAAGTCCAGGCGTTTGCGTTCGCCAAGCAACCATTCCTGGAGACCGAGGCTGATGGAGCGGACTGTATTGCATTGATAAGCCGCAAAACCGCGGCATTATCCCGTCCTGGCCGGTGATAAGCCGCAAATTTGCGTCTTTTGCAGGGACGAAAATTGGCGTAAAACTTTATGTTAGTTAAGCAACGGCAAAGACTTACAGGGCAAATTGGGCTTTCCAATAATTATTGCTTAGCCGCAAAACCTTGCGTCATAATAACAAGTTGGCTTCATAAGATCATGAATAAGACAATACAATGTCCAGTCTGCAACGGTGCGATAGGATTATGGACTCTCACATGGGCGCCGACGCCGACAAGGTATCGCTGCCCAAAATGCAAAAGCAGACTTCAGCTTGCAGGCAGGAAGTGGCCACTTTGTCTGGTGGGGGGTCTCCTTGGTGCGATCATCGTCGGTCCTGGGTCGTTGATTATGTTTGCATTACTCTTGAAACCTTTTGGCAGCTTGGCGGCAGCTATAGTGGCAGTATGCACGTTTGCCCTTCTTGTAATCCTGTGCGAGCTGCCATGTTCGTGGTACGTTCTGAACAAGAGGAATCTTGAGCCCGCAAGAGATAAGCCAACAAACCGCTGAACGGTACGGCGCTACTGCGCCGCCCGTTAGCGGTGCCGTGTGTGCCGGGCATGTCCGGCGGCTAGGCGGTGAAAGACCGCTATCCAGGTA